>CALMKH010000215.1 GCA_937867025.1 uncultured Bacteroidota bacterium | reverse complement strand
GTATTTTGCCTGTTTCAGGACGGACGTCTTAAAAAGTGAAGCACCATGTGAAAACGGGGATCCAAACAACATGCTTACCTTGTTGACATCCTTATCCGGGGAGTATTCCACAGAACCGGTTTTACGGTTTTCGTCCATGGTTTTTACCCATGAAGTCACCACCCCGGTTTTATCATTGCTCAACATCAGTTCCATCTCTCTTTCCAGTCGCTGGGGGTGGCAGAGATCGTCCAGGTCTGTTATGGCGATGTACGCGCCTTTGCAGTGTTCCAGGCCAATATTGAGCGAAGGGAACAATCCTTTGCTTTCCTGGTTTTGATGAAGGATTATGTTATTGTGCCGGGAAACAAATGATTTAATGATATCGACTGTTTTATCCGTGCATGGATCGGCCACAATAATCAACTCGATGTGTGAATAGGTTTGCAGCAAGACCGATTCAATTGCCTGGGCAATGAACTCTCCGGAATTACCGGAGCTCGCCAGTACGCTCACTAAAGGCTTTTTAACACTTTCCTTATCCTGTATATCGCGATATAATTCTGACCAGTCACCGATCGCTGTTTTTTCGTCCAGCATCAACATGCCGTACAACTCGTCGCATATTTTTTTGCGGATTTTTTTATCTGCGTTTAACGACGTATTCAGGTGTTTGCGAAGAAGCTTGATGATATCCTGCGAATACTTAACCTTCCGTCCGATGTGATGATGCATATTGGACGCATGCACCCGGTAATTCACAAGGGATGAGTCAATAAATGAAAATTTCGCTTCTTTTTTGGACCTGAGCAGAAAATCCCAGTCTTCAAAAGCCAGTTCTTCGTCATAACCGCCAATTTTATCGTAAAGCCCTCTCCTGTAAATCAGGCTTGGTGTATTCAGGAACGGTCCGAATAAATAAGCCTCAAAATCATTTATATTCTCTTCGCTGATGTTCACCCCCCCGTACTTCCAGTTGGATGAATGTTTGATATCCGATTTTTCATCCATCAGCTGCATGTCCGTACAGAGCAAGGATACATCAGGATGTTTTTGAAAAAAATTTATGGTTTCCTCAAGGTAATTGACCTGCATGGTATCATCGCAGGCGATAGGTTTTATAAACTCTCCATTGCTTGCTTTTACGGCAATATTAAGGGTGGCGCACAGGCCCCTGTTGGCAGAATTGTAGATTTTCCGTATGGGCAGACCGGGGTGAGCTGCAATCCACTTGTCTATCTTCTCTCTTGAATCATCTGTTGAGCAATCGTCGGTTATGATCAGCTCAAAATTCCTGTAAGATTGATCCGCAAAGGAATTCAGGCCTTCTTCGAGGAATTCGCTTTGATTGTAATTCAAAGCAATGATACTCACCAGCGGCTTGTTTTCAGGCATTAAAAAATGACTTGATCATATCCACAATATAGAGCACTTCTTCTTCCTTCAGTCCTTGGTACAGGGGAATGCTGAGCGTGGTTTCCGATATTTTTTCCGCGATTGGGAAATCGCCCTTTTTATATCCCAGATCGGAATAGGCTTGCTGCAGGTGTGAAGGGATCGGATAATGGATTAGCGTTCCTATGCCTTTTTCATTCAGGTACTTTTGGAGCTCATCCCTCTTTTCTGTTCTCACCTGGTAGATATGATGAACGGATGTGCAGCCGTCTGCAACCGAAGGTATTGTAAGACCTTCTATAGCGTTTAGTCCCGCATCGTAAAGCCCGGCCAGCTTTTGCCTTTCCCTGTTCACGTCGTCCAGATTCCTGAGTTTAACGCTCAGGAAAGCTGCCTGGAGTTCATCCAGCCGGGAATTGACTCCCTTTGTTTCATTATAATATTTTTTCTCGGAACCATAATTGCGGATAATTTTTATTTTAGCGGCAAGTTCATCACTGTCAGTGGTTATGGCCCCTGCATCGCCTAATGCACCAAGGTTTTTGCCCGGATAAAAACTCGTTGCGTTGATGTGCCCCCAGCTGCCGGCAAGCCTGCCATTGCAAACCGCACCCTGAGCCTGTGCATTATCTTCAAGGACATTCAGGCCGTGTTTTTGTGCAATCGCCATGATCTTGTCCAGTTCCGCCGCCTGCCCGTAAAGATTGACCGGCATAATGACTTTGGTCTTATTCGTTATTTTTTCCTCGATCAGTTCCGGGTTAATATTGCATGTTTCCCATCGCGGTTCTACCGGGACCGGTTTAGCCCCTACATAAGATACAGCCAGCCAGGAAGCTATATAGGTATTGGAAGGCACTATGACTTCATCGCCCTCCTTTATACCAAGGACCTTTAATGACAATATCAGCGCATCTAGGCCGTTGGCCAGTCCCGCACAATGCTTTGTCCGGTTGTAAGAAGCGTATTCTTTTTCGAATTGTTCAAGACTCTTGCCGAGAATAAACCAGCCGCTGTCAAGTACGGATTTCATGGCATCCATCAATTCTGCAGAATAATTCAGGTTTATCTGCTTAAGGTTTAAATATGGTATATTCATTTTATTATTTCAAGGCGGCCTTCCGTTTCCCTATACCTGTTGCCTTTCGTATCTTTCCATCCGTCGCCGGTGGTGGTTAGTTTTTCCCCCGCTTCATTCACCCATCCGGTCTGCCTGGCCGGATTGCCAACCATTAATGCGAAAGGTTTTACATCCTTTGTTATGACACTGCCCGCGCCTACAAGTGCATATTCTCCTATTGTAATTCCGCCGAGCACAGTGGCATTCGCCCCAATGCTGCATCCTCTTTTAAGATGGATTTTCCTGAATTCTGCAGGATAGTGTTTCGACCTTGGAAAAGGATCGTTTACAAAGGCGGCGGAGGGACCAATGAACACATCATCCTCTGCCCTCAACCCGTCCCAGAGATAAACACCGCTTTTAACGGTGACGCGGTCGCCGATTATCACGTCATTTTCGATGAACGTATGGCAATTGATATTGCAATCCTTTCCTATACGGGCATTTTCCAGGATAACGGCGAATTGCCATACCCTGGTGCCAGGACCGATATTCACGGATTTGACGTCTGCCAGCGGATGTATCATGGCTGAATGTTTTTGAAATCTTCGTATGCCCTTATATAATCGCTTTCACTGTATTCCGAGGAAGCCAGTACCAGCTGAACGGCATTATGCGAGTATTGCATGGTGTGCCAGCATAGTTTCGGAATATAAAGACCGCTGTCAGGATTTTCCAGAACGAATGTGTCTGTCTTGTTTCCGGGCATTTCCGTAGAAACGATGATCTTCCCTGCTGCAGCGATCAGTATCATTTCCGTTTCATAATGGGCATGGCGGCCCCTTATGACTTCCTGAGGCGTATAATACGTCCAGAAAGTCCGTTTGATATCAAACGGCATGCCCTCAGCACCATTCTGAAAAATGGATATATAGCCTTCAGAAGGTTTTCCGATTTTTTTAAAGTGGATCAGGTGTGGGTGTTTCATCTTGTAATTAAATAACCTTCCAGCATGACAAAATCCATATTTGTATCCAGGAAATCACGCAATGCATCTTCCGGGGTTTCAACAATGGTCCTGCCATGCTTGTTAAAAGACGTGTTGATGCTTACGCCGAAACCCGTGAGTTTTTTGAGCTCCTTCAGGTAACGGTAATACATCGGATTATCTTTTTCTTCCACGAACTGCGCCCTGCCGGTACCGTCCACGTGAACAGACGCCGGTATTTTATCCCTGAATTCCTGTTTCATCCGGAACGCGCATGTCATGTGCTTGTTAGAGTATGATTTTTCAAAAAGCCTTTCTCTTTCTTCTTCAAGTATGGACGGGCAGAATGGCTGAAACAATGGTCGGTTTTTAATCGAACCGTTGATCTTTTTTGTAATTTCCGGATCACGGCAATCAGCTATTATGCTGCGGTTTCCCAAGGCCCGTGGACCCCATTCCATGCGGCCGTGGAATATCGCCCCGACTTTCCCCTGAGCGACAAGATCCGCCGCCTTTTCAGGCCAGCTGTCCTTCATGTCGGTAACCTGTATACCGGTATTCCGGTTTAATGATTCAAGAATTTGCTCTCTTGAATAAGAGGTACCGAAATAAGGCATGTATTTCTTTTCCTTGAGCCATTTAAGGTCATCCAGTGATTTCCCGTCGTTCAGGCATGCGGCATAACAGGCACCTTCACCGCTTCCGTCATCCGCCATCGCTGGAATGATATAAATGTTCGGGGTTAATTCCTCAAATACCCTAAGGTTAAGAATCACATTGGCAAATACTCCGCCGCTGAAGCAAAGGTTTTTTATACCCGTCCTGTCCATCAGCTTTTTGATATAGATCAACATGAACTCCTCGAGGAATTTCTGTATGGCTGCGGCAATATCCTCCTTCTTATAGGTGTTCATGAACGTATTGAATTCATCCTGGCTGAACAATATTTCTGCCTCCTCCTTGTGAACCCTGATGCCGATATTGATTTCGTTTTCGAAGATGGAAAAACATTTCCAGAGCTTGTCGTAGATCTCATTCTTATGATTTCCGAATGCGGCAAGGGCTTCCACTTTACCTTCATCGGCATTGGGTGTAAAGCCCAGTTTCCAGGTAAAATACGTGTACATGCCCCCTATGGAACATTCGTCCCAGTATCTTGTATACTTTCCTGTAAAATGCAGGAATTTATCGGGAGATATGGATTCGCTTACCAGCTTCATGCTACCGTTCTTTACAACATATGCCCTTGAAAAACAATTGTGATCTCCATGCCCGTCCATCGTTATCAAAAGCACATCATCATAAAACGGTGATGTGACATAGCTCGATACGGCATGGCATTCCTCGTGATCAAAATAATCCAGCCTGATCTCCGCTTTCGGAAAATATGTTTTCAATACCTGGTTCACCAGATCTTTCTGGAAAATGGTCTCTTCCGAACGCTCAACATTCAGATATTGTCTGTATTTGCCTTTGAATATCAGTGAAAATGTCTTTTTTACAGGAGATAACGCATCAAATTCAGCTTTCTTTTTCTTATATCCCTTGAGATATTTTTCACCCATAAGTTCTCTGTAGAACATTTCCCTTTCGTATTGATTGAGCCTTGCCCTGGAAGATTTCTGCATCACCTTCGAATTGCCGCATACAATCCTGGTGACGGAGTTCGGGTCTATCCCACTGTACTGTATATATTTTTCAATCGGCGGGAGGGGAAAAACAGTATCATGCTTAAAGCGCGTTATCCTTTCCGTTGAAATGGCGAACACCTCATTTTTTTCAGGTTCAAGTACAAAGATCGCCGAATCATGGCCTTCAAAGTTAATTCCTATATATAATTCCATTAATTGAGTTTTCTAAATGATGTGCCAGTGTTTCAGAAGAAGATTATCACTTATGCTGTTCTCTGTTTCCATCCAGTTGGAAGGAGCCACCACGATGGCGTTTTTATGCTGATTGAGCCAGGCTCCCCAGTAGCTGAAACCGCTGTTGGCGATTACGTTATGCCTGCATTTGCTCATGAGAAAAATATCCCAGTAAGATTCATCAAGTTTGTTGTGGTCAATGAATAAAGCCTCTCCCGGAAACTCGTAAGTATGCTTTACAAATTCAAGATCATCGGAAAAAACAAAAAACCGGGGATTTTCAACCGTTTGTTTTATATGATCAATGGCCTCCGTATAATAATCCTTTTTCAAGACATCATGAATTGAATCCACATAATCGCCGCGCCTGAAATGAATGGAAACGGAATTTGAAGATTCCATCATGTGAAGAACCTCCTTGTTCTTATCGGATATAGGATATCGCGGTGTAAAGTCTTTAAGCAGCCGCCCCTTTACCTGATCTATATAGTCATGATTGACCCAGTACCCGTCAAAAATACTATAGTCAGTGTTTAAAACATCCGGGTCGAAGCGGAAAGGAAGTTTTTCCCTGAAATAATTCCTGTTTTCCACTTCTTTTTTAAACAACCTGTAATTGATCTTATCCTTTAGTTTTACTTTTGAAAAAATATAATTATAATCTTCTTCAGAAGCTATACAAAATTTTGTATTCCAGTTGATTAGCTCAAATTTCCTGAATGAATTATTCCGGGCCTGTCCGCCAAAAAATGAAATATCGATTTTTACCTCCTCGCGGCGCTTTAACTCCAGGAAACATGCAAAAGCATATTGCATCATCTGCCCGGCAAGACCACCATATACCTTAACGATTATCATTTACTTATGTTCTTCAGGTGCTCGCCGTCAAGCATAATGCTGTTGTTATAAGTGTCGGCATAATATATATAACCGTGCTCTTTCAGATAGTTTACGGATTCATACACCTTCATTCCCGGAGGCACCGGAGAAAACTCGGCCGTCTCAACGCAGATCACTTTAGGGCGGTTCTTTGTGAGGTCTATGGATTTTATAATTTCAAAATCTATCCCTTCCACATCGACCGAAAGAAAATCCGGCACAAAATATTCATCAAATATCCGGTTAATATTGTAGGTCTTGATCTTCCTGGTTTCCACAATCTTGTATTCACCCTGCCGGTCCAGCCTTTCCGCTTCCTCTTTTGAAAATGTGTTCAGGGACTTGGCAGACATGATATAGAAATCAAGTTCTTCAACGGCATCTTTGCCGCCAAACCCAATCCCGCAATTCAGGCAGATGTCATTCGGCCTGTTCGCCTTAATCTCTGCAAAAAGCGTCGGATCAGGTTCGATGCAGATTCCCTTCAATCCGTTTTTATAGAACAGCGCTGTATTGCTTATATATGTGGAATGGTGGGCACCTACGTCACAATATGTGAATTTCGGTTGATTCAGAATGTTCTTAAAGATAAAATCAACAATAATATCTTCACCGCTTTGAGAAAATGAAATATGGTAATTTTTCCTGTCCTTAAAGATTCTGTTGCGCAACTGCCGCATTTTTTTAGTTCTGTTCCTGAACTGGTTCTTTAAATATCCTGCTATATTCATTTATATGATCTCTACTTTTTCAGTGTTTAGAATGATGCCGGCTCCTTTTATCCGCAATACACTTTCAGGCTTGTCGTCTGAAGATATGTCCGAGATGGTGAGCGTATTGAAATTCTCCTTTGAGAACAGTGTTCTTTCATAGGTTGAAATCCCAAGGTTGATAATGTATGACCCGGTTTCGAAAAACACATTATCCATATGGAACAATATGTCATGCTCACCTTTTTCCAGGTCTTTCGGAGTGCTCCATATGGTCCTTAATGGCAGGTTCAGGTTCGTGCAGAAACCAATGGCACAAACAAAATGCTCAATTTTTTTCCGGAGGACCACCTTGATCTTAATGGTAAATTTTTCGTATGCGGGCACCTCATTGACCAGCTGCCCTTTTTTGTTTTCAATTTTAAAACTCACAGGAAAACAATCCAGGTTTTCGCTTTCATCCACTTTGAATTCGTAAAAACTCTCCGTTGTATTGATCTGGCTTTTGATATATGTTTCTATGACATCGTCGATAGAACCGTCCTGGATCAGGTTGCCGTGCTTTAAAAGTATCCCCCGGCTGCAGATCGTTTTAATGGTGTCCAGGTTATGGCTTACAAATATCACTGTCCTTCCTTCAAGACTCACATCTTTCATTTTTCCAAGGCATTTCTTCTGGAACTCCGCATCCCCGACAGCAAGCACTTCATCTATTATAAGTATTTCCGGCTCCAGGTGTGCCGCCACAGCAAAGGCAAGACGCACATACATGCCGGAAGAATAGCGTTTTACGGGTGTGTCAATATATCTTTCGACCCCGGAAAAATTAACGATCTCATCAAACTTGCTTTTGATCTCTGTCTTGCTCATGCCCATGATGGCCCCGTTAAGAAAAACATTTTCTCGACCTGTAAGATCCGGGTGAAATCCTGTTCCCACTTCAAGCAGGCTCGCCATCCTTCCTCTTACGCTAATGCTTCCCGTAGTCGGCGATGTAACCCTTGAAAGTATTTTCAGCAGCGTGCTTTTGCCGGCCCCGTTCTTGCCGATAATGCCAAGGACTTCTCCCTGTTGGACGTTAAAACTGATGTCCTTTAAGGCCCAGACGTATTCGGATGTACCCCTGACACTCCTGTCATTGGCTTCTCCTATTTTCAGGAACGGATCTTCTTTCCCGCGCAGGCGGTATATCCAGCGCTTGAAATCGTGTGACAGGGTTTTGGATGACACTTCACCCAGCCTGTATTGCTTTGAGATATTCTCTACTTTAATGACCTGCATTATATATTAGACTGTATCCATGAAGTTTTTTTCTATCTTGTTGAAGACTATTACACCTGTAACAAGAACGACTACCATGTAAATAAAACTGATTGATAAATAAAAGAGATCAAAAACCCCTTTCCCCAAAAAGCCGTATTTTATGGCTTCTATGATCGAGCTCATCGGGTTCAGGAGATTAAGCCAGAAGCGCCACTCAGCACTGAGCTTGCTAAAGGGATAAATGATCGGTGATGCGTACATCAGGAGCTGAACACCAAAACCTACAAGGAACGTGAAGTCCCTGTACTTGGTGGTAAGGGATGAAATAAGTATTCCGAATCCAAGGCCCAATCCCGCCATGATGATCACAAATACAGGCAATAACAGCATGTAAGCATTGGGCTGTATCCTGTCATCCGTAAAATAGTAATACAAAAAAACACAGAGAAACAGTATGAATTGAACGCCAAACTTGATCAGGTTGGAAATCACCACCGACAAAGGGGTTATCAGCCTTGGAAAATAAGCCTTGCCAAATATGCTGGCATTGGACACGAAGGTATTGCTGGTGGCCGTAAGGCAGGATGCAAAATAGTTCCAGAACGTGATACCGGTGAGGTAAAAAAGCGGTGCCGGCAAACCATCCGTATCCAGCTTAGCCACATTGCCGAATATGATGGTAAAGACAATGGTGGTAAGGATCGGCTGGATAAAAAACCAGACCGGGCCAAGTATGGTCTGTTTGTAAACAGAAACAAAATCCCGTTTTACAAAAAGGAACAGGAGGTCTTTATACTTCCAGAGCTCTTTAAAATTAATATCAAGCAGCGAGCTTTTCGGCTTGATCACAAGATCGTATTTCTCTTCTGTCATTCTAGTTTTTTTAATAATTTTCCGGGGATCTTTACCTTAATGCTGTTCCCGATATTTTCAAAATGAATGATGAACCATTCACTTTCGGAATTTTCATACAATTCCCCGACATTACCCTTAAGCGGGCCGCCCATTACCATCACTTTCGAGCCCTTTACCAGCAATGAAGGATCGCCGAGTTCGCTGACATCATAACCATGCCTGATGATGGATTTCAGTGTTTCTATTTCCCGTTGCTGAACCCTTGCAGGCTTGTTGTCATATTTCAGAAACCCTACCACCCCGGTGAACCCTTTGATTCTGTCAGTTTCTTTTACTTCCCTTATGAAGACATATGAATTGAACAGGGGCTTTTCGACCAGCTTCTTCCTGTCGCTCCACTGTGAAATGACTTTTATAAGCGGCAGGTACACTTCATATCCCGCCGTGCTCAATCTTTCGGCGACAACTTTTTCCTGTCTTGACCTGGTGTAAATCACATACCATGTTGTGCGCGTTTCCATTTCTCAAGGCAAAGCCCTCTCAGTCCCATCCGAAACTAAGCGGTTTTAATTTGTAAGCTAGCCGCACCAACGGTTTCGGCTAATATTTTATTACATACTAATAAAGTATATTAATATGTTCCTGTAATACTTTCCGTCATTTTTCGCTCTCCCAAAGCAAGAGATATTTCGAGCGCGTATCCGGTTTCAAAAGTATTATTAATTCTTCGTTGTCAATCACCTTGTAAGATATCTCCTTGCGTAATTTCTTTTTGACCTTCTGGCACAACTCCTCCAGGAAATCCTCATTTATGGTACCGACAAAAATCAGGTCGATTGATTTGCCGTCCAGGCCGTTGGCAAAAGATCCTGTGAGATAGACCTTTTCAAGATTACCCAGTTTCTGAACCACATAATCAACAATCCAGTCCAGGCCGATGTACTTAAAAACAATATTGTTGATATCCTTGAAAAGAGGATGCTTGACATTGGCCTTGAAATACTTCTTATTGCCCTCCATTTCAGACAAAAGCATTCCGGCTTTTTCAAACTTGTTTAATTCCAGCCTTATCGCATTTGTTGATTCGCCGAACTCTGCTTCCAGGTTCCTGAGATATGATTTGGTATCACTATTCAAAAAAAACTTGAGTAGCAATTTTACCCTGGTTTTTGATGATATAAGGGTTTGAATCATGCGATTTTGAGTAGCAAAACTACTCGATTTTTTTTATTTAACAAACAAATTATACTTGATGATGCAGAAGATAGCCCTGAAACCGTCTTTCCACCCGATTTTCTTCCCTTCTTCATAGGTCCGGCCATAGTAGGAGATGCCGACTTCATAGATGCGGATTCCAGGAATCCTGGATATCCTGGCCGTCACTTCAGGTTCAAAACCGAAGCGTTTTTCCTTGAACTTGACAGGCTTTATGATCTCCGACCTGAACAGCTTATAGCAGGTTTCCATATCCGTCAGGTTAAGATTGGTCAGCATATTCGAGAGGAAGGTCAGGAACTTGTTGCCGATGGAGTGCCAGAAAAACAATATGCGGTGAGGTCTTCCACCCATAAAACGGCTTCCGTAAACCACATCGGCGAAACCGTCAACGATTGGCCTCAGCATATGGTTGTACTCATTCGGATTATATTCCAGGTCAGCATCCTGGATAATAATATAATCACCCGTGGCCTTTGCTATGCCCGTGTGTATAGCCGCCCCCTTCCCTTGGTTTACCTCATGCTCAAGATAGATGATCTCTACACCGTTATTTGACTGAATGTATTGTTTAATTACATCGCCTGAATTATCTGTTGAGCAGTCATTTACAATCAGTATTTGTTTAGATATTCCCTGGATCAGTTCAACATCTCTGATCTTGTCCAGGATGAAGTGAATGGTGTTGGCTTCATTATATGCAGGAACAATGATCGATAATATTTTAGCGGACATCCTGATTGGCTTTTATATATGGATTCAGTTTATAAATCCTTTCAATGATCTCAACCACCTTCAGGCCTTCCAGTGCATTGGTGGTGATTGTGTTCCTGTTCTTTAACGTGTCAATTACATTTTCATAAATATAATTGTGATTCGCCGCCGAACCTTTGTAGGGCCCGTAATCATTCGCAGGATTGGAAGCGGGAAGCTGCGGCATCTCATAATCCTTTATCAGGCAGTATTCCACTTCATTCATATATTGCCCGCCTATTTTCACGCTGCCGTTCTCTGCCACAATGGTAAGGCTGCTCTCCATATTCTGTTGCCAGACGGAGGTGGAATAATTAATGCATCCCATTCCACCGTTGAGAAAATTGAAATTCACAAAGCCGCTGTCTTCAAAATCCGTAAGGCCGGCGTGATTGAAGTCGTTGAACTTAGCCTGTATGTCCCCGATGTCTCCGAACAGCCAGTACATGATGTCAATAAAATGCGAAAACTGCGTAAACAGGGTGCCGCCATCCAGGTCGAGCTTGCCTTTCCAGCCGTGGGGTTTATAATACCTTTCGTCACGGTTCCAGTAACAGTTGATCTGAACCATGAATATTTTTCCTAAAACCCCTCTTGTAACAAGGTCTTTTATCCATTGGGAAGGCGGGGAATACCTGTTCTGCATGACACAGAACACCTGTCTGGAAACCTGCAAAGCCTTGAATATTATTTTTTCACAATCGGCTTTCGACAGCGCCATCGGCTTCTCTATCACGATATGCTTTTTCTTCTCAAGGCCCAGAAGCGCGTGCTCCGCATGCAGGCCGTTCGGCGTCGCAACACACAACACGTCAAAATCAAGATCAGAAGACAGAAGCTCGTTGATAGTCGAGAAAAAAGGAACATCGTATACGCCCAGTTCCAGACTGTTTTGAGGTTTTATATCACATAACGCAACCAGTTCCGCTTCGGGATGTCTTACGATCATTTCCGCATGCCTTTTCCCGATGTGCCCGCTGCCTACGACAGCGAACTTTATTACCCTTTCATTCATTTTTCAGCTGTTTCCCTTTCTCAATATCGTAACAGGTATCACAGATTTTCATGATCCTGTTCTGGTGTGCAATAATAATGATTGTAACTTTTTGTTTTTTCAGATTTTGTAAACTTTCTATAATTATGTCCTCAGTACTGGAATCCAGCGAACTTGTAGCTTCGTCAAACAGCAGTAATGATGCGTCCTTATAAAGCGCCCTGGCAATTGCCATCCTTTGTTTCTGCCCCTCGCTGATTTTAGACCCCTGCTCGCCCAGGGATGTGTTGATGCCTTTCGGCAACTGATCCACAAAAGGCTTCAAACCCGAAAACAGGATGGCATTTTTCATTTTTTCGGTATCATATGTTGAATTCAATGCGATATTCTCGTAGATGGTTTTATTAAAAATAAATGGCGACTGGTGTACAAACCCTATCTGGTTCTGCCATGAATGGACATTGCCCTCATTCAACTCGGCATTGTCAATCATTATGCGCCCGCCCATAGGCTCTATCAGGCCGGATATGATCTTCATGACGGTGCTTTTGCCGCTCCCGCTTATCCCCGTAATTCCGAACACTTCCCCTTTTCTGATATTAAACGACACATTTTTGAGCAGGGGTTCATGCGAATCCTGGTAACGGTAAAAAATATTTTCGAGCCTTATCTCGTCCCTGAAATGAATGACCCCGTCCTTCATTATCCTGTTGTTCCGGTTGCTGTGGTGCAGAAACCCGATAGTGTGCTGGTTGAGTTTCATTTTCATAACCCCTATCAGTAAACGGTTGATGGCGGGGATCAGCCTGAAGACAGACAGGACAAAGACCGCGGCCAGAGCCCGCAAGCCGGCAGGATTGCTGGAAAAGAAATACCCGTAGATCACCAGGATGATCACCCCGATCAGGACCACAATTTCATTAGCCCTTGATGGTATGTTCTGGTAATAAATGGACTTCAGGTCACTGTCGATCAGAAATTTTTGCTTGTTTAAAAAGTCTTTTATAAAAAACCCTGACGAATGATTCACCTTGACGTCTATCAATCCGTTGATCCCTATGTTAAGGCTTTCGATGGTTTCTTCCCGCCTGCCTTTTGTTTTTTCCCCGAGATTGTATATTTTCTGCTTGATGCTGCTGTTGATGAAATAAAATGCCGGGGCGGTTACCATGACAATCAGGAAAAATATTGTCGGGTTGAACCAGATAATAAAGACGAGTATGAGAAAAATGACAAGACTTTCCCCCACTACATTTACAAACGGAATCAGCACCCCTGTGGCGAAATACATGGAATTGAAATGGATTTTATTCAGAAAATCCGTGGTGCCCTTGCTGATGATCTTTTCAAACGGCTGACCAATTATATGGTAGAAGGTGTTCTCCGTAAAATTCTGAACCAATGTTGTACACAAGCGGTTCAAGCGTTTCTGGATCAGTATTGCCAGCAGGTTTTTCAGGATAAAAAAGAATACTACACCCAGGATCAGAAAAATAAGGAATGAGGATTCCTTGGAAATGCCGGTGAGTTTATAAATATACCTGAGCTTTCTGCTTTTGGCCAGAAAATCTCCATCGATAGCCAGCATAAGAACGGGAACAACTGCCGCAAGGGCCAATACATCCGCTATCGAAACCAGGCCGGTCATGAACAGGAGACGCTTCCCTTTTCTAAGGCTTGGTTTATCCAGCAACAAGTTAATGCTTCTTATGGTTTCTATTATGGCATTTCTTGATGAAGACAACTTAATTTTAGTTTTTAAGGTATATTGATTTTCTTTGCAAAGGTAAAATTTATTATCAAATTTCCTGTGTTCGAAATTACCCCTAAAGAACAGCTTCTGAAAAGCATACGAAAAGGCCTGGTACAGCCTCTTCCGAACAAATACCCTCTCCTGAATTTTGAAAAGGATATCATTAAAAAACCGGTTTTGCTTCAGGATGAAAGTTTTGTAAAATCATGGGTGGACCACGGTTTCTTTTTCAACAGCTACCGGGGAATGTACGACCTGATGCACCAGGCGGTGAAACTGCAGGAGACATATGAGCTCGGGCCGCTTGCGATTGAAGAGCGGAACCTTGTTGAATTGTTTTCAGATAACAGCATTAATTTTTTACCGGTGAGCAGAATGGAAAAAACCCTGCTTTGCAGTTTTTCCAGGCTCGAGGGCACTACCAACGGTTTGTGTTTTACATCCGAACTCCATCCCGTCAAATATTTCAGCAAAGCCGAAAACCTGATCCTGTTCGGAAGGTCATCGCAGGTTGAAAACCCTGAGAACAACCGTTTCTTCAGTGATATAGTGCTGAAAAGCGAGTTTCGTATCCAATTGAATATAAAGTATTTCCATAGGTTCAAAAATGCTTTTTTGCTTATAGACGAGCATTAAGCCTGCCTTTATTTTTCAAAATCCTGCAAACTGTCCAAACTCATGATCCGCTGTGCAAATCCGGTGTGCTGAGATTCTGATGTTTACAGCATATTCGCTATCTTTGCAAGGTGATTTCTTATAATATACACCGCCTTGAAAATGGTCTGACACTTATTCATCACCTGGACAATAATACCAGTTTGTGTGTCACCAACCTGCTTTACAATGTCGGGGCTCGGGACGAAAATCCTGAAAAAACAGGTTTTGCGCATTTGTTTGAACATCTTATGTTCGGCGGTTCCGTCAATATTCCATCTTTCGACACACCTCTGCAGAAAGCGAGCGGCGAAAACAATGCCTTTACCAGCAATGACATTACCAATTATTATATAACGCTTCCATGTGAAAACATTGAGACCGCACTGTGGCTGGAAAGTGACAGGATGTTACGGCTTGATTTTTCCGAAAAATCTCTCTCGGTCCAGAAAGGTGTAGTCATTGAAGAGTTCAAGCAACGTTATCTCAATCAGCCATATGGCGATTCGTGGCTGAAATTGCGTCCGGTGGCATACGAAAACCATCCCTACCGCTGGGCCACCATAGGAAAAGAGATCAGTCATATTGAAAATGCGTGCCTGGACGATGTCATTCAATTTTTTGAAACGTACTATAACCCCTCAAATGCTGTGCTCTGTATAGCGGGTAACATCGGTTTTGACGAGGCGAAACGCCTGACGGAAAAATGGTTTGGAGACATACCCGCAGGTCCGGTAAATCCAAATACGTATCCGAGGGAAACCGTCAAACCAAACCGTCGTGAACTGACCATAACGGCAGATGTTCCACAAAACGCCATATACATGGCCTTTAACATGGTGGAGCGAATGCATCCCTCATATTTTGCCTTTGATCTGTTGTCGGACATCCTGTCCGGCTCCGATTCTTCGCGTTTTACGAAAAAACTGGTTAAGGAAGCGGGCCTCTTCACACACGTGCAAGCCTATCTGACAGGGGATATTGATGAAGGGCTCTTTGTTGTGGAAGGAAAACTCGCTGCGGGAATAAGCTTTGAGGACGCCGAAAAATCAGTCCTCGAAATACTCAACGATATTAAAACCAACGGTATCCCCGAAAATGAGCTTGAAAAGGTCAAAAACAAGACTGTGACAAGCAACCTGTTCAGTAAAACTTCAGTCTTAAATAAGGCCATGGGTCTTTGTTACGCCCATCGCCTGGGCGATCCCAATCTGATAAACACGGAAGTATCCCAGTTAAAAACCATTACAAGCGATATGATACGCAGCGTCTGTGAATCATATCTACTGAAGAATAATCACGTCGTACTTAAATATAAAAACCAGCATGAATCGCCAGTCAGCGCCTGAAATAAAGCCCATAGACAGTCTTAAGACCGGTTTTCCGGAACGAAACAAAAACCTGTACCGCATCTTTTCAGACGAAGGTGTTTTTAAGCTTGAGATAGTTTTTCCCAAGGCGGGCTACTCATTTCTTGACAATAAATTTCACAGCCTTTACGGGATGGATCTCCTTTTGAGCGGAACGGCATCCAAAACGGCTGCGGATATTGCGGACGAAATCGACCAGCTGGGCGGATATGTCTTTAAGGCCAGTGATTATTACAGTTCCAGCATTACGATATTCGGAATGAATGAGAATATACAGAAACTTCTTGAAATCGTTCATGATGCCTATAGCAACTGTATGTATGACAGAAAAGAGCTGGACATTTATAAAAGCCGAAAGATCAGCGAATTAAACATTAATTTGAATAAGACCAGCTATCTTGCCAACAGATCAATTCATAAACTGATTTTGGGAGAGGCTCATCCTTACAGCATGTCATCAAGCTCCGAATCAATTAACGCCGTTCAACAGGATGATCTTTTAGCTTTTAAAGAGAATCTCAAAGATGCTTATTTTATCTTTACCGGGTCGGAACAAACCCAGATTGAGAACCTGCTTAAACTGACAGGATTTAATGTTCAGGACACTGTTATGACGCTGCCTTCTGACGAAAGTGCTCCCTCCTTATCTATAAATGAAGAATTAATATCCAAAAGCGGTTCAACACAAAACTCGATCAGATTCGGTAAAATACTGCCTTCGAGGTCCGATAGTGATTACTTCACGCTAAGTATCTTAAACCTGGTGCTCGGGGGTTATTTCGGATCCAGGCTTATGAAGAACATCCGGGAAGAAAAAGGCCTCACTTACGGCATACATTCGAGTCTTACACCCTTCAAGGGTTTCAGCCTTTTTAAAATAAGCAGCGAATGCAACAGTCTTTTAACCTCCCAGGTAAAGGAAGAAATCATCAGGGAGATCCGTCAGCTGCAGGTCCAGCCGGTAGAAAAGGAAGAATTAACAGTGGCCAGGAATTACCTGCTCGGCGCCTTGTCGAGGAACTTCGACGGCGCTTTTAATATCAGTGAAAGGCTAAAATCCTTTATTGATCTCGATACGGATAAGGACTACTACAACCATTACTTTAAAGCGATAAACTCCATAACACCTCAACAGATTCAGGAATGTGCCAACAATTATTTGGACATTAATACGTTAAAATACTGCGTTTCAGGTGAAGTCTAAGCTTTTTATATTGATCCTTTCTGTCTTCTGGGCCCATTTGGTTTCCGCGGTAGAAACGAGGCCAAAAATGCGAAGAGCTTGTTTAAATAGGCTTGACTCTACCCTTGATTTACTTTGGTTTAAACCAACTGACAATTGTAACTCTTTTACCAGTTTCAGCCTCTATGGACGCGATGATATTCTGAGCACGTTCAACTTTTTGGGATCCTACAACAACTTCAGCCTGGACAATATTTCCATCAAATTAAAAAACCTGAAGGACTGGGAGTTTTATCTTGTATATAACAAAGCGTGTAACGGCGTTGACAGTGTATTCAGTGATACAATAACCATTGACAACACCGCACCCTTTGATTCCCAATTGGATTCTGTGAGCGTGGATCTCACTAGTCAGAAATCCAACCTTGGCTGGAGTAATAATCCAAGCAAAGACATAAAAGGTTATTATATTTACCATGTTACGGGGAACAATGATACAATAGGTGATATCGTTAATACGTCCTTTCAGGATATCGGGCCCAGGGACCCATCCGTAAATGCTGTCAGTTACAGCATCGCTGCATATGACAGTTGCAGGAACTTATCCCTTATCAGTTTGCGACATAGCACTATTCATCTCCAGGCGGCATACGATCAGTGTCAAAAATCAATAAGTCTGACCTGGAGCCGTTATGTAGGCTGGGCAGAACAGGAATACCAGATTTATATGAAGTCTGGCACGGGAAACTACAAGCTCCTGGTGGGATCAGTCAATCCTGCTATTTCTCAGTTTACCTACAACTTTCCTGTTTTTGGGGAAACATACTGTTTTTATGTACGGGCATTTAAATCGGGGGCAAACATATCCTCATCCTCGAATATTGTCTGTGTAAACACCAACACTATAACAGCGGCAGCCAATTCCTATGTTGCTAAAGCTTCCGTTCAGAGAGGTATAATAGAATTAACCCTTGTTACTGAAACTTCGACGTCCCTTCAGAAGGTAAATGTATACAAGGCGGAAGGCAATGATCCGTTCCAATTGTGGCAGAGTCTAAATCATACCGGTGGAACCTTGGAATTGATTGATAACAATGTCAACGTCCAAACCAAATCATATAGCTACTATTTTACCACAGAGGGGCCCTGCAACCTCATTTTTGACACCTCTCAAACAGCTAAAACTATTCTTTTATCAGTTAGCATGCTAAGCCCGGGAAATCAGCAGATAAACTGGAGTCTTTATAGTGATTTTATTAAATTTACTCAAAGTCAAGAGCTTTTACTAAGCGATAATGAGAATTATGACAAGAGTTCCACGTGGAACGTTTTAAACGCGCTAAACAATAGCACGAAATTTGCAAATGACAATACCGTGTTTGGAGTAAACCAGGAAAAAATATGTTACGCCGTCAGGGCACTAGAAAATGCCCCTACCCCCAGCTATCCCCGGAGAGATACGAGTTATAGCAATATACAATGTATAACTGCTGACCCAATTGTATTTTTCCCTAATGCCATTCAACTGAATGGATATAACAACACTTTTTTTCCCAAAGGCACCTTTATTGATACTGCTGCCAGTTCCTTTATTATTTATAATCGATGGGGCCAGATTGTCTTTGAAACACACAATATTGAAAAAGCCTGGGATGGAAAAGAGAACGGTGAGTTTGTGCAAAGCGATGTTTACCTATATCGTGCGACAATTGTCGGTTTAAATGGAAAAGTATTATATTTTGACGGGACTATAACTGTGCTTAAGTAAATGATACATTTTAACGGAAAATCTCAGGTTTTAAGATCCCTTAAGCGCAACATTAAAAAGACAGTACTTAAGATTATATCTGACCACAAAAAAGAGTTGATTGATCTTGGGTATGTCTTTGTCGATGATGAAGAACTAAGAAAGATTAATATTGAGTCCTTAGACCATGACTATTATACGGACATCATCACCTTCGACTATGGAAGCGATAATCATATTGAAGGAGAAATCTATATTAGCTTGGATCGCGTAAAGGACAACGCAGAAAAATTCAAACAAACGTTCCACGTGGAACTATTAAGGGTTATATTTCATGGCGCTTTACACTTGGTGGGGTATCAAGACAAAACAAAATCCCAAAAAGAAAAAATGAGAAAAATGGAAGATTTATATATTAAGGAACACTTAAAACATGTTCCACGTGGAACAAGGGGATATGCCAATGTATGATATAATTGTTGTAGGCGCCGGTCACGCCGGTTGTGAAGCAGCCCATGCTGCCGCTACGATGGGCTCCAAAGTCATGCTTATTACCATGAATATGGAGACTATTGCCAAAATGAGCTGTAATCCAGCGATGGGAGGAGTTGCCAAAGGTCAGATCGTCAGAGAAATCGACGCCCTGGGAGGTATGTCGGGCATTATAACCGACAAAACCATGATACAATTCCGAATGCTTAACCGTTCCAAAGGAGCGGCCATGTGGAGCCCCCGCGCTCAATCCGACCGTATGAGGTTCTCAGAAGAATGGAGACTGGCGCTTGAACAAAACCATCATATTGATTTTCTTCAGGACAACGTTGAGAGAGTGCTTGTAAAGAATGAAACTGCAGAAGGTGTTGTTACCTCTATGGGATACACCATCTATGCCAAGGCTGTCGTCATTACAAGCGGGACATTTCTGAACGGACTAATACATATAGGAACAAAAAATTTCGGAGGCGGCAGAATGGCTGAAAGCAACAGCAAAGGCATCACTGCAGACCTGATATCCTTTGGGTTCGAAAGCGGCAGAATGAAAACCGGAACCCCTCCAAGAGTAGATGGACGATCGCTTGATTATTCCAAAATGGAAGAACAGGAAGGAGATCCGGATCCAGGTAAGTTCTCCTATCTGAACAGTACCAAACCACTGGAAAAACAATTGTCGTGTTACATTACCTATACCAATGATACGGTCCACGATATCCTGAGAGAAGGGTTTGACCGCTCACCGATGTTTAACGGTAGTATATCCGGACTCGGGCCCAGATATTGCCCATCAATAGAAGATAAAATTAACAGGTTCGCTGAGCGCGACAGGCATCAAATTTTTGTCGAGCCGGAAGGATGGAAAACCATAGAAATGTACATTAATGGTTTCTCTACATCCCTACCGGAAGAGATTCAGTATAAGGCAATTAAGAATATCCCCGGTTTTGAAAATGCTAAAATATTCAGGCCAGGTTATGCCATTGAGTATGATTACTTCCCCCCTACCCAGCTCAAATCTACTCTCGAAACCAAAATTATTAATAATCTGTACTTTGCGGGACAGATTAACGGTACAACAGGATATGAAGAGGCCGCATGCCAGGGGCTGATGGCGGGCATAAACGCACACCTGAAAACACATGATAAAGAAGAATTCATTTTAAAGCGTTCTGACGCCTATATAGGCGTCCTGATAGACGATCTTATCAATAAGGGGACGGAAGAGCCTTACCGCATGTTTACATCCCGTGCTGAATTCAGAATTCTTTTGAGGCAGGATAATGCCGACGAACGGTTGACAGAAATCGGTTACAAGATCGGTTTGGCTTCTGGAGAAAGACTTAACACGTATTTCGAAAAGAAAGCCAGAATATCTGAACTAAATGAATTTGTCAAATCCGCCTCCATTGAACCGGAATCTGTCAACCCCCTCCTGGAATCTTCCGGAACAGCTCCCCTCAGCCAAAAAATGAAACTTGACAAATTAATACTGAGGCCACAGCTTCATTTGGAAGATTTTAATAATATTGTGCCCAGGTTAGATGAGTTTGACAAGGATGTCAGGGAAGAGGTTGAAATACTTGTGAAATACGAATCCTATATAAAAAAGGAAATGGAAATGGCTGATAAAGTTAAAAGACTCGAGAATTATAAGCTGAATACTGATTTTGATTATTCCAAACTCAAATCCTTAAGTATAGAAAGCAGGGAAAAATTAAACAAAATAAAGCCTGAAAGCATTGGGCAGGCTTCCAGAATAAGCGGAGTTTCACCTTCTGATATTTCTGTATTACTGATACACCTGGGAAGATGAGAGCGCTGATTTTTTCATGTCTTGCACTAAGTCTTTTTTCATGCGCCAATATTGGCACACTCGGTGGCGGAAAAGAAGATGATAAAGCTCCGGAAGTAGTGGGCAGCAACATAACACAAACCAACTTCAACCAGAGAAAGATACATCTGGAATTTAATGAATATATAACATTAAATAACCCTGAAAATAATATCACACTGCAACCGAAACATACAACACTGAAATTTGCAGTGATCAAAAAGAAACTTGTTATTTCACTCGATTCAAGCCTTAAACCCAATACAACATATAACCTGATCATCGATAAAGGTGTAATGGACAATAACGCCAATAATCCCTTCTCTTACTCCACTACTTTCTCGACCGGGAATTCCATTGATACAGGAACAATAAGTATTTCCCTGAAAGAATATAAAGAGCTTAAGAATTTAAAACTGGCTTTAAGCCTGAATGACGGGAGCGATAGTTTTGTTAATTTTCATGCACATTACCTCTTGGATGCAAACAGGGATATCATCACATTCAGGGGACTCAATGAAACGCCGTATAATGCCTGGCTGTTTACAGACAACAACAATGATCTTAAACCAGACCTCTATCAGCCTATCAACTTTATAAAAACACCCCAAACCGATTCGATATATACACTTGAACCCAGACACTGGCAAGCACCGTTTAAAATAACCAAAGCGATAACAGATACCAAATTTATAAAACTCAAATACAATCCATCTCAACAATATAAGGCCAACCTCGATAAATATTTTAATACTATACAACCTGTCTACCTCTATGTAACTACCGATAGCGCTTTAATGATGGCATCCGCAGATATTCTTCGTCATATACAAGTTCCGCTTGATACTATTCCTTATATAGACGGACAAAAGGAAGTCAGGTCACTCGTCATCCAATCCATCAACATCATCAAAATCAAGAATGATTATCATATTTCTGTTCTGAAGCCACCCTATTATCAATATGCAGCCGGTGAAAAGGAAATTACCGGCATGAGGACAAGGACGCTCGATTCATTTATCTGGTTACCCAATAAGCAAATTTCATCCTCACCTGATACTTTCCGTTTACAAAAAATTTCATGGAAGGATTATAAATCGCTGGCAATCTTAAGTTTAAGTATTAAAAATTCGAACCATGAATTATACGATATCATCATACTAAAAGACAATAAAGAATACTTAAGAATAAATGAAACTGATCAGTTTGAAAAATATCTTGAACCCGGAACATATAAAATCAGGATATACGAAAACAGCAAAAAACATATTTTCGATCCGTTTAAAATGTCACCTGCCCCACAAAAATTATATGAGAGGGAAATAACGCTCAAAGCTAACTGGGACGAGGTTCTTACGATAAATTTATAATCTTGTTTGTCAACATAATTAACCACATTCCACGATAAATATGTTACATAATTCGCGGATTACTTTATATGATATAGATCTCATCAAAATACCAAACTGAAAGTGTATAAATACTCAATAAATATCCCAATTATCACCAATTCACAACAAGAGAAAAAATACCTTTAACACAATTGTTCATATGTTGACAGATCACTGAAAACACAAGTAAAATAAGGCATCTTAGAATGTATACACCGTTGACAATCCGGTTAAAAATCTATTATATCCAATAAAAAAACACTGAATTTTTAAACTTATCACGATATCAACAGCACTGTATTAAATACTATATATTTTATTTAAATACTTTTTTTTATCTTTAGGAGTTGAAAACCCGGATTGTAATCTGAAACTTTGAATTACTTTTGTACCATGCTTGACAGAATTGAAGAAATAAAGAGTAAAGCTAAAAATTTTTCAATCAATTCCAAAGAACAAATTGAAGAATTCCGGCTCAAATATTTATCAAAAAAAGGTGAATTGAATGAGCTTTTCGATGCATTTAAATTGTTGGCTGGCGCCGAAAAAAAAGAGATCGGCCGACAACTTAATTTACTTAAGCAGAATATTGAAAGCATATATAACGAAGCAAAAGAAAAATTCAGTTCGGAACCAAAAAATTCCACAACGGGAATTGACCTGTCCCTGCCCGTCAATGCTAATAAAATTGGCTCACTACACCCAATTTCAATAGTCAGGAACGAGATACTTTCAATTTTTGAAAGCATAGGGTTTGTTACAGAATCAGGACCAGAAATAGAAGATGACTGGCATAATTTTTCGGCCCTGAATTTTCCTGAAAACCATCCGGCAAGGGATATGCAGGATACCTTTTTTGTCGAAAAGGAACCTAAGGGTAATTTTGCATTGAGGACGCATACAAGCAGTGTTCAGGTGCGGTTGATGGAGACATCGAAACCTCCTATCAGGGCCCTTATGCCGGGACGTGTGTACAGGAATGAGGCGGTATCCTCAAGATCCAACTGTTTTTTTCACCAGGTAGAAGGTCTGTATATTGATGAAAACGTTAATTTTTCGGATTTGAAACAGACACTTTATTATTTTGTTTCTCAATTTTTCGGGGAAAGGGATATACGCTTCCGTCCCTCCTATTTTCCGTTTACTGAACCAAGCGCTGAAATGGATATTTATCTGGGAACAAGCACCGAACAGGATTACAGGCTGACCAAGGGGACGGGATGGCTGGAAATACTCGGTTGCGGCATGGTAGATCCTAATGTGCTTAAAAACTGCAAGATCGATCCTGAAAAATATTCAGGCTTCGCTTTCGGCATGGGTATAGACAGGATTACCATGCTGAAATACGGCATAAAGGATATCCGTCAGCTCTTTGAAAATGACATCCGTTTCCTTGAGCAATTTTAAATATCGAGTTTCTCTTTTAATATATTATAACCGTTTCGGCTGAGTGTCAGTCTTTTGCCATTTTTAAGCACCGACATGTAAGAATCTTTATCTGTTTGCTCGATACGGGTAAGAAATGCGATGTTCATAAGGTAAGATCTATGTATACGAACAAATCCCTTTTTTTCAAGCTGTTTCTCATAGAATGCCATGGTTTTCTTTTTGACAAAACATGATTCTCCGGCATAAATTTTTACATAATCGTCATACGCCTCAATATACATAACCTCCTGTACACTGAGTATCTTTATCGAATTGTTAACCTTCAGTACGATCCTGTCGGATGATTCAGGGTAATTTTCCAGGGCTTCATTGACTGGTTTTGTTTCTCCTGCATTCTGGTGTTCAATACATTTTTTCAAGGCCCGGTCAAATCGCTCCTTGCTGAAAGGTTTTAATAAATAATCAGTGGCATCAGCTTCAAAAGCCTTTAAGGCATATTCATCAAAAGCCGTTGTAAATATGATCATGGGCTGGTGATCGAGGAGCTCCAGCATTTCAAAACCATTTAATTTAGGCATCTGAATATCCAGGAATACAAGGTCGGGCTGCAGGGCCTGAATGGATTTAATACCTTCAAAACCGTCGCTGCATTCCGCGACAACCTCAATCCCGGGATGATCGAGCAAATATTCCTTTACAAGTGTTCTTGCAAGCAGTTCATCGTCTATGATTATCGCTGTTATCATGGTTTTTGAGGAATTGTAATTTTACAGGTAAAGATTCCCTGATCCAGGCTGGTTTTTATGAGGTCGGACCTGTTATACAGCAGGAATAAACGTCTTCTTATGGAGCTGAGACCAAAGCCAGTTCCTTTTGATACGCCCGGACTGCGGTTGCCGCTGCAAGGATTTTTTATCTCTATCACCAGGTCGCCATTCTCCAATACGGCTTCGATGGATATCATTACAGCATCCAGGGTATCATACAGACCGAATTTAATGGCATTTTCAACAAGGGGTTGCAGGATCAAGGAAGGAATTGTGAGATGAAGGCAGTTGCCGGCAATTTTAATATCGGTCATTAAACGGTGTCCGAACCGCACCTTTTCTATTTCGAGATAGAGTTTCACATTTGAAATCTCTTCTTCCAGGCTGACGAATGAACCGTTGTCTTTTCTTAACGTACTTCTTAAAAAATCCGACAGTTGTTGGATCATAAGCCGGGCTTTTTCGGGCTGCGACCCCGCCAGTGCGCTTATGGAGTTAAGGCTGTTAAACAGGAAATGCGGCTGCAACTGCTGCCGGAGGCCTGCAAGTTCGGCATCCTTGGCCAGTTGAAGCGCCTGCATGTGCATGCGGTTTTCTTCATGCTGGTTTTTGTAGTTTTGCCACACCCACATCATCAGAATGCTACCGCCTATCAGCCAGTTTGCGAGTATAAAACGCAACAGGAACGAGGCTTCGAAAACAGCCATAAAATCCGTGTCATGATCCAGGAAAAACGGGATAAGCTTATTACAGATAAGCATCCAGACAGAGGCTAGGGACAGACACCACACGAGGAGGTATTTTGAGCTGTTTTTTCCGGGTTGGTAATAGCGGAGAATATTGCTCAGGATAAGGCAGGAAACAAATAGTAGAATATTACTGATAAAACTATCTGTAAGAGCTGAATGAATAGAAATTCCATTGTTGTATAAAATTAATGTATGTAAACCCATCCACACCAGCCACGAAAGGATGTAAACTATAAAGTAATTCCGAAGCGATGGCTGTGGTTTGTTCATTTAATCATGATGTTTTTGTATCGTCTGTTTATCGAATCGGCGCGCTGCAGTATCACAGATGCTTTTATCTCGCAGAGTTCCCTTATTTCGGAGAATAATTCAAAGTCCCCGGTGGCCGTATCGGCCATGGATAAATAGGTAATCCCGATGAACCTCCAGCACATTTGGTGATTGTTGTCATTTGTGAACCTAATTTCCGAATCACGGCCCATGTCGACCGCTTTTGCATAAGCTGAGGCATAATCCGCGGCTCTTAGCCACACTAGCTTTTCTTCGTACTGATTTTTCCTGTCTTCGTTCTCCACAGATATGCTAAACACAAGCTGGGCTATAAAGCGTGTCATGTCAGTAGTTTTTTATTTCTATTCCCCCGAATATGGATGTGCCTCTTATAACCAGCACGTTTTCTTGGCTCAGATCCTCGCCGGTTTGTTGCAGGCGCCTGTCTTCTATGCCACCCAATATGGCCACAATTTCTGATTTGATTGCCCAGTTCGCCGGCACAATAAGCTTAGTGCCACCAAAGACATTGACTATTTCCAGGACAACGCGTCCTTTGATCTCTGCCTGAGAAAGGTTCAGTTCGGCCCCGCCAAACACACACACCACATCCCCTCCCTTGAAGTCTTTGGAAATAATGTTTTTCTTTATTCCGCTGAAGATGCCGACCGAATCAATATAATCCTCGCGGTTATATGTTTCATATTCGTTTCTTATTTCCATGGCTTTTTCCCAGTATTTGTCATGCCATCGCTTGTTTCTCCTTCCAAAGATCATTAACAGGCCCACAACAATAATAAGTGACGGCCAGAAATACTGCGCGATCGAAAAGTCGTCAATGAGCCTGTCGGCCAGAAACACTCCTCCTACGAGACAAATAATGATCCATCCCGACTGCCTGAACTGATGCTTGGCTCCGATAAAAAGCCCAAGGGCGATAAGGAACATTGGCCAGCTGAACACCCAGTCGGGAATGATCAGCCCGAGCTGTTTGCCAAGCAGCACCGCTCCGACAATCACCACTACCAGTCCTGCCATCCTTTTGCCGTTCCGGTGCCTCCTGATCATTTCGTCTTTATTGATATTCATCATATATTAATGTTTTTAATGATGCAAACTAAGTGTGTATTCAGCTAAGAATCAAGTAAAAGTAGGCAAGCACCTGTGGAAGGTAGGTGAACGCACAAAAAACGCAGGTAAAAGAACTTTAGCATTATTTACACACAAAAGGTAGTTTTGCAATAAGATTTCTGGCAATTGAAAACACTTGTTTTACTTGGTCTTACCGTTGTTTTTTCCATGAATTCCTGCAGGCATATCGCTTTCAGGAAATATGTAAAGGATATGTACATCAGTTATGGCAGGGGCGGAGGTTTCACCGGTGCCACGGAAACACATATCATCAGGGGTAGCGGCTCGCTTTACCACATCAAAGCGTTCAGTACGGATACGGTTTTTGTAAAGACCGCAAATAAAAAAACCTTAAAGGAAATCTTTCTGTATGCCGATTCAAAAAAACTGAAAAAGATAGATTGGAATAAACCGGGAAACATGACCGGCTTCATACATTTTTACCGCGACGAGCGGATTGTTAAAAGCTGGCAATGGTCGGAAGGCAGCGATATTCCCGTGGAACTGAGAGAACTATACAACCGCCTGAATAAACTTAATTAATATGAAATACATGTTATTGTTTGCCTTGCTGCTTGCTTCCCTTTCATCAGGAGCGCAAACACCTTTTGATAAACGGTCGAAAAAGACAAACTTGCCGCCAACGCCTTTTATCAACACCATCCAAAAGACGGATGGCTCTGCTCTAAACACCATGCAGGACAGGCCTTCATTGATGGACAAGGCATTAAAGGAATTCGACATAAGGAAGGATGCCGCCAAACGTTCGCCTGCGAGCAATCCTGCACATGCCAGGGATATTGCGTTCATGTTTCTGAAACAGGAAGGCGTTTCAATCGATACGAAATTCAATCCCGATGATCTGAGGATGTATGAATCCACGATAGACGGACAAGGGATTTATCACATAAAATTCCAGCAGGTATTCCGCGGGATAGATGTATTCGGGGCAGAGATATTTGTGCATTTGCTGAATGGGGAGACATATGCCCATGGCAATTGGGCGAATATACCGGATAACTTTAACACAGCGGCAAATATCAGTTACCAGGCGTCTATGGATGCAGCCGTTAGATCATTGCAGCCGGAATGGGGCTTTAAACCGTTTACACAGGAAGAAAAGGAGCTGCTTAAATATGAAGGACCGGAATCCCGGCTTATCGTGTTGATGCTGGAAGAAAGACCTGTGTTGTGTTACGATATTTTTATCAGGCCCAACATAATGGAGCGCTGGAAGGTGCGTGTAAATGCTTTGACCGGAGCTGTGATAGAAAGCTATAATTATACATGCCATGTGGATGGTCCGAGAACAGGCACCGGAACAGATCTCAACGGTGTAACCAGAACCATCAATTCGTATCTGATAGGAAGCACACATTATCTGATCGATGCCACCAAAAGCATGTTCAGCCTGTCGGCATCCATTCTGCCGGACGATCCTGCCGGTGCGATATGGACCATTGATGCGGGGACCACGTCCGGAAGCAGCTTTAACCAGGTAACGTCTGCATCGCCAAACTTTAGCAATCCCAGGGCTGTCTCAGCACACTACAATGCCGGAGTTGCGTACGAATATTATAAAAACACCTTTAACAGAAACAGCATTAACGGAACCGGGGGAACCATTATATCCGTCATCAATATTGCCGACCAAAATGGCCAGACGATGGATAACGCTTACTGGAACGGCACGTTCATAGCATATGGAAACGGCCGTGATATATTCAAGCCACTGGCAGGTTCTCTGGATGTGGCAGGACATGAAATGACACACGGCGTGGTAGAAAAATCCGCAAACCTCGAATATAAAAATCAGTCAGGGGCCATTAATGAAAGTATGGCGGATATTTTCGGGTGCATGATGGACAGGGATGACTGGA
The DNA here is from genome assembly GCA_937867025.1 of uncultured Bacteroidota bacterium. Lineage (GTDB taxonomy): Bacteria > Bacteroidota > Bacteroidia > NS11-12g > UBA955 > JABMMZ01. The sequence goes on along the minus strand of CALMKH010000215.1, from coordinate 14,909 downwards.
AACTGGGGGAGGATATTATGAAGCCCGGTATTACATCAACGGGGGCGCTGAGAGACATGCAGGATCCGCATAACGGCGGAAGTTCGCTGACCGATAATTTCTATCAGCCCAAACACATGACAGAATATTATAATGGCACCCAGGACAATGGCGGCGTGCACATTAACAGCGGCATACCGAATCACGCGTTCTACCTGTTTGCAACCGCTGTCGGAAAAGAAAGAGCCGAACAGGTGTATTACAGGACGCTGACGGTTTATCTCACAAAAACCTCGCAATTCAAAGACTTAAGGAAAGCTGTGATACAATCCGCCACCGACCTGTATGGAACTTCTGTGGCCGCAGAGGCAGGAGAGGCGTTTGATGCGGTGGGTATTTATGAGCCGTCTCCCGGCAGCCCCATAGGGAATAATGTTGCCGATCTGCCTGTCAACCCCGGGCAGGATTTCATTTTGTACTACGATCTGGATCCCAGCGTATCGTCTACGCTTACTATAGCTGTTGTAAGCTCCGGTTCAGCCTCAGGACAAACCACAAGGCTTATCAAAAAAAAGCCAAGCGTTGTTGATAATGGTGCGTATTGCTATTATGTCGGAAGTGACAGCAGGATTTACAGGCTTTTGCTGGACGGAAGCAAAACCGAAACGCTGGTAAGTGATCAGACCATATGGGATAATGTGGCGGTGAGCAAGGATGGCAAACGTCTCGCAGCCATTACATCGAACCAGGACACCTCCATTTATGTCTGGGATTTCGGAAAACAGGAGTGGCATCAGTTCAAATTGTATAATCCTACTTACAGCGGCGTGACGAGCGGCGGAGTGCTGTTCGCGGACGCGCTGGAATGGGATCATACGGGAACAAGGATCATGTACGATGCGAAAAACATCATCAACAACAATGCCGGCTCCGATTATGTTTACTGGGATGTAGGCATCATGAATGTTTGGGATCTTGAAAGCAATTCATGGTCTACCGGTAAAATTGAAAAACTTTTTTCATCCCTTCCCGACAACGTAAGCATCGGCAACGCGGTGTTCAGTCAGCGTTCTCCTTACATTGTTGCATTTGATTACGTGAATGCGGCCACCAATCAATACAGTGTCGTGGGGTATAACCTGAACACCAATACCAGCGGCACCATTTTCAACGGCAGGGACCTGGGATTCCCCAGCTACAGTAAAAACGACAATATCCTTTTATTCAATGCTTTTAACACCTTTGATGAAGAAGTAGTGGCGCAGGCGCCTCTTGCAACCGACAAAATTAACAGGACAGGCAGTCCGACTGTGGTGGTAAGCCTCGCGAAATGGGGTGTCTGGTATGCCAACGGAACAAGGCCATTGCTGTTCGGCAACAAGGATATAACAAGCTTTGCATTTCTGGGCCTGGATCCTCCTGTGCAAGCCACCATTTCAGGGACAACTATTACCGCAACTGTCCCGTCCACAACTGATCTCACCAAACTTGTTGCGAATTTTACAAGTTCGCCTTACAGCGTTGTGAAAATAAACGGTATCATACAGACCAGTGGCGTGAACGTCAATGATTTTACAACACCTGTAACGTATACAGTAGTGGCCCAGGACGGCACTTCCAAAAATTATACCGTAAGGGTCGTTAAAAGCTCTGTATCCGTAAATATCCCGCAGAAAGAATTTCTGAAAGTATATCCCAATCCGGCCGGCGGGATCTTAAATATTGAGCATAAAGAGCCTGTTCAGCGGATTGAAATATACAGCAGCACGGGTCAGCTGCTTATGGAAGAAACGCCCGTATCGAACAGTCACCGCCTGAATATAGGACAATTGGAGCCGGGGGCATATATCAGTTTTATCTATACAGCCGAAGGCCGCATTCCGTATTGGTTTGTGAAACAGTTCCAATGATCCTTCCCTGATTATCGGTTTTTATTTGTTTCTTTGCAATGGCTTTAGCATGAATATAGGCATAGTTTGTTACCCGACCTTTGGAGGCAGCGGCGTAGTTGCGACGGAGCTTGGTAAAGCCCTTGCAGCAAAAGGGCACCAGGTGCATTTTATAAGTTACAGTCAGCCGGCCAGGCTGGATTTTTTTAATCCAAACATTTTTTTTCACGAAGTATCCATTTATAAGTATCCACTATTTGAATATGTGCCGTATGAGACCATACTCGCCAGTAAAATTGTCGATATCGTAAAACAATACAAGCTTAATGTCCTTCACGTGCATTATGCCATCCCGCATGCCAGCGCGGCATTGATGGCCAGGAGTATCCTGTCTGAACAAGGCATTCATACCCCCATAGTCACAACCCTACATGGAACTGATATTACCCTTGTGGGCAAAGATCCCACCTATGAGCCGGTCGTGTCATATTCCATCAATCACTCGGATGCTGTGACAGCTGTTTCTGAAAGTCTCAAGAAAGACACGTATGCAAATTTCCATATTGAAAAAGACATACATGTCATACCCAATTTTATTGATTTCTCGAGGTTCGTAAAACAAAAAAAAGAGCATTTCAAAAAAGCCATTGCCCCTCAGAATGAAAAGATACTTGTGCATACGTCCAATTTCAGGAAAGTTAAAAGAATAGAAGATGTGGTAAAAGTATTTGCTCTGGTGGCCAAAAAAATACCGTCAAAACTTCTTTTGATCGGGGATGGACCGGAAAGAACGCATATTGAACTGCTTTGCAGGGAATCGGGCGTATGCGACAAAATAACGTTCCTTGGAAAACAGGACCAGATAGAGGAAATTCTGTCCGTATGCGATTTGTTCCTGTTGACTTCCGAAACGGAGAGCTTCGGTTTAGCTGCACTTGAAGCCATGGCTTGTGAAGTTCCGGTTATCAGTACGGATTCCGGAGGTATTCCCGAAGTGAATATTCATGGCGTTACAGGCTACCTGAGCCATGTAGGAGATGTTAAAGATATGGCAGCCAATGCGGTTAAAATACTAAAAGATGAAAAAGTGCTGAAAAAGTTTAAAGCCAATGCCCTTAAACAGGCCCATGCATTCCATATCAACAAGATTCTTCCGAAATATGAGAAGGTTTATGATGAGGTTGTGACCGGAAGAAAAAAAACCAGGAAATAAGCAACAGCCTTCGTTTTTTAACCATTTTCAAAACCAATTGGTCTAATTCAAACCAAAAGTTTGACTAATCTAACTTTTTTATTTTATTTTCGAGCCTTAAAACATTCCGAATGAAATATACAGTTATTGCACTTTGCTTATGCGCCAATTTGCTTTTGACAGCTCAAAACAAGAACAAAGCAGCATCTGCAGACAATTCCGGGAATACCACCTTCAGCCGCTTCCTGGAAGGGTTTAAATTCAGGAGCATAGGTCCGGCCGTTACTTCCGGAAGGATAGGGGATCTGGTAGTAAATCCCAAGAACAAATCTCAGTGGTACATTGCTGCAGCAAGCGGAGGCGTATGGAAAACAGACAATGCGGGAACAAGTTTCACCCCGGTATTTGATGCCCAGGGTTCTTTTTCCATTGGATGCGTAAAAATGGATCCCAACAATGAACATGCCATTTGGGTGGGAACAGGCGAAAACAATAACCAGCGCAGCGTAGGCTACGGTGATGGGGTCTATAAATCGGAAGACGGCGGCAAAACATGGAAGAACATGGGCCTGGTCAACAGCGAACATATAGGAATGATCGCCATAGACCCATTGAATTCAAATGTTGTTTACGTAGCGGCATACGGACCTTTATGGAGTGCGGGAGGCGACAGGGGAATATATAAATCAACCGACGGGGGCCAGACCTGGAACAGGACACTGTTCATAAGCGAGAATACCGGTTGCAATGAGGTGCATATTGACCCCAGGCATCCGAATATTCTGTATGCGGCGGCACATCAGAGGCGCAGGCATGAATGGACATACCTCGGAGGGGGGCCTGAATCAGCTGTCTATAAGAGTACGGATTACGGCGTTACGTGGACCAAACTCGAAAATGGCTTACCTAAAGGCGACAAGGGCCGTATAGGCTTGGCTGTTTCTCCCGTCAACCCGGATTATATTTATGCTATTGTCGAGGCCGGGAGCGACAACCAGGGAGTATATCTTTCGACCAACAGGGGCGCCAGCTGGGAGAAACGTTCAAGCTATGCAAGTGCCGGCAATTACTACAATGAAATATTCGCCGATCCGGTCGATATCAACAAGATTTACGGCATGAACACATGGGCCCAGGTCAGCCGGGACGGGGGCAGGACGTTTTCAGGTCTTGGCGAAAAGAACAAACATGTCGACAATCACGTCATCTGGATTGATCCGGATAATTCAAAACATTACCTCATGGGTAGTGACGGCGGCCTTTATGAAACCTGGGATGAAGCGGCCACATGGCAGTTCAAGGCCAATTTGCCGATTACCCAGTTCTACCGTGTAACAGTGGATAATGCCTTGCCGTTCTATAACATATACGGAGGCACCCAGGATAACAATACGCTTGGGGGTCCTTCACGAACCATCAGCGCGAGCGGCATCCATAATTATGACTGGTTTGTCACGGTAGGAGGCGACGGTTTTAAAACGGTCGTTGACAGTAAAAATCCGGATATAGTATATTCACAATGGCAATACGGGGGTTTGATCAGGTTTAACCGCAAAACCGGGGAAGCCCTGGACATCAGGCCTATAGAAAAAGAAGGAGAGTCGGCTTACAGGTTCAACTGGGACGCCCCTTTGCAACTGAGCCATCATTCAAATACCACCTTGTATTTTGCTGCTCAGAAACTGTTCAAAAGCACAGATATGGGCAATAGCTGGCAGGTTATAAGTCCCGATCTTTCCAGGGGATCAGACAGGAATAAATTTCCGGTAATGGGGAAAGTGTGGGGAATAGATGCCGTGGCAAAAAACCAGTCAACCAGCATATATGGCAATATTACTGCATTTTCCGAATCGCCAAAAAATCCGCAGCTGTTGTATGTCGGGACGGATGACGGACTTATACAAGTCACAACCGACGGGGGAAAGACCTGGACGAAAACAGAGTCATTTGCCGGTTTGCCGTCGCATGTGCTGGTTCAGAACATATATGCTTCCAGGCACAATGAAAATGTAGCCTACGTGGTACTGAACAATCACCGCAACGGCGATTTTAAACCGTATATTTTCAGGTCGGCGGATAAAGGGAAAACATGGTCTGCCATACAATCCAACCTCCCGGCCAGGGGATCTGCCCAATGCATAGCAGAGGATCACATCAATCCTGACCTTTTATTTGCAGGAACGGATTTCGGACTTTTTGCCACCATAGACGGGGGTAGGTCATGGAGTAAATTCGGGGGAGGCCTTCCCGTGATCAACATTAAGGAAATTGTCATACAGGAACGGGAAAACGATCTTGTGCTTGCCACGTTCGGGCGCGGATTTTTTATCCTGGATGATTACAGTCCTCTTCAGCACTATAAAAACAAGGCAAGCGAATTAAGCAGTCAGCCGGTAACCATATATCCTGTCAAGGATGCGCTGGTGTTCATGCAGTCAACCCCCCTGGGGCATAAGGGAAAATCATTTCAGGGAGAAAGTTTTTATGTGGCCGAAAATCCGCCGGTAGGTGCTGTAATTACATATTATGTCAGGGATGATTATAAAACGATCAAAGAACTGAGGAAGGAAAGGGAAGAGAAGCAGACAGATAATTTTTACCCTTCAACGGACTCAATCAGGCTTGAGGACAGGCAGCCTGAAACCTATATTCTGGCTACCATAACGGATATGGAAAACAATATCATCAGGCAATTGAAACAACCAGCGAAAAAAGGCATGGCCAGAATGGTATGGAATGGAAGACTGGAAAAAAGCAGCCCTGTTACATTTCACCAGCCGGACCCTAACAATCCCTACGAATCGGAAGACATGGGTCCAATGGCAATTCCCGGGGAATATAATGTGACGTTCAGGATCATAAAGAACAATGAGGTGATACTCACAAGCAAAACAGAAAAATTCAGGTTAAAAGCCCTTGGTGAAGAAAGAAAACAAAATCTGGCCTTTAATAAAGAGCTCTCTGAGTTCCGGCGTGTGGTGCTTGGCGTCAACAGTTATAATGGTGAGATGAGCAACCGGCTCAATTTTATAAGGAAGGGCGCAATTCAGGGTGCAGACCCGTCCATTATGAAAGATATCGCTGCTATAGAGGAAAAGATATATTCTGTTAACCTCGCCCTTAATGGAGATGCCAGCCTTGCACAACGGGAATTTGAAACCCTCCCGGGAATAGCGGGGTCTATAGAAGGCATTGTGGGAGGATTATGGTCAACCAGCGAAACGGTTACAGTTACATACGTCGAAAAACTGAAAGCACTCAAGACCGCTTTCGGCAAGACTTATGCGGAAGTGCTTGAAGCCAAGGCCATGCTTGAATCGCTCGAAAACAAACTCGAACAATTGAAGTTTCCTTATACACCCGGGCGGCTTCCTTCCTGGAAAGAATAAAAGATCCCTCCGGCGAAAACGTCATAAAGAAAAGAGCATAAGACAGAGGAATGGCATTTCAGGGCAAACACACACCATCGTTGCAGGAAGTTAACGCTTCCGTCGACACCACCAAGCGGAAGAGCAGGAAATTTCTGGCATATCTCGGTCCTGCTTACCTGGTAAGCGTGGGCTATATGGATCCCGGCAACTGGGCCACCGACCTGGCAGGAGGAAGCCAGTTCGGATATTCGCTGTTGTGGGTGCTGTTAATGTCCAACCTCATAGCTCTGTTGCTCCAGAGCCTGAGTGCAAGATTAGGCCTGGTAAGGGGCCTCGACCTTGCTCAGGCTTCAAGGGAAAATTATCCGAGGATTGTAAACATCAGCTTGTACATACTTGCAGAAATAGCCATAGCTGCATGTGATCTTGCCGAAGTCCTGGGAATGGCCATAGGCCTTCAGCTGCTTTTCGGCATGTCCCTGACGCAGGGGGTATTGATAACCGTTCTGGATACATTTCTACTTCTTTTTCTTCTGAATAAGGGAATCCGTAAAATGGAAGCGTTTATCATCTCCCTGGTGTTTATCATCGGCGTTTCTTTCCTCGTAGAAATATTTATTGCAAAACCCGACCCGGTCGAAATGCTTTCCGGGCTTATCCCTTCCATACCAAGCGATTCGGCGCTTTATATTGCTATAGGCATTATCGGGGCAACGGTTATGCCCCACAATCTGTACCTTCATTCCTCATTGGTGCAGACAAGGAAATTTGAACGGACGCCTGAAGCAAAAAAGAAGGCCATTAAATTTAATATTATCGATTCGGCAATAGCTCTTAATCTCGCTTTTTTTGTCAATGCAGCCATACTGATACTTGCGGCAACCGTATTTTTCAAGAACGGCATTTACGAAGTGGCGCAGATACAGGATGCGCATAAGCTTCTGGCACCCATGCTAGGGTCGACAATGGCGCCGCTCTTGTTTGCGGTAGCGCTGATAGCAGCCGGGCAAAGTTCAACCATAACAGGCACTTTGGCGGGCCAGATCGTTATGGAAGGGTATTTAAACTTAAGGATACAACCCTGGATAAGAAGAATCCTCACCAGGCTGATTGCCATTATTCCCGCATTGATCACCATACAGATTATGGGGGAGGAAGGGACCGGAAAACTATTGATCTTCAGCCAGGTAATTCTGAGCATGCAGTTGGGGTTTGCCATTATCCCACTTATTCATTTTGTAAGCGATAAAGAGAAAATGGGTGTTTTCGGTATCAGAACACCGATAAAAATACTGGCGTGGATATGTGCCATAATTATTGTGGGGCTTAACATAAAGCTGGTAATGGGAGAAGTGGGGAACCTATTCGACAGCGGAGCTCCTGAAATAGTGAAGTGGCTGGTGCTGGCAGTTGTGATGTTTGCGGCTTTCCTGCTGGTTTACATTGTGTTTTTACCGGCCATAAGAAAGAAAAAAACGGCAAGGGAAGAAGTCAGGCTCCCACATGGCAAATTTGAAATGGTCCCCAGCCTGCAGGTGGCTGAATACAAACGAATAGCCATTTCACTGGATTTTTCGGAAGTGGACAGCAATGCCATTAAACACGCATTGTCCCAGGGAAAATCGGACGCGCACTATTTGCTGATCCACGTCGTGGAAAGCGCCGGAGCCTTGGTGGCCGGCAAGGAAATATCAGATTTTGAAACGGAAAGCGATTACAATACGCTTAAACAATATACCGAATACTTAAGCGGGTTAGGTTACAAGGTTGACATAAAAGTAGGATATGGCAGTCCTAAAAAGGCCATTCCCAAATTGGTGGAAGAATTCGGGGCCGATCTCTTGGTGATGGGGGCGCACGGACACAAGGGCATCAAGGATTTTCTCTATGGTACAACGGTTGACTCTGTAAGGCATTCTGTAAAAATACCGGTCCTGATTGTATAGATAATCTTGCCATATCGGGCGATTTCAACTTATTTTGCCTTTGGAATGTTATCCAAAAAAAACATAAGGGCGTTATCTGTCTTCCTGTTCTGCTTATGGACTGCGGGATATGCAAAGGCGCAAACCCCTGTTTTGAACCGGTTGAAAAAACAATTCGAACAGACAAAAGATATTGAGACTAAGAAAGATCTGATACTCGCTATTTGCGAAAGGAATTATTCCCTGTCAACCGATACCCAGCTGCGATATCTCCGGATTGGAGACCAGATATTGAAGGGGAAAAGCGACCGTGAATTTTTTTTCAGACTAAAAACGCTTTATGTCAATTATCTCGGCAGAATAGGCAGGTTTGATGAAGCGATTATATTGGCGGACAGTTTGTTCGACAGCTGGGGCAAGCCAAAAGGACCAATAACCAACCAGATACAGGTGCAGAAATGCAGGTCGCTGATACGCAGCAATAAAAGCGGCGAAGCGATAGAGATTTCCTTCAGGCTCCTGGAGGAGGCGGAGAAGGAAAAGGATACCAACATGGTTATTCAGTCATATGTGCTGCTTGGCTGGGCAAATATGGAAATTGAAAAATTTGACGAGGCTATCAAATGGTTGGAAAAGGGGGTCGGATATACAAGGAATGAGGAGTATTTCATAAAGCATCCCAGCTTGTTCAGTAATCTGGCTTCATGTTATAACAATATTAACAAGATCGACCTTGCATTTGCCACTGTCAACAAGGGGCTCGAATACGCAAGGCGCGGAGAAAGCCTCACACTGCAGGCCAACGCGCTGAACATACGCGCTGATATATACCTTAAAAAGAAAAATAAAGCTGCCGCTGAAAAGGATCTTGAAGAGGCATTAAAAGTAAGAGAAACGCTGGCCGATCCGTACTATGTACTTTCGGATATGGGTCAGCTCTCATATTTCTATGCATCCGTGGGAGAATATTCAAAGGGCGTCCAGATAGCGCAAAGAGCCATAGACATCGCCACAAAAGGAAAACAGTTTCAGAAACTGATGTATTTATATTCCGCACTCGCAGAGAATTATCGGGCAAGTGGCCAGGATGGAAAACTTGCGCGCACACTCGAAAGGATCCTGGGACTCAAAGACACCATCAATCATAACAATTCAGAACGGGCCATAGCGGAACTTGAAGGAAAATACGAGTACCAAAAACACCAGAACACCATTATGCAGCAACGGTATGAACTGTCAAAAAGCAGGTTCATCCTTATCGGATCCATTCTGTTGTTAATTCTTAGCATTATACTGTTTGTTGTCATTTATAAAAATTACCAGCATCTCCAGAGGCGCAAACTGGAAACCATGCTGAATGAGCAGAGGCAATTATCGGAAGAGGCCATCATCACGGCAGGGGAAAAAGAAAGGAAACGCATAGCCGCCGATCTTCATGACAACCTGGGAGCTCATGCCGCCGCCATCAGCTCAAATGTAAAATACCTGAAAGAAGGGATTTTAAACAGGGATGAACTGATCTCGAATCTGGACCGTAATGCCAGCGGCATGGTCAACCACCTGAACGATACGATATGGGTGTTAAAGAACGACAGGCTGAGGCTTACCAATCTTGGCGACCGCTTCAAGCTCTGGCTGCAGAAATTACTGGTGAATTATCCGGGGGTGCGCCATCATGTGTATGAACATATAGAGAATGATGTGGAATTGTCGCCGAATAAAATACTGCATTTGTTTTTGCTTTTGAAGGAATCTGTTAACAATGCGCTGAAGCACAGCAGGTGTAAGGATCTTACAGTGCGCTTCATATCCGGAAAGGAATGGAGAATAGAAGTGGAAGACAATGGTGTGGGATTTAATGATGACAGTTTTAACGCCGGCGACGGTCTCCGGAACATGAAACAGCGAGCTTTGGAATGCGGATGGAGCCTCGCACTGGAAAAAGCGGATCCGCATGGAACAAAGGTGATATTGAGGGATGAGGCTACTATAAATTAGGTATTTTTTAAAACCGGAAAGCATTCTTATTTTAAACCGTGGAATCGAAGGGAGAACATATCAGGATAGGCTTAGTGGAAGACAACAGGGTTAACCAGGGAAGTTTTGTGCAGAAGGTAAGCCAGTTTCCGCATCTTGATTTATCCCTGGTGGCTTCTTCAGGCCGTGAATACCTCGAAAAACTGAAAGGCTTGCCGGGAAATAATTATCCATCTGTAGTGTTTATGGACATCCAGATGCCGGGCCTGAACGGTATTGAAACCATCAAACTGGCAAAAGCCCACAGTCAGACCATTCATTACATCGTGTTGACGGTATTCGAAGACGAGGATAATATTTTTGAGGCCATTAAGGCAGGCGCAAGTGGCTATTTGCTGAAACATGAAGATTATTACAGTCTGAACGAGGCTATAAACGAGGTTCTGGAATACGGCGGGTCGCCCCTGAGTCCTGCTATTGCACGTAAAACGCTGCAGCTCCTGAGCAAGCCCCAGTCTTCACCCGAAGAGCTTAATCCGTCTATTATCGAAACCCTTCTGACCGAAAGGGAAAGAGAGGTGCTTGTGAATATGGTAAACGGGTATGATGCCAAAAGAATAGCGGAGATCATATGCATAAGTACGCTCACAGTCCGCAAGCATATTGCCAATATCTACAATAAACTTCACGTGAATTCCAAAGCCCAGGTCATATCGCTTGCGCATAGAAACAAGTGGATAAAATAAGCGTTTAAAAACTTTAATTTTAAGGCATAGTATTGTTTATGAAATATTTGCCTTTTCCAACCTGAAATTCCTGCATTTATACGCCGAAAAAGTATTTCGAAATGTTGCTTGTTTTATAAAATAATAGTATATTCGCTAGGGGTTTCAACCATTAAAAACAAAACGCTATGAAACTAAGGATTAGGTCCATTATGGATTATGGACATAAGGCAGAGAGGATCATTATCGATGTGATGCAGGACACCGATATAGGTAAATACCTGATTTTGGACAGCACCTACAAAGCGCCGGGACTGATTTCGAATAAAGTGAGGCATCCTTTCTGGTTCCCGGATCTGAAGGTTAAGAAGGGAGATACAATAATTCTTCATACCAGGAAAGGCGCCCGGTGTTCCCGAACAAAAGACAATCACACCGAACATTGTTTTTACTGGGGGCTGGATAGTAACATCTGGACCAATGACGGGGATTGCGCTATCGTAATGCATACGGGTGACTGGCATAGCTATATGGTATCCATACCTAAAACACAGCCGGAACGCGTCTGAGCGCTACCTGCTCCGGATGCTTTCTATTTCCACCCTCATGCTTCGCAGCATATCCATAATACTGCCAAGGTTAAGTTCTTCTTCTTTCGTGTCGGATATGTTAAGGGTACAGACAAATTCCCATAATTCAAGTATATCGGAGTTCTTCACGGTGTAAGGCTGATAATCGCGGTTATCCGAATGCAGCTCCAGGGCATTTTCTTTCCGGTAAACACGTTTATAGACCACACCTTCGTCCCTGGTGATCAGGACATAGGTAGTTCCGTCCCTGATGTCGCGTATCGATTCAATATATTTTCCTATGACAAAGCAACCGTTTCTGAGCGGAGGCATAGAATCCCCTTTAATGGGAAAGGCCCTGTGTTTGCCGGTTACCCTGAAGGGGAGATTCATAAGGGGAAGGCTCTGTATATATTCCGGATCTGCATAACCGTTCAGGTAGCCGGCAGAGGCTTTCACCGTCACTACTTCTACCTGATCGTTATTTCCCTTGTCCACCATGATGGGAAATAAAAGACGGTTTTCGCCTACTTTGATCATATTTTCCAGGTTGAATTTCCTGAGATCGCATTTAACAAGCGCATCAACAGCGATGTGAAACAGGGCGGAAATTTTCACCAGGATATCGATGGAGGGCTCGCACCGTTCCTCTTCATAAGAGCCTATTCTTGCCCTGCTGATGTTCAATTCATCTGCCAATTGCAATTGCGACCAACCTCTAAGTTGACGCAAATGCTTGATATTCATTGAAATTAAACTCATGCTAAAAAATTTAGCACAAAACTACTAAAAATTTTAGTAAATTGCAAGCGGTTTTTTCTGACAGACCTCTTTCGTAATTCTATCCGGAAGCCGGCATTTGGAGCATGCAGCAAAAGGATAATCCGTTTTATGTATTCGGAAGAGTTATGAAGGAGGTCTTATATATTTATGGACAGGCAGGTTGTACATATTGACTTGGATTCATTTTTTGTTTCCGTGGAACGATTAAAGCGGCCTGATTTGAAAGGCAGGCCGGTTCTTGTAGGGGGCACAAGCGACAGGGGAGTGGTAGCCTCGTGCAGCTATGAAGCCCGTGAATTCGGCATCCATTCTGCCATGCCCATGAAAATGGCCAGGCAATTATGCCCCGAAGCGATTATTGTCAGAGGCGATACGGGGGAATACAGCAAATATTCGGACATGGTCACGGAGATTATAAGTGAAAAAGTTCCGCTGTATGAAAAAACCTCTATTGATGAATTTTATATTGACCTGACAGGCATGGATCGTTTTTTCGGTTGTTATAAGCTGGCTACCGATCTCAGGCAAAAGATCATTAAGGAAACAAACCTGCCTATATCATTTGCCCTGTCTGCCAATAAAACAGTATCAAAAGTAGGAACGGGCGAGGCCAAACCGAACGGTCAGAGACAGATTGAGACAGGAGCGGAAAAGGAATTCCTGGCGCCTTTATCCATCAGGAAAATTCCGATGGTGGGCGATAAAACTTACACCTTGCTGCGCGACATGGGTATCATATGGATAAAAACCCTCCAGGAAATGCCCCGTGAGCTGATGCAACAGGTGCTGGGAGAAAACGGCAGCCTGATCTGGAGAAAAGCCAATGGGATTGATAATTCACCCGTCATTCCGTATTCCGAACGGAAGTCCATGTCCACGGAACGCACATTTGAAAAAGACACCATAGACGTCAAAGGGCTGAAAGGCATTCTGACGGGCATGACCGAAAAGCTCGCGTTCCAGATGCGGAGCGAAAACAAACTCACATCATGCGTTACGGTGAAAATCCGCTATTCCGATTTTAACACCTATACCATGCAGGCCCGCATCCCATATACTTCGCTCGATCATGTGCTGATCGAAAAAGTGCAGCACCTGTTCGACAGGCTTTACCAGAAAAGGATGCTTATACGTCTTGTAGGCATTAAGTTCAGCCATCTTGTCCAGGGCGGACATCAATACAATCTCTTTGAAGAAACTGCCGAGCAGATACAGTTGTACGAGGCGATGGACAGGATAAGAAAAAGATATGGGCAGGATGCTATCAGCCGGGCGGTAGGAAGAGATTTTGAAATGCATGATTTTAATGCATTCAACGGTTTGACCAGATCGGCAAGATCAAAGGAAGGCATTAAAACCGGCCTTATCCCAGCCAACAATGAAACCACAACCCCTGAATTAACAGAAGACTGATGCTGCTGAATTGTCATACCTATTACAGTTTTTGCTACGGCACATTTTCCGTAGAGCGCCTGCTGAACGAAGTGCAGTCTAAAGGGTACAATGAATTTGTGCTAACCGATATCAATAATACGTCGGCCTGCCTGGAGACAATAAGGCTTGCAAAAGAAAAATCTTTAAAGGCTCTGGCAGGGATAGACTTCCGTAACAACGCTCAGCAGCAGTACGTAGGCATTGCCAGGAATAATGAGGGTTTCAGGGAGCTGAACGAGCATTTGTCCAGGCATCTTCACGAGGGAATACCGTTTGATCCTGTCGCCCCCGAATTCAATCACGCTTATATTGTGTATCCCCAGTCTGCATATAAAGGATGGGCACTGAGAGATCATGAATTCATAGGAATTGATATAAAGGATCTTGTGCAATGGCCCTTCCTGCGTGCCAGGAATCAACCAGGGAAAGTAGTAGCGCTGCATACGGTATCGTTTGGCGGGCAGCTGCATTATAATGCCCATCGTTTGTTGAGGGCCATTGATGCCAACACCCTGCTGAGCAAGCTTGGCCGCGAACAGCAGGCCCTGGGATCTGAAATCATGCTGCCGAAAGATGAATTGTATGCGGCATACCGCGCGTTTCCTTTTATTATTGATAACACAGAGCGCCTGTTGAAGAACTGCTCCATTGATTTTACATACGGTAAGCTGACGAACAAGAACAAAAAACATTTCAGGCCTGAAGGCGAAAACGATATGGAATTCCTGAAGCAGGAATGTGAAAAAAACCTTCAATATCGTTATCCTGATCTTTCGGACGAAGTAAAGGCAAGAGTTGAAAAAGAACTGGCGGTCATAGAAAAAATGCAGTTTGCTTCTTATTTCCTGATCAACTGGGATATTGTCCGGTATGCGAGGGAAAAAAATTATTATTATGTAGGCAGGGGAAGCGGGGCCAACAGCATTATAGCCTACCTGCTGCGCATAACGGATGTGGACCCCATAGAGCTCGATCTTTACTTTGAAAGGTTCATCAATGAGAACCGCACGAATGCCCCGGATTTCGACATCGATTTTTCGTGGACCGACAGGGACGACATTACGC
>CALMKH010000214.1 GCA_937867025.1 uncultured Bacteroidota bacterium | reverse complement strand
GACATTTCTCCACCCCAAATGACCACCGTCAAACACACTCATAACAAACCTCATTTTTCCCTCAACCAGCTGTGTTCATCTTTGAAATAATACGGGAATGACGAAAGAGCCGGATACCAAAACAGGCCATAACTCCGATATAATCAGACGTACCAAAAAAAATATGCTTACAATTGACAACTATTTAGAAAGCCACTACATACATAGAAGCAACTGGTTAAGAGCTGCTGTTTTAGGTGCAAACGATGGAATAATATCCATTTCAAGTCTTGCCATAGGTGTTGCTGCTGCAAGTTCAGCGAGAGAGCCTATTGTTTTGGCAACGGTTGCCGGGCTTGTCGCAGGCGCATTGTCAATGGCTGCGGGAGAATACGTTTCCGTAAGTTCTCAAACTGATACCGAAAAAGCGGATATTGAAAGAGAAGCACAGGAGCTTAAAGCAATGCCGGAAGAAGAATTAAACATCCTGGCTCAGATTTATGAGAAGAGAGGATTAAAAAAAGAGACGGCAATGCAGGTGGCCATGGAACTGACAGAAAAAGATGCGTTAGGGACACATATCAGGGATGAACTGGGAATAAATGAGATCAGCAAAGCAAACCCGATACAGGCAGCCCTTGCATCAGGAGCCTCTTTTACGGCCGGTGGTGTTCTGCCACTTCTGGTAGTCCTTTTTTTACCCATTAAAGGCATGGAATACTGGCTCTATGGCTTCACCCTGTTCTTTTTAATTATTTTAGGTGCAATTGCGGCAAAGACCGGAGGTTCGAGCATACAAAAAGCCATTTTGAGAATTGTTATCTGGGGAACACTTGCAATGGGTTTATCTGCGCTGGTCGGCTACCTCTTTGGTGTCCGGGTTTAGTTTCACTCACCCTCCCAGAGATTTGGGTTTTTGGGGAAGGTTAATAAAAATGTTTAGCAAAACAATTTTAGCAGACCAGGTGTGCCTCCTTGAACAATGAACAGGTGAGATTATATCCGGAAACCCCCTAACCTTTTATGGCATATTCAAAAAATAACGGATGCTCAGTGAAATTAGTCTTAAACTCCTTTAACTCCTTTGCATTCATCTTTTTTCTTTCTTTTTTAACCTGATCGTTCAAAGGAATGGTATCTTCAGGATGATCATAATAAAGCTCATCGGGACTCATGACTATCAACCTGCCTTTTGTCTGTTTTAACAACTGCTTCAGCAGAGCACCGTTTGGCATGGTGCCGGTCCATCCGGGCGCTATCACATTGTAGTCCAGTGTTGCCATAGCCGCAAGGTCTTTATGGTCCATCATGGACATTCCCAGGCGGTCGGCTGTTCCGTTATGACTCAGGTGATGGGCTACCTTGTAGAACACGGTGCGGCTTAACAGGTCATGTGTGAAATGAGGCTTTTTGTTCCTGCATTGAACTTTCCAGTCGATCTTATGCCAGCTCTCCCAACTGCCGTATTCCGCATCTCCCGGGAAGAGCATCACGCGTCCGCTGTCTTCAAACTCAATTGCCAGGACCAGGCTGAGATTGTTGGTAATGCTGTTGACGCGCAAGGCAAGATTAGCTGAGCTGTTAAGCCATTCCACATCTATTCTTCTCCATTGGTTATTCGCGCTATTATAGGCAGCGGAAGAAATTGATGCAGGATCATTGGAAACAAAGCTGTCATCAAAAGGGAACAGCGCGTCATTATTTAAACCGGTGTCAGCGAGTACCGCTGCCGCAAAAGCATCCATTTCATTGGCTTTGCTGTTGTTTTGATAAGACTCTCCCTTGCCTCCTGCCTCTTTTTTAGCTTCCTCCCAGGTATTTGGAGGCCCGAGAACATAAAAATTAATGCCGTTCAGTTGTGGTATATCATTGATGATATCTCCCTGCCTAAAATATTCAATATTGTTTTTGCCAATAGTCTTTTTAACAATTTCCATCCCTTTCAGGCCGCCAACGTATTGGCCCGCGACAGCACTGTTGTGCAGTGCATTAAAATCATCCAATGCGCCGGCAAACGACGTTTGTGATTCCAGTAAAGACAGGCCATTGTACTCCGTTTTCAGTTGTTCCCTGTAAGCAGGATCTGTTAAGATGCCCTGCAATTTCTGGGAAGCCAGAGCCAGGGCCATCTTTTTCTGACCGTGCTCTTCCTGCCAATCCTTTACCTTTTTTGTTTTGTCGTTCTCGGTCCACCCCATCCACACCTTATCGACTTTAAAATCTTTTGTGAATAATTCCTTGCAAGCTTCAAAAACATACACATGGTCTTTATGCTCATGCGTTATGACGAGCAGGTCAACGTGGTTGTTGACATATGCTTTCAGGTCAACCACATAGGGTTCCAGGTGATCTTTACTGCCTTTCCAGGTTCCGCAATCAATCATCATCTTGTATTTTTCTTCCTTGCCTGCATAGAACTTAACTATAAAACAGTCGCCTGTACCCATGCGGTACATCCTTACTGTTGCTGAAGTGATTTTTGACATACTGTTTATGATTAATGTTGATGTAAAATAGAAAAAGGTTCATTCATGATGCTGTTTAACCCGATCCCGAAATAGCTCCTGTATTCATTTGCCTTAAGAGATAATTCATTGTTCTGGAAATTGTACTGGTTTTCTATCCTGCTTCTGTCAATTTCCCGGTTATTCCTCCTCAGTTCTGCAATATTTAAAAGGGGACGGCTGATGGCGTATTTCAGCTTGAGGGAATCAAGGTCAAAAATAAGGGTGGACCCTCCCCATAATTCAAAACCCCCGTCAGGTGTTTTTTCTTCTTCAGGCCTGTAATGTCCCGTAAAGACGCCGTTCCTTACTATGACCCCTGATCTCTGGACCAAAGAAAAAATGATCTGGTTGATTTGATTGTTGTCAGGGCCATTGCGCGATACAAGCCTGAGGTTCTGGATCTGAAATGAAGGTCCGGGAATGTCCCCGTTCGACCCATTCTTTTTTTTGGCAGTGCGAATGCCAAGGTTTGCCCAGCCGGAACTCAGCGCCAAACCTGTCAGCATTTCGAATTCCGGGGAATCTTCGAACTCCATGAATATCCTTTTATGCAGGCTATGGCGTCCCCCGCCCATATACTTTTGCGAAATATCATAGATTCTTTCCCGATCTGTTTCATACATGATTTCTTTCCGGTAATCCCTCAAAAAATTACTGATAATGTCAAACATATGCTTCGTCTGGGGGCTCACAATGGGTTCGAGGGTATAGCGGAGACTTTCAGTGCTTAAGGTTTTGATGGCCTTTGGATAAATGCCGCGTCGCCTGAAGGCATCAATAAAATACAGACGGTAATCTTTATTGTCATCGGATATGATGTCCAGGTCGGCAGTAATGATAGCCCGCAGGAAATCGCCGAAGGTAATGTCCACCGGCGGGCAGTAATCAATGGCCCGGATGCACATGTTCAACACGTGCCCCGCAGCCTTCGAAGCCTCATTTGCCAGCCTGTTCACAAGGTCGGGATGTATTTCCCCCTGCGGTAAAATGCCGGTGCCGTTCGATGCTATGCGCAGCAGGTCGGCAACTCTATTTTTATAAATGGTGATAAATGCGTCAAAAACTGCCGCCACCAGGATACTGCCGCGGGCATGCGGTTCCATAATGTTCCGGTAATCAGCAGGATCCGGTTTTTTGGGTTTCCAATGCCCTGATTCCGTTTCACCGATGGCATCCCTGAGACTGCCGTAGCAGCCAATTGCCGTACCAAATTCCTGGGCAAGTTTTCCAAGGAGATTCTGCGCGCCAAGATCGCCTTTGGTTTCAGCAATCTGTTTCTTGAGGACGTCGGGAAAAGTGAAATGCTGGAATAATGCCACAATGTCTGCAAAAGCCTCATGGAATGCAAGCACATCCGGATTGCTGGGATTGTTGTAGTGTTTATGCATACCGTCAAGTATGGCATGCGTAGTTTCATGCGCTATTATGTCGTGACTTAAGCACGTGAATACAACCGATCCCGGCATCTGAAGACCGGCGTCGGCAGGTGTTGAGGTGAAATAGCCAAATAACAGCGCTTTCTTCACCGGACTGTAATAGGCATTTGCATCTCTTAGCGCATGCGGATAAATGCGTAAGCGCTGCACATATTCCTGGTATTCCGTGCCGTTGGCCAATCTTCTTGGCGCCCATATAACTTTACGGCCAAGCGCTTTTTCAAAATGTTTGATCGTGGTCATTGCCACTGCATATACCATTTGCTGGTGAAACTGCGGATTGCTCTCGCTTGGCGCAAGTCCGTCCTGGGCAAGTATGTACGGGTCATTTAAGTCTACCGGTTCATAGAATTTACTGACGGTAGGGTCGTAATCCAGGACCTCAACATACTCGCCGACAGGGCCCGGACCTTGTGCCATGTACTCTTTTCCATCACTCTGTCCCCTTTTTACCTTGTCCATTTCACTTTCTGAGGGATACAGGTCTTCCCAGGGAACTTTATACACAATGGTATTGATGTCGGCAGTGTCTGCCTTTTGAGATAATGAAGGGTCAAAAGCATAACCGGTTAATTTCCGGCATGAAGGTCTGTTGGTTTTCATATGGCAAGGTTTTAGTTCAGTTATGAATTCGTTACAGAATACCCGGGCAATACAATCTCACCTGCAGTTCTGTGAGATTTTCGGCGTGCCGGATCAGGTCATTGACCGTCTTTTCCGGCAATGCGCGCAGATTGGTTTCCGTTACCCTTACGTGTTCCCATTCGGCGTCCGTAAGGTCCCTGGATAAAATCTCTTTATAATGTACTTCTTTTTCCAGGTGTTCCCTGATTTCATTGTTGTATTTAGCGGGATCGCTGATCCATTCTGGTTTGAGCCGGTGTGCATCCAGTATCTCTTTTGAGATCATATTATTGATCATGTTATTGACAAAACCCGGGATACAGTTCTGGATGCGCCAACCGAGGGATAAATAGGCTACCTGGTTCCTTTTTACATCCGCCGGCTGGTAAAGGTTTTTCGACATCTGGAAAGTTTTGATGCGGTACATGAATAAATCCACAGTACGAAGAAGTAAAGCGATCACATTGGTATATGTTTTGTCTGCAACAAAATTTCCTCCCGCATCAGACGTAATCACCATTTCACACGCATAGCTGCTTCCCACCTGGGTCAGTTTCTGAATGCCCTGGTTGTCATAAACCCCACCGTCCACCAGCATAGGCCTGATCCTTTTATAGTCTGCGGGGTCTGCATAGAATTCCTGATCTATTGAAATGGGAGTAAAGGCGAACGGAACGCAGCTCGAAGCCATTACAGCCCTTGCAACCGGAAAATTCTCATGCTTAAAATATATGGGAGGATTAAACTCTTCCCTGAAAACATAGCTTGAATCTGACATTTTCTTTTGCGAAAAAGTAAAGGGCCGTCCGGTGTGTAAATTAGATGAACCGATCGCCAGGATTGGAGATGGTTTGAGATCTTTCAATGTGGATTTTTTATAAAAGAAATCATCGTATGCTTTTTCTATGACTTTGCTGACTGGAAATATGCTATACTGGAATTTAAAGAAGAGAATAAAAAACACAATCAGAACCGGAAATGCAAGAAATGCATAACAGGTAAATGTAAGGATCAAAGCACCAATCAAAAATATGACCAGGAATAAGGCGGAACGGATAAATATCCAGGATGAGAATATATAACGTATGACACTTTTTGTTTTAAGCTTTAAAACCATTTCATCATGGAATGTTTCATAGTCGCTTCCGGATAAACACCAGGCAGCGCCGGTTATGGAGCCTCCGGAAATCGTGGAAAGCACCTCTGCCTTTTGTAAAATGCCCAACTCATGAAGTTTTTTCAAGGTTCCGAGGTGAAAGGCCGATGCCCGGTAACCTCCGCCTGACAGAGAAATTCCTAGTGTGTGGGGTTTCACGGTTCAAATGTTTTAATTTCAATAGCAATGTTTGTTTTTTATTTTGTGTAATCCAAATATTTTGGGTTAATTTATGCTACCGGTTCCAAAAATCATGATTTATAATGAGTCTAATTTATTGGACGAATGCGGTATGAAAACCGGCATTTACGATATAATAAACTTATCCGCCTCACACGTGAAGGGACGGTTAAGCACAAAAAACTGCCTGTTGTCAAAGACAGTTTTATTCAAACATAAAGAATTGATTACTCCGTTTTCATGTATGTGGCAATCGCGCTGCCACACCTGACCACATAAAGCCCGGGGGGCCATGACCTGATATCTATTTCCACATTGCCCTGCCCTGAATCTGTCGAATATACCAATTCGCCGTTCATTGAATACACCCGCACGGTTTCATTGGCGCCGCCGACCAGCTGCAGCAGCCCGTTCCCCGGGTTTGGATAAATCGAAAGCCTACCCTTATTCTTTTTCACCTCGATTACACCGGATTCCTCATCCGCAACCCTAACTACTGCCGCATTGGTGATTACGGGCTTGTTAAGGTCGAAATATATATAAGCGGTATTGGAAATGAGGTGACCATTTTCAAGTCCTTCCTTAGTCTGTATGCTGAACTTGAAATAACCCTGGCTTAGCTGCTCGTCCTGCTTTTTAGGCTTCAGGTAGATGTCCTTGAACGTCACTTTAAGCACACGGCCCAATAGGGATACCGTATAGGAATGGCTTGCGCCTATTATCTCTAAAGACTCTATGGAAAACGATTCCGATAAGCTGTCTACAAGCACTACATCGTAGGCATCGTCATTCCCCTCGTTCTGGAATCCTATATAATAATCCAGCCTTGTGCTTTTTCCAGGTAATATGTTCTGCTTGTTGCAGTCCTTGTGGTTAGGATCAAAACTGTAGACCACCTTTTGGCAGATTTTATCATAATTGTTCGAAGAATCGATCTCTGAAGTGTCAAGGAATGCCAGCACTTCATGGCACAGTACACTGTCGGGCCTGGTAGTTCCGGTATCTATCCATGCAAGCAGGCTTATCTTTCTCTGCTCAAAATAACCAAGGTTATACAACTTTCCTCCACCCACATGGCCATTGATATAGTCCAGCTGTGATTTGCCGTCTATCTTCAGGCGCTTGTCAAGCCTGAATTCGTAAGCGGCCGAATCGAATGGCATGCCCAGGTTCTCTATTTCGGCAGTGTACAATACTTTTGAATCCCACCGCACCGCATGCCCGTTCAGAAACCTGACCTTTATATCGAACTTTACTGGTTTCTCTACAGGCAGGTCTTTTGTATAAGCATTTCCCTGGACTGCTGTAACGGTATTTGTGCCGGCGCACGCTGAAAGTCTGCCCTTGCCGCCTACTTTAACTGTTTCGGGATAGACAAACATTTCGTACCTTCCATTTTTATCTGTTATTGCAAAACCTGAGTAGCTCCTGGATTCAGTTCTCACAAGGTAGCCAGGAAGCAGCTGTTCCGAAGAATCGTGATTGCAGTTTGAATCATTGTCTATATAAGCCGTGCCGGAGAGTATGGCACCTTCGGCAAGTTCCATTGTCTTCGTGCTGCTGCCTGTTATATACTTCAGGTGCACACCTGTCCTGCATGCATACGGGTTGGTCAGGTGATCACTGGTTCCGTCAGCATGCTTAAGCATGGTTGCCCAGCTGACACCTCCCGGGCACAATACATGGATGTACGTGTTATCCTTGTCATCTTTTGATTGTGAAATCACCGTTCCCTTATGCACGGACATTGCATTGATATAGGATATGACATTTCCCAATGTATTCCTGCGCTGCACAAGGCTGTTCCCGAATTCAAGAACTACGGAGTTTTTATCGCCTATCATGGCATATATATGATCGTTTGAGCCATCTATGGCATAATAGTGGTCGGGCGTAAAGGAGGTATCGGTATTGATCTTCAGGCTGTCGTTGTCAATATAGGCAAACCCCCTTGCGGTTATATTATTCACCTCGCTTACATTGCTCAGCAACACCCTGCGGTCGCCTCCATATAATCTTGCTCCTAATGGTGATCCACCTTTATACTGGCAGATCTTTATAAATTTTTGCTGGCTGGTGTCATATTTATACACAAATCCGCTATACGCCCCGCTTGCATCGGTCATCAGGTAATAAAGACCGTCACGGGTAGCAACAGCACCGCCGATAATATAAGGATTGGCAATTGAATCGAATGTGCAGCCCGGAATGGTATCCCAGCTGCCGTTTTTGTATTCAACAAACCGGAAAAACTTGGCAGGCGGAGCTTTTATGTTATTCACTTCATAAAAAATGCCGGTTGCGATCAGGCGTTTGTCCCACTGAAGCAGACTGGGCATGGAGCCCCTGAAATAATCATTACCGATCGTTTTCCATGTATTGCCATCCCACATGCTGAACATAAAGGGACTTTTTTTATCAAAATTGCTGCTATAACCGGTATGGACATAATAAAACGAATAAATTTCCCTGACTGGCTCATTGCCATATATGGGAGGTTGTTTACTCAGATCTCTGAAAACAGGATAACACTGGGAGTAAATACAATTGAACAACAGGCAAAATGATGCCATTAAAGTGAATTTTTTCATGTCAGAGCAGTTTAGTATTTATTAGACGCAACAGGAATAGCAAATGTGGCAATTTTCGTAATTATAATGCATAATAATGAATAACAATGAATTAATCAATTAAAATTGTGAACTTTAAACCTCTTGCCATAATTGTATATGTAATGTCGGTTAATCCTAAAGAATAATTTGGAAAAACAATTATTTTACTTATTTTTGTTTAAAATAAGTAAAATAATAATGAAAACGATAAGCGTATGCATGCTGTATTTCTCTGTTGCCTTTGCTTCCGCTGACTCCCTTGCTGACTGCAAACCTTATCTGCATTATTTAGATCCACGGGGTAAAGATGTTGTCTCTGACAAACCCTCCATCACCTCATGGTATATCAGTCCCGGTGTGTTTTTCGGAATACATGCCAAGCCGGGAAACTGTCTGGCTGCCACGGCAATCTTATCAAATGACTGGGGACTGGGTTTTAGTGTTAAAAGAGCGGATTACAAGGCTAAAAACCTGCCTGCGACATATTCCGGCGGACTTGAAATATTCGGGGATAATACCCCGCATGATCATATGGAATTTAATTCACTTGTATTGATCAGGCAATTCAGGATGCCAAACAGACGCATGAGACTCGGCCTGGAAGCAGGGCCTGCCTGGGTGAGGTCCATTACTAAAGATTTCGTTCCGGTCAGCCCAAGACCCGGTTCCTGGTTTGATTATGGCCCGAATTATGAAACCTCCAATAGCTATAAAGAAAATATTGGTTTGTCTCTGCGGGCCAGGATGGCAATACCTTTAGCCCGCATCATGTCTGCTGAGTTTGCTTTATTCGGGAATATCAATAGTATAAAGTCAGTAGCAGGTGCTGAAATATGCCTCAATTTCGGCAGGATAAGGAACAAGAAAAACCAGCCTGTTCATCT
This sequence comes from uncultured Bacteroidota bacterium, assembly GCA_937867025.1. Classification (GTDB taxonomy): domain Bacteria; phylum Bacteroidota; class Bacteroidia; order NS11-12g; family UBA955; genus JABMMZ01. The sequence goes on along the minus strand of CALMKH010000214.1, from coordinate 11,161 downwards.
CTGATCTTCATCGGGTGGTTTGAACTGTTATGCTCAGGCCGTGATTCCGGTACTGCCGATCTGGGCTTCAATCTTTTGTGCAAGCGTCTGTTTGGAAGCAACACCTACCACCCTGTCAACCAACTGACCGCCTTTGAAGAGCAATATGGTTGGCAATCCACGGATACTGTATTTTGTGGCTACGGCGGTGTTTTCATCCGCATTCAGCTTGCCCACAACAACCTTACCTGTATAAGACTTGGCCAACTCATTTAACATAGGTTCCATGGCACGGCAGGGACCGCACCATTCCGCCCAGAAATCTACCAGTACAGGCTTGTCGGAGCCTAATACCGCCTTTTCCCAATTTGAATCAGTGAATTTTTCCATAACCCATCAATTTTATAACAAAGCTACCACTTAAAACCGGATTTTGAATATCAATTTTTATGATAGTTATATACCCTCAGCCACACGTGGGTTCAGGCCCTTCTAAGTGCAGAAAACAGGTCGTAATTCTCATGCCTGAATGTTTTCCAGTCGATCTGCATTATCTGCCGGATGACTTTCTTCAACTCATTGAAATTGCCTGGCTTTGTGGTGTACAGGCTGGCGCCGTAATCATAGCATGTTTTTATAGTCTGGGCGTTTGAACTTGTCGAAAACATGATCACAGGCAAAGTACATACATGTTTATCCGCCCTTATTTCCCTTAAAATGTCATAACCATTTTTTTCAGGCATATTAATATCCAGGAATACCAGCATTCCGGGATTCCTGTGGCTCCTTACCGACTGTAAAAGCCTTTCTCCATCCATATAGGTATGAAGGTTTATCTGCAGATTCTCCTCTGAAGTCAATTGTTTTACCGCTTCCTCAAATATTTCCAGATCATCCAGGTCGTCGTCTGCATAGTATATCTCTGCTATGGTCATTTTGTTGATTTTCAAATCCAAAATTAACGGGAGATGCCGGAATTTTCCTTACAAGTCTATAGAAAATGCTTACGAATTTTACAGATACTGCGAGACATTATAGATGATATGGTTAACTGTTAAAACCATCGCTATATGCTTGCCCGGAACTTAATTGACACTATTGATCTCTTGTATGGTTTTGCGTCTTTTATCCTTTAATTTTCTAAAATGCGAAGGTGGCAGACCGGTGATCTTTTTAAAGTGGGCTGAAAAATGAGACAGGTTGCTGTAATGCAGTTTTTCAGCTATCTCAGTGAGCGTTAAATCCTCGAAGAGCAGCATTTCCTTGGCCCTTTCAACCTTCAGGGAATTCATGTAATTGGTAATGGTGTTCGCTTCTACATCGGAGAAAACATTCGACAGGTAATTGTAATCATATCCCAGTTTTTTGCTGAGATAGTCGGATAAGTTGACAGAGGGGGGCTTTGGCGAATGTACATACTCATAAATACCGTGCCTCATCTGTTCGATCAGGATACTGCCTTTGCTCTCGATTATTTCCAGGCCTGCTTCCCTGATCATCTTATTTAGTTTTTCCTTTTTCTCTTCCCCGATCTCTTCTTTTATTTCAGCTTCTCCCAACGCCACTTTCACCGGATGCAGCTTTAGCTTTTCCAGGGAATCCCTTACGATTACCTTGCAGCTCTCACAGGCCATATTTCGAATATAAAGCTTCATATTTTCAACGAGTTAAACTATTGGAGTTGCAAAAAACAATTTCAAAAGGCGCAAGCATTCGTTTCCAAATATTTACCCTATCGAAAAAGTACTGTAGCGAAAGTATAATGATTCAAAAAGAAAAACAAAATTCACCCCCCGTATTCTGTAAAACATGCAAATTAAAAATGAAATTTTGCAAGTCTATGTACCTCATTACCATAAGAGAGGGTATATGAAACATGTTCGAGGAAGACGACTGCCCTAAAGGACTCACAGTTACGGTAGTATTTACGGCTCGCTGCCTTCCTTATTACCCCCGAAAATCCGTTCTATCAGGTTTGGTTTTTTCAGTTCCCCGTTGATGTACTTTTCTTTATAGTCGAAACTGCCATCGGGCTTATAATATCTCCAGGTACCGTTTTTAATGCCATTCCTGTACTTGCCCTTGACCTTTATAACCCTGTTGTCATAATATTCTATATATACCCCGTCCATGACATTCTCATCAAGCTCCATTGATACTTTTGGGTTGCCGTTATCGTAATACGTGGTGTGCATATTATCACTGAAATTCCTGATATAAAAATGGTCGAGCGCTGTCAGCGTGTCCGCTTCGTTATCGGTCGTATCCACTACTTCCACGGGTGCTGTCCATGGTACATAATGCGTGCCCAGCACCGTCCTCATGCGGTCACCGTCCCCGGAGAGGCTAAGTCCCACATGATTAAAACAACGTATGTACTGCTGATTTTTCTGCGAATTTTTCCAACTTTCAGGATGCAGCAGACCTTTGAGGTTGGCAAAGTGATGATTAGGGCTGAGATAAGCCATAATACTGGTCTTATCAGAGAATTTACTCCTGAAATCCCTGTACTCCTGTTTATTTGCCAGGGTTTTCTGGGCATTGAAATCGTCAATCGTCATCAGCAGGGTTTTGGGATCGTCACTGAAGACGACGTAGTTGTCGAGAATCGTAAAATAGGGTTTCTCCACTTTGGCAAACAGCTTACCCAGGAAAGCTTTGAACAGGCCTTTCACTTCGAGGTATTTGATCTCATAACCATTATAAACTATATTATTAAATCGTATCGGCGTGCGTTTTCTCACCTGGCTTTCAATAATATTCAGATTTTCCTTTGCCAAACCGATATCATTTGCCTTGATGGCAATAATGCTCCTCACCTTGTTTCCTATCAGCTTATCCGTTTCATACTGTGCTATAGCCACTTCATCCCCAATCCAGCTGAACACATTCTTGCGTAAGTTGATATTGAGCATCTTCTCGATCTTCTTTATATTCTTCTGCTGTGCATCATATTCAGCGGGTTCTTTTTTCAAAACGGTCTCCAGATTTTCGTAGAACGTATTAAAATCCGAAAAACCCATACTCAGGAAAAACGAGGTTTTTTCAGAAAAAACCTTTTCCGCATCCGTAGAAGCCTTTCCTGAAACTGACAGGGCCTGCAGGTAAGAACTCAGGCTGTCGTTGACAATGGTGTACCCATCGGCGAGTATCACATCGTCTTCTATCGAGCAGTCAAGGCCTGTATAAAACAAGCTGGAGAAAAGTTCCCTGATATCCGCGACATCATCCATATATACACCCAGGTATTGATGGAATGTTTTATAATTAATCAAGACCCGGCAAAGGCCGTTGGCAGATGTGAGCTGATTGACTTCAGTGAACCTCTGATCCTTGCCCAGCTGAAATTCGGGAGCCTGGGATGAATTGATCACCTTATCCACCAGGGCCTTGTTATAACTGCATACCAGGTAATTACTGACAAAACAGACTGACAGGACTTCCCTTGTCTTTGCATCAAAAAACTCATTCACCTCAACTTTGTTATAGGTTCTTACCGTATGGGTATAATCGAACTGGCTGATCAGACTGATAAGGGAAGCCTTGACCATGCTCGATTTCGAAGCCTCTTTCATATCGGCATAGTAAACAAAATCATAGTCGCGAGCCTTGGTCATATGAATGGAAATGAGCAGGTGTCTTTGCCCAAGGAAGGAAAAGACCTGCTGGTTTGCCTTAATCATATCATCCATCATGTCGGCATTTTTAGTGATCTCGGCAAAGGGAGGGAATGTCTTGATACCCTGCCAGATATTACCTGAACTGAAGGTCTGCCAGTTTTTTACCGGATCCTCCGTTTCTATCACCATGACGGCATCCGAAGGCACCAGGTAGAAACCGTCTGAAAACTTGTTGGGGGAAAATTTTATGTATGCGAGATAGGCCGCTGCTGCAACAATTACCACCAGCAGGGCAATCCATATTTTTCTCATGATTTTAATTTTTGAAGTTCTGTCCAGACGAAATCAAACAACTCACTTACATAAGCTGTAGAAAAATCGAATTTAACATTTCCGGCTTCGTAAAGCTCGGGGATTGTGCGTGTATATCCGAGCTGCAGCATGTTTTTATAGCCCTCCAGGCCGCTCTTTTTGTCCCTCAGCACATTCCTCCATATCGCAATGGCGCCCAGCTGTGCAAAGCCATACTCGATATAATAGAACGGCACCTCATAAAGATGGAGCTGCTTTTGCCAGCTATTGGCCAGGTAATGCTCGTAGCCGCTTATATCCGTTACCCCACTGTCGAACCGGGAAGTGATTTTTACCCATTCGGCCGTCCGTTCCTCCAGGGTATGTTCCGGGTGTGTATACAGCCAGTGCTGGAAGGCATCAATCGTGGCAATCCATGGCAATGTAGCTATGACACCTTCAAGCTGTTCGATCTTTGCCCGTTTTAATTCTTCTTCATTGTCAAAAAACACATGCCAGCCCTCCATGCTTATGAGCTCCATGGACATGCTGGCTACTTCGGCTACTTCCATTGGTGCGTTCTTAAAGGCATTCAACCTCAGATGCTCGCTGAGGAATGAGTGCATGGCATGACCTCCTTCGTGAACCATGGTCTCCAGATCGCGTAAACTTCCTGCTGCATTCATGAAAATAAAGGGTATTCCACTTTCGGCAAGGGGATAATTATACCCTCCGGGCGCTTTTCCGATCCGGCTGTCCAGGTCGAGGAAACCCTTATCCGCCATGATCTTAAGATTTTTTGCGAACTGCGGTTCTACCACATCAAAACATTTTATAGTCTTTTCCAGTAATTCGGCTCCGTCCCTGAAAGGTTTTAGAGGCTGCCTGTTATGAGGGTCGACAGCCAGATCATAAGGTCTCAGTACATCGTATGCCAGGGTTTTTTTCCTGTGCTCTTCCAGATGCCTGTTAAGAGGGACAACCACTTTCTCTATCGCTTCATGGAAATCAAAACAATCCTGTATCGAATAATCAAAACGACCGAGTGAACGGTGCATATAATCGCGGAAATTATCAAAACCGCAGTTGAGAGCTACCTTGTGGCGCAGCCGTATGAGTTGGTCAAATAATTCGTCGAGTTCCTTTTTACTTGCAAGCCGTCTTGTATTGATGATCTCATAAGCGTTCTGCCTTCTCTCCCTTTCCACTTCCTTCAGCTTGTTTGAAGCCTGCTGCAGGGTAAGGGTTTCACCTTCTATTTCCACAGACATGGCTCCGCTTATGGTGCCGTATTTTTGTGACAGCGTCTGTAATTCTGCCTGCAGGGGAATATTCTCCTCCCTGAAAAGCTCTATTGAATTCTTTATGGCGCGGAAATAAATAAAATAGGCTTTGTCCCTTTCCAGTTCGCCCTTGAATACAGAGTCATTGATCTTCTGGTTGATCTTATCCTCATATGGCGCGATGTGTGGCTGAATATTATTGACAAAATCTATGTAGCTGGCCTCCAGTTCAGGATTAGTGGTATCACAGGTCATTTTGATGTACCGCCATGCCAGATCTTCGCTAACCATGCTTTCAAGTTCGCTGACGCGAAGCAGGAAATCGTTGTAAGCATCTGACGTATCAACAGGAAAAGCAAGCAGGTCGTCAAAATATGGCTGGAGCAAGTCCCAGGTAGTGATTTTGAATTCAGCAGGAATATAATGTCTTCTCATGAATGGTAGTTAATAGTGCTATGAATGTTCAAACTTAGCATAAATTTCCTTGATTTATATACACAAGATTTCCAACAGGGAAGATAAATTTAAAGGAAAAGCTCGCGGTGATTTGCACCCCGGCATAGCGGCTGACATCCATCATCTTTAATCCCAGCACTCCATCATCAGCAGTTTTCCGGAATCGAATGTCACCGTTACCACACCCGCATCCGCCACGCGGTTACTGCTGCTTGTCTGGTAAGGATATTCAATATTGCGGCCGTCCAGGTTCCAGACCAGATTTTCCGTCTTCAGGTTCACCACTTTATTAAGCGGAATAAGCGATACATTGTGATGGGCAGGAAAGTGTTTTCTGAAACCACTGTTGATGGGATATATCCGCGAATGGTTGTCTATCATCACCAACCTGATCTTATCCTGGTAACGTGCCAATGTGGCAATGTTGTTCATGTAATGATCGCTTCGCCAGCCTGTGGCCCAGACAATATTGACGGCTTCGTATCTGCGTTCTACAAGCAGGTCAAGCCCCTTTTCCAGGTCCGTCTTTTCCTGGTCCGGCGCATAAACGATTTCCGTGTCGGGAGGCACCAGGTTTTTCACTTCTGTGACGCTGGTATGGTCGAAATCGCCAAGTAAAACGTCAAATTTGATCCCGAGGTTCAAAACCCGGGGGAGAGCCCCGTCGAGAACCACAATAAAGGGATTCCACTCAAGCAGCTGGTCAAGCACCTCACGTGCGCATGGCTCCCCGTTTGCTATGATCAGGGCCGGTTCCTGTCCCTCCCTGACGATGTGGTGAGATGACATAAACTGGTATTAATTCAATACGCTTATTCTCAGGCTCCCGGTTCCGGATCCTATCCTGTACATCAGTATATACGAACCGCCAGAGAGGGAAGCCGTCGGAATAACAGTAGTTGCTCCTTCTATAACGCCGTTTTGCACGCTTTTGCCCTGGATGTCATAAACCGTGTATATACCGGTTTCATCGGACGCGAATGCCAGTTTGCACATGGCGGCTGCAGGATTGGGGTACACACGAGGCTCGCCGGCATTCGTCAGGGGTCTGTTTACCGAGCTGTAGGCATTGTTGTTGATCTGTCCCTTGAACACTCCTCGTCCATGTGTAAAGAAATAAATATCCTTCATGTTGCGGTGCACCCTGATATTACTTATCACAGTGGATGGGATACGGGTATCCTTAACCCAGGTCAATCCTCCATTTTCGGTAATATACAGGCCATAATCGGTCCCGGCGAAAATTACCCTTTCAGGATCCAGTGGGTCGCATTCCACCCAGTTAACCGGCAAACCCTTGGGAAGGTCGCCGCTGATATTTTTAAATACTGGTGTATCCCCGAAAAGATTGGATGCTACATAAATCCTTCCCGAGTCGGACACATTGCTGAATCCCAGGTACACCTTATCCCTGTACCCTGGAATCACTTTAATGGAACCAATAAAAGAGGCCCTTATGCCCAATGGCATTTTTTGCCTCATCTCTTTACCTTTCGGTGAAAGATTGGAGGCGGAATCTACCACAACGAACATACCATCCCCTCCGGTATAGACAGCCGGATTGCTCCCCGCTGATGTGGCCGCTGAAAACAGCCGGCCGGAGCTTGTCATATGAATCTGCATAAAGGATGCACCGGAATCGACACTGTAATAAAGACGCTGGTTAGCAGGATACACTACAATATTGCCGTCATGCTCGCTGACATGATACGGATGGATGAACCATTTGGCATCATTGGTGGGGAGATTATTGCTGATGGTCCTGTTCGACCCCGACGTTCCACTGCTACGGATAACCACCCCATTCTGCATGGAATAGTATTTTGTCTTTTTCCTGGAAGAATGGTAGAAAGTATATCCCCCGTCTGCCCCGTTCACCGAGGAAAACGACTTGCTGAGGTTCCTGCTCTCCTTGGTGCCGTTGTCCTGGCAGCCCCCGATGATATTCGGCTCATGCGGCGATACATCCCCTGCATAAAACTGTGTAATATTCAGGTTGTTGTTAAGGCTTGTATAACTTTTGAAATTGCTCCAGTTATACCGGGCCAAACCGCCGTCACTGCCCAGGTAAAGATTGCTCCCGCTGTTTACGGCCACATGATTGTCCGCATGCTGTTCGTCGCCTGATATCCATGTCACGCCGCCATCCGTGCTGTTCCCGATATCGAGTGATCCGATAAAGATATCATTCGAATCATTGTCGTTCACTGACATGCATAAGGCGTACCAGGTAAAACCGAAATTCACTTTTCCTGTCGGATTGGTTTTCTCCACAAAGGTTTTTCCCCCGTCGCTTGATTTATAAAATGCCTTCAGAACACCCGAATAACCGTTGTCAGGACCTGAAATTGCCGCGTAAACTATGTTGGGATAATTCTTGCAATATGCCAGCTCGCCGCGGGCGGTGGCATTTGAGGGAATTGTCATATTTTTTGAGAATGAACCCAGGTTGCCGGATGTTGAACGGTACACGCCTGTTCCTTTAATGGTGAACATCACCGAACCGTCGGGAAACACTTCCAGGTCGTTGATCTGCTGACCGGTATTGTATACCCTTGTGAAGGATTCCCCGTTGTCCTGGCTTCTCCACAAACCGGTTCCGTTGGTAGCCACATACAGGGTATGGGTATCAGCCGGCGAACATTTTACCGACCAGTTGAACCTGAAATTTGCGTTATTGGTTGCCGGCAGTTGCTCAAATGTTTTCCCACCGTCTACAGATTTGAATATGCCTTTCCCATCCAGATCGGCGCTGTTGCCACTATATTCACCGGTGCAGTAATACATTACGTTCGGAAGGAATGGGTTCTGGGCAAGCCATGTAACACTTGGTGATAAAGCCTGGTCATTGACGGGTTTCCAGCTCGATCCGTTGTTTTCAGACAGGAATACACCTCCGGATGCCGCTCCGACTATAATTCTTGCCGGATTGGAATAATCGACAATAATACCCCTTATCCTGCCTGCCACGTTGGTGGGGCCATATTCATACACATTGATAAGGGAGGTTGGATTGGCTCTTTTGGCAGAGTTTGTATGCCATTTGTATTTTGACATATCAGGCAATACATTGGTACCTCCTGATTTAATGTAAAGCCATTGCTCATAATACCCCGGAAATGTCTTGCCGGAAGATACATGGCCTTTATCGGCCGGTAAGCCTTTTTTTTCAGGCGGATTCTGCGAACAGGAAACAAATAATAAGATGGTAGATAAAAAAACAACCCAGCTATTTTTAAACATAGGGTGCAAATATATAAAATATCGCCCTGAATTGCCCAATATTCCTGCAAATTGCGGCTAATTTCGACGCGGCTGCGTATCTTTGCAGGAAAGCATTCACTATTTTCAAAATATAACCACTTGATATGATTAATATTAAAACAGAGACAGCCACTTTTGCCGGAGGATGTTTCTGGTGCATAGAAACTACCATGGCCAGATTGAAGGGTGTGAAAAAGGTGACCAGCGGATATACCGGGGGACAAACCAAAAATCCGACATATAAAGAGGTGTGTACCGGGAATACGGGGCACGCTGAGGCTGTTCAGGTAGAATATGATCCGGTCCTTATAGATTTCAACGTGCTGCTCACTGTATTTTTCGCCATGCACGATCCCACAACCCTCAACCGGCAGGGCGCTGACATTGGCACCCAATACCGTTCAGCTGTTTTTTACCATAATGAAGAACAGAAGAAGATGACAGAGAAATTTATCGCCCAGCTAACCCAGGAACGCGTTTTTACAAATCCTATAGTGACTGAAATAAGTCCCCTGGGTGAATTTTACCCCGCCGAAGATTACCACCAGGATTATTACAATCTGAACCATGACAAAAACAGCTATTGCACCGCAGTCATCGAACCAAAAGTAAACAAACTGAGAAAAACTTTCCTCCACCTATTGCAGGAATAACCGGCCCTGCCTGCCTCATAAATTCCGACTGTTCTTAATGCATGATCACCAATCTGGCCCTTGATTTCCTGGTGCCGGAAACGATCTCTATGGTATATATCCCATCACTAAGGCCTGATGTCGGGATTTCAGTGATTTCTCCAAGCGGAGCTTCAGTCACAATCTGCCCAATCTGGTTATAAATAACAGCTTTTGCTGATTCTGCGGATTCTTTCAGGGTTACGGAGATAAATTCATTTGCCGGGTTCGGATACAGGGAAAAATCTATGTCATTGATATCGTCCTGGTCCAGGTTAACTTTAATCTTAATCACCTGCTTGCATACACAACCGCCGGAATTCTTAGCCCTTAACTCAACATTGTAATTTCCCACGTACAGGAACTGGTAGATTGGAGATTTTGTTTTCGAAGTGCTTCCATCGCCAAAAAACCATTCATATTCCGAATACCCGCCGTTCATCGGAGTAAACTTGAAAGCGCTGGGACCGATCAGGTAAAACGGTTCATAGGAAAACCCACAGTCAGGCAATTCCGTGACCTTGAGATACTTATATATGGTGTCGGCACATCCTTTCCTTGCCGATGCTATCAGCCGCACGGTATACAGCCTCATGATACTGGTGTAATATGGGTGTGAGGGGTGCATCACGGATTCGTTGGCGCTGCTGTCCCCGAAATCCCATGTAAAATCCATATCACCCTGCTCTATTTTTGAAGTATTGACAAAGAAAGCGTTTTCCCCGCTGCATATATCCTTCGTATTAAATTCTGCCTCCGGTTGCACCAGAACATTGTAAACGCGCTGTAATTCTGCCGAACATCCGTTGGATAATTTCGATATGAGCCTGACAATTTTCGGCCCACTCGAGTTCCATGCTTTCACTGCATGTTTTGAATCCTGCATTGCCCCTTCACTGAAGCTCCAGGTATAATCGGATTGCAGGTCTGCATATTCCGTACTCAGGTTTTCAAAATGAGTGACTGATCTGCTGCACAGCTTGTCCGCATTGAAATCAACAACAGGCGCAGGCTTAATGGTAATGATCCTGCTTATTGAATCGGCGCAGTCGAATTCGGATATCATCTTAAGGCGAACGCTGAATTCACCATAAAAGGCATATTTGTGTGTAGGATTAAAAAATGTTGAATATGACGCGTCGTCAAACTCCCAGAAAGCTCCCATCTTGCCTCCATTGATATAAGAATTGTTAAGGAAAAACACATCCGTCCCGAGACATTGCGGCTCTGCGGGAGCGGTAAAAGCAGCCACAGGACGAGGGAACACGTAGGCATTTTTAATCAGGCTGTCCGTACAGCCGTTGATATCCGCCACCAGCAGCACCTTGTAAGCCCCCGGGTCTTTGTACGCATGTACAGGTTCGATCGTTGACGAAACAGGGGTCTGATCACCAAAATCCCACCTGAACCTGATCAGGCTCCTGTTGCCGGGCGTTGTATTGATAAATGTAACCGTATCGCCGTGGCAGGCATTGTTCACCCTGAAATCCACTTTCGGCACCCCATTGATATTGATAAAAATTGTGGTATCACTGCTGATCATATAGGGTATGCTTGTTGCCACCAGCTTTACCGGGTAAATACCAAAACTGTCAAA
>CALMKH010000213.1 GCA_937867025.1 uncultured Bacteroidota bacterium | reverse complement strand
GCGCCAAAAGATGTGATATTGAAAGTGGCGGGCATACTGACTGTAAAAGGCGGAACCGGCGCTATTATCGAGTATTTCGGCGAAGGCGCGGTTTCCATGAGCTGCACCGGCAAAGGCACTATATGCAATATGGGCGCTGAGGTTGGGGCTACCACATCTACGTTTGGTTACGACGACAGCATGGAAAGGTACCTGAGAGGGACAGGCAGGGCAGAAGTTGCGGATCTCGCCAATTCCATAAGGGCATATCTCACAGCCGACCCTGAATGTTATGCGGATCCTGAAAAATATTTCGACCAGGTTATCGAAATAAACCTTTCCGAACTTGAACCGCATATTAATGGTCCGTTCACTCCTGATCTGGCAACACCTATCAGCAAAATGAAAGAGGTGGCTGCAGCAAACAGCTGGCCTACAAATATTGAAGTAGGTCTTATAGGAAGCTGCACCAACAGCAGTTATGAGGATATTTCAAGGGCTGCAAGCCTGGCGAAGCAGGTGGCGGAAAAAGGACTGAAAACCAAGGCAGAATTCACCATCACTCCCGGCAGCGAACAGGTGAGATATACGATCGAAAGGGATGGTTTTATTGAAACCTTCAACAAGATAGGCGCAACAGTGTTTGCCAATGCCTGCGGACCTTGTATCGGCATGTGGACGCGTATGGGTGCTGAGAAAAAAGAGAAGAACTCCATCGTGCATTCCTTTAACAGGAATTTTGCGGCGCGCCAGGACGGCAACCCGAATACCCATGCCTTTGTGGCAAGCCCTGAAATTACTACCGCCCTGGCCATAGCCGGAAGACTTGATTTCAATCCTCTGACGGATACGCTGGTCAATGAGAAGGGTGAGCATGTCATGCTTACAGAACCGACCGGCATGGAGTTGCCTCCGCGTGGTTTTGCAGTGGAAGACGCAGGCTATCAGAAGCCGGCCGAGGACGGGAGCAATGTTCAGGTAAATGTGTCGCCCCAAAGCAACCGTTTGCAACTCCTCGAGCCATTCCCGGCTTGGGAAGGCACAGACCTGAAGGGGTTGAGACTGTTGATAAAGGCAAAAGGCAAGTGTACCACCGACCATATCAGCATGGCGGGCCCATGGCTCAAGTTCCGCGGGCACCTGGACAATATCAGTAACAATATGCTGATAGGCGCTGTCAATTTCTTCAATGAAAAGACCAATCTTGTAAAAAATCATTTACAGGATGTATATGATGAAGTGCCGCGGGTGCAGAGGGCATATAAAGCTGCAGGCATCGGCAGCATAGTCGTTGGTGATGAAAATTACGGCGAAGGCTCCTCAAGGGAACACGCAGCCATGGAACCAAGGCATTTAGGTGTCCGCGTGGTGCTTACCAAGTCATTCGCAAGGATACACGAAACAAACCTGAAAAAACAGGGTATGCTGGCTTTGACATTTGCAAACAAGGAAGATTACAACCTGATCCAGGAAGACGACCTGATCGACCTTATCGGTTTGACGGATTTCAGGCCAGGGGTGCCTTTAAAACTCGTTCTCAACCATGCTGACGGCAGTTCTCACACCATTGAATGCAATCACACCTATAACGAACAGCAGATCGAGTGGTTTAAAGCGGGCGGAGCCCTGAACATTATCCGCAGGAGCGTGGTATAAGGGACTGTAAACTACCGTGGGCTATTAATCAGCTCCTTAGGGAAGGTATTCAAAAGGAAATTGTCGATTATTTCGCTGATAATCAATAATTTAAATTGAATTGACCTGCTTTTGGGGGTTCGCAGGACATATTTCAAAAAAAGGTTTGCATTTTACACTTTAATGTGTATTTTTGCACTCCCAAATTAAAGGGACACATCATGGATTTAATCAAGTTTGTAGAACAGGAGTATTTAAAAACTGACCTTCCTGATTTCAAGGCAGGAGATAAGGTAACAGTGCATTACAAGATCAAAGAGGGTAACAAGGAGAGGATCCAGTTATTCCAGGGTGATGTGATCCAGCGAAGGAACTCAGGACTGAACGCCACCTTCACAGTAAGGAAGATTTCAAACGGTGTGGGTGTTGAAAGGATTTTCCCTTTGCATTCGACCAATATCGACAAGATTGAGGTAAACAAAATCGGTAAAGTACGCAGGGCAAGGATTTTCTACTTAAGAGGATTAAGTGGTAAAGCTGCCAGGATTGTGGAAAAACGATAATCAAATCGAAGAGAGGTTAATAGTTTTCATAGGTAACAAGAAGGTCAACGTTAAGTTGGCCTTTATTGTTTTATGGGCATAATGTTTATGAGGGATGCGGCCATGGGCCAACCGGCAGTTCCCGGAAGGACAAAGCAGTTCGCAAAAAAAATCCGGACCATAAAGGCCCGGAAATCCATATTGTTTTACAAAAAAATCAGTGTCTGCTAAGGTAGTCCGCTACGCTTACATGGGATTCTTTCATGGCTTCATCGCCCTCTTCCCAGTTGGCGGGGCAAACTTCTCCGTGTTTTTCATTGTGCAGCAGCGCATCAACTATGCGAAGGGTTTCGTTTACATCCCTTCCGAGAGGCAAATGGTTTACAAGCTGATGTTTCACTTCGCCGCTCTTATCGATAAGGAATAACGCCCTGAAAGAGATCATGGGCCCCGTGCTGGTCAGTTCACCGGCCTCGGTATAGTCGTAATTGCCAAAAAGAACGCCATAGTTTGTTGCAATGGTTTTCGTGGTATCGGCAACTATAGGATAGGTTATACCCTGAATGCCTCCCTTGTCTTTCGGCATCTGTAGCCAGCTGAAATGGCTCTCTTCTGTATCTGTACTGCATGCGACCACCTTTACACCTCTTTTTTCAAATTCAGCCAGGCTGGCCTGGAAAGCATGTAATTCGGTAGGGCAGACAAATGTAAAGTCCTTGGGATAAAAGAAGAAAACGACATGATGTTTTCCCAAATACTGGTCCAGGCTGAAATCCTGAACGATTTCTTCTCCGTTAATAACAGCCGGAGCAATGAAGTGCGGCGCTTTTTTTCCTACTAATACTGACATAATGGGTGCAAAATTGAATCTTTATTTCTTAAATAAAAAATAGAATTCCGCAATTGTGTAATATAGGTTATTTATACAGGACTGGCCTGCGGTTCAAAAAAAATTCACAATGCCCCGGCTTATCCCCAGAGGCGGCCATATGTCAGAAAGTAATGGTACAAAAAAAGGGGTGTATGAAAACATACACCCCTTTCCAGGTTTTTTTTAATCTTAATCTTTATTGCCTGGTTACAAGTTTGGTCACTATCTGTCCGTCAAATTCAAGTTTGACAGAATATACGCCGCCTGCATGGTCGCCGAGATCGATCTCGAACTTGCCTGCAGCTTCAACGATTGGTTTGGATATGATCATCTGTCCGAGCGCATTGTATACCTTTATTGATCCTTCTCTTGCCAATGCACCTTTCAGATCAATGGTGAATAGTCCGCTGGAAGGATTAGGATATATGTTCACTGTTTCCTGCAATGCTTTTACATCATTCACATCCACTGAGCTGGTAACGCATTTCGGCCAGTATGTATAATGGACATCCCTTGTAAATGGAAGCGAAGTGTTTCCGCTTGGATCAGTTACCCTGTAAGTAATTGAGTAAGCTCCTTCTTCCCAGGGGTTGACATTCTGACTGACGATTTCAGTCAAAGGCAATAACTCTGCAGGGCTGTAGTAATTATCTGTTGTTGAAATGCCGTACATCGGCCAGATGTTTTCTCCTACGCAGCCTTTCAGATGCTCACCCCACAAAATCGGTTTTTCCCTGTCCACCACGCGCACTGTCCTGGTCTTCCGTGCCTTGTTTCCTGAACCGTCTACGGCTTCATATACTTCAGTGTATGTTCCGAGCACGTTAGGATCAACATTGTCCGATACTTTCACAAGGCTGACCTGGCCTGCCGCATAATAGTTGTCGGTGACTGAGGCCGGAGTTGACAGGTATGGTGTTCTTACATCATGGATTACGGTTTCGAAAGTATTCAGGTCAATCACAGGCGGAATGAAGTCGTCAACCCTGTAGTTTCTGACTACGAGTAAGGCATTATTCCCGCTTTGATCGACGGCGTGGTAAGTAACAGGGTAAGTCCTTCTCAGAGTCGTATTGACCGGGCCGTTGAAACCCCATTCTTTTGTAATAACCGGAGCCGGATCATATGCATCTTCTGCAATTGTCTGGTCAACCCACACGCTTCCGATCTGTATGGCGGTATCGCCCAATGGGAGGATGACCGGAGGTTTTGAATCGGCAACGCAAACATCCCTTGTCTTGATAACCGTATTTCCAGCCACATCCTGAACTTTGTAAGTGAGGGTATAGTTTCCTATTGTCCGGGTGTCTACAGTTCCGGTAACGACAATGGATGAAGTCAGGTTGAACGGCAGTTTATTATCCGTTGCGGTTGCACCCGGATCGTTGTAAGGCGGGTTGTCTCTTCTGGCTTCGATGCAGCCGGTCGAACCAGGGTTAAGGCTCAGTATGGGCAAGGTCATGTCATTCACCACAATGATGGTCCTGATGGCAGGTATGGCCGCATTGCCCGATTTGTCGGTGACATTGTATTCAACAGTGTACAGACCGGTCACAGTGGCATCCAGATCGCTGGTCATAGTCATTTCACTGCTGATATCACCTTCCGAGGCATCATAAGCCGTAGCTCCTTCATCCGTATAGGATGTACCTACTTCTATTCTTACTGTGTCAGAACCTTTAAGAGTGATGACAGGAACAAGGTTGTCATTGGCGAGTATCATGCCGTAATCTTCATATTCTCCTGCTGTTATCGGTCCGCAAATGGTGGTATTCTCATTGTTGTAGTTGATAGCCAGGCGCATCTTTGTCAGACCTTCAAAAGAAGAGGACAAAGGCGGTACAGTGAATGTAGTTGTAAATGACTGGGAATAAGTGCTTGGTTCGAAGAACAGCAATTCGCCCGCATCTTCGAAATCGCCGTCGATATTCCAGTCTATCCATCCTTTCCTGTTGGCAGGGTCGACATTGCTTACACGGGATACTTCAAGGGTGTATGTCTTGCCGTATGTAAGGACAGGTTTGCTGATATTGGTGAAATTCGTGTAATAATCGACGCCTGAGGGGCTGTAGTTGTTGAGCAGCTCTGTGTTTCCATCCAGTATTCTCACCCTGTTGATGCCGATATCGCCGCTCACAATGAATGCGGTAGGATTGCAATAATCCAGGGCACATACGAATTTGTTCTTCACAACGGTTTTGGTAGTATTGGTCGGATCCAGGGAATTGTAAGCCTTTAACGTGATGGTATAGCATCCGGCTCCTGTAAACTTGATCCTTGGTTTTGGAATGGTATCGCCCGGTGTAGCATTATACTTGATGAATCCCGGACCGTATTGGGAAGGTGATCCCGGAGGATTCATAAGCGTATAGCTTGTCGGGAAAATGGTCCACTCAAAGCGGTTGGCATTGTCGGATATGGGGGTAAGCGTTGTTATATCCGTATTAATGCCGGGACGGCGGTTGCTGGCTGTAAAATCAAGCTGGGTCTGCTGGTTTGGAGTGACAACGTCAATGGTGGTGCAGGTTTGTTTGTTGCCGACGCACGACTTTATCAGCAGGCATATCTTGTATTGCCCGTCTGTATAGAAGGTATAATTGAAATCTTTTTTTCCGTTATCCGGCACCTGGTTGTCATCAACACTCCATTCCCAGGTAGGTACACCTACAATATCCATGGTGGTATTGGTGAATTTTATAGGCGTGCTGTTGTAGCTTGGTACCGATGATGGCATAAAGGAGGGGGTTGGCACCACAGCCGGGCCAAGTTCGGAGGTATACGATCCGGCGTAGCCTGAGTCGGCACCTGATATGTCGGATTCAAAAAGGACATACATGCTGCCGCTTGTTGCAACCACTTTCTGAGGTAATTTTGCGCCTACAGTCCATGTGGCAAGCAAGGTAGTGCCCGGACCGCCCGGGGATTTGCCATCCCAGACGCTTAGTCTATCACCGGCGTCCTTGAATTTCAGCCTGGTCATGGTCAATTCTATCTTTTTGGCATTGCACGGAGTGATCTGCAGGTATGAACGCGATCCAAGACCGGAGTTGTTGCTATAGTTGAAATTTGGTCCGCCGTCATCAAAAATGGTACCGCTGGAGCTTCCGACGACATTGTCGTTATTGGGTCCGTAAGTTCCGTACCCGAGGTTGTATTGGGTCGGAAGGGTTACAGTTATATAACATACCTTGCGTTTCGGCGCTGAAGGGCCTACATCGTTTTTGCAGGTCATGACCACAGTATAGCACCCTGGAACATCAAACGAGAATTCAGGGTTCTGTGAAAATTCATTGCTGCCGTTTCCCCACGGGTCAGCTATGACGTCGCCGTCTGCAAGGTTCGGAAAATATCCGGAGGTTGCATAGGTGGTTGAATCATATACATCCCACTCCCATTGCCATGGCCCATTGGTAGAAAGATCCCACAGCTTGGTATAGCTATATTGCTCGACCACGATCCTGTCAGCCACAAAATCCACGGCAGGGACTGCAGTCGGAGCTTTTATATTGAGGCATTTGACAATGCTGTCTGTTCCCAGGCAGTTGGTGCTGACAAGTTTGACGCACTTATTACCGACAGTGTTCCAGGTATAATTGAAATTGGTGCTGTTCTGGGCTTCAATAGTACCATCGTTATTGGCATCCCATTTATGCTGGATATAGCCTGTAGGGTTTCCGTTAATAAATTTGACAACCGATTTAACCCACGCATCAGCAGGCGCTATGAATTTCGCTCCCAGGCTTGTTGGCAGGCTGAGAACCACATCATAATCGACGCATTCGCCATATGAATAACTGAAGCAGTAGTCGGACGTTCCTACAGCAGTGCTGTACTTGGCCATCATGCGGAACCTGGTTTTACCAGGGCTGATATTGCATGGAACTGTAAAACTCCACTGGTGAATGGCCCCGGTGTTATTGGTAGGTAACACTGAGGAAACACCCCTGATCCATTCCGAGGTTTCGAATGCATCATTCCTGTTATAATCTATCCAGGCGCCTACTGCCATCGGGTAATTGGCCGGAGAAGATGCATAAAAGCCTGTCTGGGCAGTAATGGTATATACGGCTCCCGCAGTCAGAGTGGTGGTAGGGGTTCCCTGGAAATATCTGTACACATCATTCGCGCTTGAGCCGTAACAAGCGGAGAGATCTGAATAGATATTGTCAAGCTTGATGTTGAGGAACCTCATGTTGTAAGGATTGGCCGGAGAACATGTTCCCAGGGTCATACTGGTAAACGATGGTCTGCAATAAGGCGCCGGGTTGGAAGTCTGGGCAAATGCGGCATGATTGCCAAAAAGGCCCAGTACTGCCAAAAGCATCAGAAAGCTATAGAACCTGCTGCCTTGAGAATGGTGATTAGTACTTAATATTTTCATATTGTTAAAATTATACTGGTTCAATATTAAACTATTTCATAAGGAATTGGAGTATTATTTTTTTTTATGATGCAAAAATGACAAAAAAAATGATGTTCCGCTGAGGATAAACAAAAAAAGGAACCCTCACAGGTTCCTTTTAAATAATTTTAAGACCGGGTTATTTGCGACCCATTTCCCTCAGGTGCGAAATGTGGGAAGCTACGGCGAGCCTCACTTTTGGGTATTCGATATAAGGGATATTGTACTCCCTGCAAACCTGCCTTACGATCTTGCTGATCTCAGGATAGTGAATATGAGATATATGAGGAAACAAATGATGTTCAATCTGATAGTTCAGGCCGCCGGTGAACCACGAAACGATTTTGTTCCTGGTAGCGAAGTTGGCGGTGGTTTTAAGCTGGTGTACTGCCCATTCGTCTTCTACCTTGCCGGTAGAAACATCCATTGTCGGGAAATGTGTATCTTCAACAGTGTGAGCCAATTGGAACACCAGGCTAAGGATAATGCCGGCAAAAAGGCCATATGTCAGGAACCCTATCAGCCATGGGGTGAATCCTACGGCATAGATTGGAATGAAAATGAACAGCACCAGGTGCAAAGCCTTGAAGCCCCAGAAAGAGAAATGCTCGGAGGCATTCATTTTTTTGATGGGCATTCCGCCTACCCGTTTGGTAAAATATTTTTTATAGTCCGTAAAGAATATCCAGTAAATATACAGCAGCGAATAAGCCATCAGGAAATACAGGTGCTGGAAACGGTGAATCCTGTACCTTTTCTGTGTTTCACACAGCCTCAGGAATGGTTTGGCGTTAATATCGTCATCCATGCCCTCGATATTGGTAAATGTATGGTGCACCACGTTGTGTTTGGTTTTCCACATGAATACGTTGGCTCCTAAAAAATTGAGGGAAAGGCCGGCCAGGTCGTTTATCCATTTTTGCTGGCTGAAACTGCCGTGGGCACCGTCGTGCATGATATTGAATCCGATAGCGGATGTCAATGCGCCCAGAATGATACATTCTATAAGACTTAAAACTACGGATTCAGGTGTAAAGAAGATCAGGTGAACATATACTGCAATAAAGCTTGTAACCAAAACAACCGCTTTCGTGTAAAGTTTGATATTGCCGGTCGGTTTGGATTTAACCTCTACAAAATACTCGTTGATTCGTTTTCTGAGTTCGGAATGGAATGAGTTTGTAGGATTTAAGAATTTAGGGATAATCATTTAATACTTTTTGATATGAAAAGGGCAAATTTAGTGCAAAACTTTAGAATTGGGAGTGACGGGATGCATATTTTTATAAACACCATTTTTATTAGCTGATAGTTAGAAACTTAAAATAATTTTAATTACAGAAAACTATTAAGTAAACTATTTGAAAATCTTGTAATTGGAAAGAAGTGCGTATCTTTGCATCATTATGCCTTACAATAAGAAGGACGATCGGAAAAATGACGGAAAAAGCTATGGAAAAACCGGTCGCCGCGAGGAAAACACATATAAACCGGATACGTATAAAAAGGATAGGAAACCCTTAGGTTCAAGACAGCGCCCTGATAAAGATGAACTTGCCCCTCCGAGATTTATTCCGAAGCGGTCTGATACGGTGAAAACACATGACAGGCCATTTGGGAATAAAAAGAAGGATGGTGACGGGCATTACGCTAATAAACGCAATGACGGGAAACAGCCAGGTGTGCGCAGAAATCCTGCAGCCCCATGGGATAAAGACGATCTTGCAAACTCCCGCTTTTTTAACAAAAACAAGCCGGAGCCCGGGGAAACCGGCCCTGTCCACGTCAGGAAGAATACAGCAGGTCCGCGTGCTCCTAAAACGGCAAAAGACGGTCCTCAGAAGCGTTTCGTATCCAAGCCCGGAGATATCCAGGAAAAGAAACCGTTCAGACCTAAATATGAACCTGAAATAAAACTGCCGAAACATAGCAGGGAAAAAACCAAAACTCCCCGTGAGAGAAAGAAAGAACTCGGGGTGGTGGATGACCCCACGGATATACGGCTGAACAAATATATTGCAAATTCCGGTATCTGCAGCAGGAGGGAAGCGGATGAACTGATCAGGAAGGGCCTTGTAACAGTCAACGGGCAAGTGGTGACCGAAATGGGTCATAAAGTAAAAAGGGAGGACGAGGTAAGGTATGAAGGAAGGAAAATCCTGCCTGAGCCGTTTGTGTATATCCTGATGAATAAACCGAAGGATTTTATCACCACAACGGATGATGAAAAAGGTCGCAAGACAGTCATGGACCTGTTGGCGGACAAAATTCCGCAGAGGGTGTATCCTGTAGGACGTCTTGACAGGAACACCACCGGCGTGCTGCTGCTGACAAATGATGGCGAGGTGGCCCAGGCGCTCACGCATCCGGCTTTTGAGATCAAGAAAGTGTATCATGTGGTCCTTGATAAAAAAATGAGTTCCGCAGACCTGGATAAATTGGTAGCCGGAATTACACTTGAAGACGGCGATGTATTTGCAGATGCTGTGACATTTGTTGACAATGAGGATAAAAGACATGTGGGAGTGGAGATACACAGCGGAAAAAACAGGGTGGTCAGGCGCATGTTTGAACATCTCGGTTATGAAGTGGAAAAGCTTGACAGGGTAAGTATGGGCGTTTTCACTAAAAAGGACCTGCCCCGCGGAAAATGGCGTCACTTATCCCAGGCGGAAGTTGGGTTTCTTATGAAATTGAAGCACCGGCTTAATTCGTAGCCGTTTTAAATGTCATTTTTCTGTCATTTTATTATTCTCTGAATTCGCATTGTTTTATGGTTCCGAATGATTAATTTCACGCATTCCTATTTATGCGTGCACAGCAGTTTGTTTCAGACTTAATCTCATTATTTTATCCTAAAATTTGTCCCGGATGCGGTATGCCGATGCAAAGAGCCGAAAACTGCATCTGCGTGTATTGCCTGATCAAACTGCCGAAAACAGGTTTCAGACCTCGCACCGGCAATGCCGTGGAGCATATGTTTAAAGGAAGGCTGACGCTCGAACAGGCAAGCTCTTTTATGTACTTCAGGAAACGCGGACTTGCACGCGACCTGATGCATGAACTCAAATACAATGGTGGCAGGGAACTGGGTTTCCACCTTGGCGGCATGTTCGGCAGCGATGTAAAGGAAAGCCTGAAGGAACATATGCCTGAAATGGTTACGACTGTGCCGCTTCACAGGAAAAAGCTGCTTGCGAGGGGATTCAATCAAAGCGATGAAATCGCCGCGGGGTTTGCAAAATCGCTGGGTATACCTTTTGTGCCGGATGTATTGATGCGAGCGGTTCATACCGATTCACAGACCCGCAGGAAAAGGTTTGACAGGTGGCAAAACACCTCCGGGAGTTTTGTTTTAAAGCAGCCTCAGGCCGTTGGCGGTAAGCATATTGCCATCCTGGATGATGTGATTACCACAGGCGCGACCATAGAGTCGTGCTGTCATGAACTGATAAGGGCTGAAGGGGTGAAACTGAGCATTTTCAGCCTGTGTTATGCAATTCATTAATTTTATTATATTTGCCAAAAAGTACAAAATGAAAAAAACAATAGTTACAATGTTCCTACTTGCAGTAACAGTTTCGTTATTCGCACAAAAGCCGGTGTCCGGAACGGTTATGGGGGAAAGAGTTCCCCTGTATTGCGGATCCACGGGCTCTTCCTCTGCCGACTCCACAAGGCTTCCAATTATTTTCCAGGCTAAACTTATGGGTTTGACCCCCGGTGCGAGCTATAAGTATTATGTAAGATTTATCACGTTGTCGGATACTTCAAGCTCCAGTACGACCGGAGCCGGTATTCCGCTTGTTATGAAAAAGAACGGTTCATGGTATACTATTTCAAGTCCCGACCTGAGTACTTCAGGAGGTCACGATACCCTGGTGCTGGGCGCGGGAATGGGTGAGTACTCCGGATGGTTCGGAGGCATTTACACCAGTGATTCAAGGTTCACGCCTGGAAATTACATATACCCTATGGTGGTGTTTGAAGAGATCAGCGCCGGGGCTACCACAAACAAAGTATATCTGCTCGACTCCATTAAGGTGCTTGCCTTTTCAGGAGCTTCAGGCTCAAACAATGGCACTGCCATTTACGGTTCGTCATTTACAAAGTCAAAAAGTGCAGTCGTGTTATATGATGATGTAAACGGTCATCCTGCAAGGCCTATTGCCGCTACCATCTCTGAAAACGATGGAGTCTCCGTCTCCAACATGCCTTCATGGTATAACACGAAGGTAAACGGTACAAACGGCGCCTGGGGAGCAATCATTCCGAACTCTCTGAGCAATGGTATAAAAAGGATAGAAAGCAGGGACATATTCTTTGATTCCACCATCTACGGAAATATGGAAAGTGATGGTATCTGGGGCAGCGATTCAACAATGAACAGGTTCGGAGGCGCTAAAAAACCTGTATTTATTAAAAGCGACTACGCTCCGCTTCTAAAACCCGAATTCGAATTTGTTTCCAATACAACCAATCTGACAGAGTCAACCACTGTGGTGAACATGCTGGTGAGAAGAAGATATGGAAATGCAGATACCAGCAAGGTGAGTGCATTTGTCACTGCGGGTACCGCCACTAATAATACCGATTATAACATTTTAACGTCCTTTCCGTTGCGGTTCAGGCCTTACGGCGAGGTGACCGATACCATAAAAGTAAGGGTGAATGATGATTTTGCAAGCGAACCGACTGAAAATGCCGCGATCAGGCTGAACAACCCTGTCAATGGTAAAATCGGGTTCCAGACCACGCATTCCATTAATATTACGGATAATGATATTCCTTCTGTAACGTTCGACAAGAAATCCATAACTGTAAAGGAAAATGCGGGCATAGTAAAAGTAAAGCTCAGGATCAATTCCGGTTCTTCAAGCCCTACCAGTGTAAAGGTGATCGTTAAGCAGAAAACAGATTCAACGTTCATTCCGTCTGATTTTAAACTTGGAAGCAGTAACACGGACACAACCGTTCAATTTGGCGGCGGCAAGATCGTCGACAGCCTGGAATTCAATATAGCGCTGGTCAACGATCCGAACAGTGAAGACAGGAGCGACACGGTTATACTTGCTTTAAGGAATCTTACTTCTCCTGCTAAGACCGGAGCCGATTCCCTGCTGACACTAATTATTGAAGACGACGATGCTCCACCAATTTACAGGTTCTCAAAGTCGGGCATGACCGTCAGTGAAAATGTCGGCAGCATCAAAATACGAATCGATCAGATCGGAGGAAACGTTAACCCGAGCGATATTGTTCTTACATATGATCCTGACAGCAAAAATGCCCAGCCGGGAACAGACTTTACTTTCAGTACGCAACTGATACAGTTCCTCAACACCGATCCTGACAGTGTTGTCTATACTATACCTATCATCAATGATGCATTCAGTGAGCCGAGGGAAGATGCCGTATTCATCATCCGTGCCTCCTTCAACGCCAAGATGGGTAAACCTGATACACTGAGGGTGACCATAGTAGACAACGATCTTCCCGAATATAAAATTAACAAGGTGATCACAGCCAAAGCCCCTGCCCTGGTACTCGACAGCCTGAACGTAAGGTGCGCCCTCAGGGGAATCGTTCACGGAGTGAACCTCGGGCCAACCGGCGGCAACCCGGGTCTGACGTTCACCCTGATAGACAATACCGGCGGCATACAGGTTTATCAGGCTGCAGGAACTAAAGGATATACAGTTACAGAAGGCGACAGCATACAGGTGTACGGAAAGATTACACAGGTGAGCGGCATGGCACAGATTTCACAACTGGATACAATTGTCAAACTCGGAAGCGGGAAACCACTTAAAACAGCTGTGGTAAATCCTGTTCTGAATGAATCTACCGAATCGAACATGGTAAAGTATAATCTGGTGAAACTGGCAAGGCCTTCGCAATGGCCGAGTACTGCACTTTCTGCCAATACCACCGCGACAGTGAAGGTGCTTACCCAGAGCGATTCGTTCGACCTGGTGATTGACAGTGAAACGGATATTGATGGCAAACCCGCCCCGACAGGATTCCTCAACATCACTGGTATCGGCGGACAGAACGACAACAGTTCGCCTTTCAACTCAGGTTATTTCCTGGCGCCACGCAGGTTCTCCGATATCCAGACGCTTACAGTGCCCGTTTTCGGATTTACAACCGACACCTCGATCGGTGTTGAGAAAAGGGATAGCACGGAAGGTTTTGTATTGCAATGCGCCAACCTGACTAGCAATCAGCAGATCAACCTGGTAATCAAAGGTGGTACTGCCGGAAGGAACGTGGATTATCAATCCAACGCCAACCGCCTGTTTATCCTGTACCCATCTTCTCCAAGCATAACCGTTAAATCCAAACTGAATGATGATGCCCTTGTAGAAGGAGTAACTCCTGAAACCATCATATGGGTTATAAGGGATAACGCCTGGGGAACTATGATTGGTCCCGACAGCATCCATGTTGTCAAGATCATCGATGATGAATCTGTCGGCATCGAACTGCTGGAATTGAGTGCCAAAACCAAAGTGTATCCGAACCCGGCCGTCATGAACAGCGAAGTGTTTGTGTCCTCACCGGTCATAATGAATGCAATAAGCATTACAGACGTGAACGGGAAAGTTGTTTCTACCCTGAATAACATACATACAGATGAAACGGTCATCGCCACCGAAGGATTTGCCAGAGGCATTTACACCATATCGATCATGACCGATAAAGGAAAAATTGTAAAACAACTAAGCGTATATTAATCAAATAAGCAAATAAAAACGCCCCGGACCCGGGGCGTTTTTTGTTTTAAACATATAGTATTATGAAACATTTTAACAAGGGGTTTCTGGAGTTTTTCATCGAGCTGGCAGCCAATAACAACAAAGAATGGTTTGACCGGAATAAGCCGCGATATGTGAAGGATGTCAAACAACCGTTTGAAGCCTTCACGACCGATCTTATTGAACGCATGAAAAAAGTTGATGATATTGGAAATCCCAAGGCATCCGAGTGTATTTTCAGGATCAATAAGGATATCCGGTTCAGCAAGGATAAAACGCCTTATAAAACCCAGATGTCGGCTGCCGTGAGCAAGGGGGGGAAGAAAGATATGGTAACTCCTGGCCTTTATGTGGAACTGGGTCCTGAGCATCTCGGTATTTATACCGGTATGTATATGCCGGAAAAGGATTTGCTCAATAGTGTCCGATCCAGGATTGCATCCAACATGAAAAAGTTTGAAGGCATAATCACGGCATCTGACTTTAAAAAGACATATGGCGACGTAAAAGGTGAGAAGTCCAAGATATTGCCGCCTGAGCTTAAAGAAAAGGCCAAAGTGCAGCCGGTTATTTTTAATAAACAGTTCTACCTCATGCACACGCACGATCCCGAGATTATTCTCAGCGATAAGCTGCTCGACTACATTATGAAATGCTATAAGGTTGCCGAACCTTTCAATACCTTTTTAAAGTCGGCGATATAGTTGGTATTCCATATGCCCGGTTGTAACTTTGCCGCATGTTGGATGGCCGGGAAATACTGACAGTTACATTTACCCTTTTTGCGGTAATTGATATTATCGGATCCATACCTGTCATCGTTGGTATGAGAGAGCGGACGGGAAACATTCAGCCAGGCCTTGCCACACTGGTGGCGGGTCTTTTAATGACTGTGTTTTTCCTCATCGGAGAGGAGCTGCTGAAAATACTTGGCGTGGATATACATTCGTTTGCTCTGGCAGGGTCAATTGTCATTTTTATCATCGGTCTGGAAATGATACTTGGGCGGGATCTATTTAACACTGAACACGATTCTCGGACGGGAAGCATTGTTCCCATAGCTTTTCCCATTATCGCAGGGAGCGGAACCCTTACAACCATCATGTCTCTGAAATCGGAGTATGAAGCATGGAATATCTATTTTGGCATTCTGATCAATCTCGTTTTTATCTATTTTGTTCTCAGATCCACCGGCAGAATAGCCGCTTTTTTAGGGAAGGGCGGGCTGCTGATAATCCGCAAATTCTTCGGTGTCATACTCATAGCCATTGCGGTTAAGATATTCAAAAACAACCTGTTCGTTTAAGAGTTTTCTTTTTAGAAATTTTCCAGGTAATGATAAAATAATTTGGCGGTTTGGTTTTTTTGTATATTATTGTATTACCAAATTAATTTACATTATGAAGAAACTAACATTCTTAACGTTTGCTCTTATGGGTATTTTTGCCTTATCTTCTTGCGGGAAAAAGGACTGGGTATGTGAATGTAAAATCGGGGGAAGCACCTCAAAGATTACTATCCACGAGGCCACAAAGCGCCAGGCCAAAGCTAATTGTGTAAGCACAACAACAGGCAGCAGTCCCAAAGAAGAATGTGAACTTAAATAATGCAGCTATGAAAAAGATTTATTCATTATTTATTTTAGGGGTGTTGTTTTTGATGAGTTCATGCGCTAAAAAGGATTTTACCTGCGAGTGTCAGGAAGAAGGCAGTCCGATCGTTGTACCGGTTATCTATCATGAAACAACTAAAAGGACAGCAAAAGACAAATGTGTGTCTTATACTTATGAAAGCGCCAGTGGCCAGGTAAAGGTGAACTGCAAGCTTAAGTAGAATTACAAAAAAAATAATAAAAACGCCCGTCAAATACGGGCGTTTTTTTTTGGTTAAGGAAGTCCTTTATCATGTCACTCACCGTTTCGGGTTTGACTTTGCGCTACAAACTATTTTTAACTGTAGCCTTCAACCTGTTTGAAATCAAGTTGTGAATGTGTCTGTCAACAGTAACGTTTACTGTGAGACTATCAGAGAGAATCGAGTTTTCTGGCTATAGATGTTTCTTCGAATATTTCGAGGTTATCGCCCACCTGAAGATCCTGGAAGTTCTTAACGGAGATACCGCATTCAAACCCTTTTACAACGTCTTTCACGTCGTCCTTAAAGCGTTTCAGGGATTCTATTGCGCCCTGGTGCACGACCACGCCATCGCGTATGACC
This sequence comes from uncultured Bacteroidota bacterium, assembly GCA_937867025.1. Taxonomy (GTDB): domain Bacteria; phylum Bacteroidota; class Bacteroidia; order NS11-12g; family UBA955; genus JABMMZ01. The sequence continues at coordinate 8,064 of CALMKH010000213.1, read as the reverse complement.
CTGAGTTTGGAGTTACGCGTAACACGGCCATCCGTAACCATACATCCGGCAATGGTTCCCACCTTGGTGATTTTAAACACTTCCCGGACTTCGACGTTCCCGATGATTGTTTCTTTGATCTCAGGACTCAGCATGCCTTCGATAGCAGACTTGATTTCGTCAATGGCCTGGTAAATGATGGAATAATGCCTGATATCGATCTGTTCGGTTTCTGCAATCCGTTTCGCACCGGCTGAGGGCCGTACCTGGAAACCAATAATGATAGCGTCGGACGCTGAGGCCAGCAACACGTCGCTTTCCGTGATCTGTCCTACACCCTTGTGAATCACTTTCACCATGACTTCCTTATTGGTGAGGTTCAGCAACGAGTCGCTCAGTGCTTCCACCGAACCGTTCACATCACCTTTGATAATAAGGTTGAGTTCCTTGAAGTTGCCGATGGCGAGACGCCTTCCGATCTCATCCAGCGTAATATGTTTGGTCGTCCTGATCCCCTGTTCGCGCATCAGCTGTTCTCTCTTGTTGGCGAGTTCTTTGGCTTCATCCTCGCTGTTAAGCACGAGTAGGAGGTCACCGGCTGTAGGAGCTTCAGAAAAGCCGAGCATGCTCACCGGCACAGAAGGCCCTGCAGCATCCACTCTCTGGTTTCTTTCATTGAACAGCGCTTTCACCTTGGCATAATTGGCCCCTGCCACCAGGTGATCGCCCACTTTCAGCGTGCCTGTCTGTACAAGTACGTTGGCTACTACACCGCGGCCTTTATCCAGCCTGGCTTCTACTATGGTACCTTTTGCTTTCCTGGTTGGATCCGCTTTTAACTCCAGCAGTTCGGCTTCCAGCAATATCTTTTCAAGCAGCTTGTCAATATTCAGTCCTTTTTTAGCGGATATTTCCTGGCTTTGGAATTTGCCGCCCCATTCTTCAACAAGAATGTTCATGGCTGAGAGTTCTTCCCTGATCTTTTCAGGATTGGCACCTTCCTTATCCACCTTGTTAATGGCGAATATCATCGGGACGCCTGCAGCCTGTGCGTGACTGATAGCCTCACGTGTCTGGGGCATTATGCTGTCATCGGCGGCTATTACTATAACGGCAATGTCCGTAACTTTGGCACCCCGCGCACGCATGGCTGTAAAGGCCTCGTGACCTGGGGTATCCAGGAATGTGATCTTCTGACCGTTGGGCAATTTCACTTCGTATGCACCTATATGCTGGGTGATACCGCCTGCCTCGCCGGCAATGACGTTGGATTTGCGTATATAATCGAGGAGCGATGTTTTACCATGGTCGACGTGCCCCATGACGGTAACGATAGGTGGTCTTGAAACCGATTTTTCGGGATCGTCTTTTTCCTCTTCAAATGCAATGGTATCCTGCGCATCCACGAACTCCACCTCAAAACCGAATTCATCCGCCACGAGGGTAATGGTTTCGGCATCGAGCCTCTGGTTAATGGACACCATGATGCCGAGCGAAAAACAGGTTGAAATTACCTGGGTCACCTGCACATCCATCATTTTGGCCAGGTCGTTGGCGGTGAGGAATTCTGTTACTTTGAGGATGTTTTCCTCCTGTTCCATTCTCTCCCTTTCAACATTCCTTGCCTGGTAGTGATCGTCACGTTTCTGGCGTTTAAACTTCGACTTGGAAGTTTTACCCCTTCCGGAAGAATCAATCTTGTTAAGGGTTTTCTTTAATTTATCCTGTATTTCCTTTTGGGAAATCTCTTTTTTAGGTTCGTCTTTCCTTTGCTGATTGGAGCGGTTGACCTTGATCTCCTGCTGGATATTTACTTTCTGTGCTCCGGACTTGCGTTTCCTTTTTTCCCTGTTGAGTTTTTCCGGTGCCTGGAATTTGGATTTAATTTCAGGTTCGGGCCGGAGTTCAATTTTTCCCTTAATGGTAAGTCCGCCCAATTCCACAAGCTGCGCTTTGACAAGCTCGCGCTCTTCTTCAGGGATCTCGGGATCTTCCTCTGCCACCACTTTAGGCGCGATGGGTTTGGGAGTTTCAACGGGTGGCTTGGGAGCGGGTTTTTCTTCTTCGGCAACTGGTGGGGCCTTAGGTTTTTCCTCTTTCTTTTTTCTGGTGCCCGGAAGGTCTATCTTGCCTTTCACTTTTAATCCGCCTGTTTCCTTTTCAGGGCTGGCAGGCTTTTCTTCCCTGGCAGGCTTTTCGACCTTTTCTTCCTGCTTTTGAACAGGAGGAGGGGTTTTTACAAGCTTTTCATCAGCCGCAATATTCTTGATCAGTATCTCGGCATCAGGCTTGACAGGCTTATCGCTCACTTTTTTCTTAAGGGCAGGTTCTTCTGTCTTGACCGCATCCTCACGTTTTTTAAGCTTCAGGCCTACGGTCTTCGACTCTTCTTTTGCTTCCTTATCTGATGAAAAAATGCTGGCTATATAGCGGTACATTTCCTCGTTCAGCTTTGCGGTTGGCTTATTTTCAATGGCAAAACCTTTCTTTTGCAAACTCTCGATAATGGTTTGCGTACTAACGTTAAATTCTGATGCTGCCTTGCCTAATCTTATCTCTGCCATGTATTACATACTTTTTATGACAAATATTTGCCACAAAAATGCAAAGGTAAGGTTATAAAGCAATTTATGCAAAAAAATAAGTTGGAATCAGGAATTGCAGGGCCCTCTTATTTAAGGCATTTGAAATAATCGAATGGTTCCAGGCAATCCTTGCACTTGTAAAGCGCTTTGCAGGCTGTACTCCCAAACTGGCTGATCATTTCGGTGTTTTTACTGCCGCATAGCGGGCAGGCTACTTTTCCGGCCTTGCCGAATAAGGCATGTATTGACAAATCTTCATTTTCAGGGGGAGCGATACCGTATGCCTTCAGCTTTTGTTTTCCTTTCTCGCTCATCCAATCCGTTGTCCACGCCGGTGAAAGCACAAGCCTGACAGTGGCCGGAATGCCATGCTCCTGCATGAGCAGCCTGATATCTGTCTCTATGGTGTTCATGGCCGGACAGCCGCTATATGTAGGGGTTATAACGATCTCAAAACCGTCGCCGGAAGGTATAATGTCACGCACAATTCCCAGGTCAATTACTGACAGGACGGGAATCTCGGGATCATGCACCTGTTCCAGCAATTGCCATATATCCTGTTGTATCAGCCGGGTTTCCATTCTTTATCTGGACAAAACACAAATATACGAAAAAATTATGATCTTTTTCTAATAGGATTCACTAAGCATTTCCAGGCATAATTCATATTCGTAGCCCTTTTGCACAAGGTGTTTCAGGATCTTTTGCTTCCTGATGTAGGACAGCTTGTCCTTCAATGTTCTTTCATATTTTTCGGCAAGTGATTTCAGCGTTCGCCGGTAATCCGCCTCATCAATTTCCATAAGACCTTTTTTTATGCAATATTCGCTCAGGTTCCGCATTTTCAGCTCCCGCCTGATCTTGTTTTTTCCCCACTGTTTCTGGCGGAATTTACCACCGGCGAATGCCCTGGCAAACCGTTCCTCGTTCAACAGGCCTTTTTTTACCAGATAGCCCAGAAGTTCATTGACTTCGTCGGTATGAAGCCCAAATTCGTAGAGTTTATCCGTCACTTCGCTATGACACCGTTCCTGGTAGTTGCAGAAATGCTCTATTTTTGGTTTTGCCTGCTGCGGCGTCAGTTTTTGCTTTTGTTTTTCCAATGTTGACCTCCCGGATTGCTGTAATTTCAGGACTTGGCGCCGTGGTCCCCAAAATATTTTTCAGCCACAACCTTAATAATCCAAGCGAATAGTAAAGTCGAGAAAAAAGTGAACATGGCATATACCATGGCAGGCTTTTGCATTTCGGGGTTCTTCAGGATATTTCCGGCAACAAGCAGGGCCAGGGCAGTATTGTGCAGTCCTACTTCCACCATGATGGTGACTTTATCCTGCAGGCTGATCCTGAATGCAGAGCTGGTGAGAAAGCCGACAAGCATGCCGCTGAAATTCAGAATAAGCGCGTAAAGTCCCATTGAAAGTATTTCCGATTCACGAAGCTCTATGCCTCCTTTCTCGATAGGGGCGAATATTTTTATGAAAAAAATTGTAAGCAGCAGGGTTGGTAAAAGGTATTTGAGTATGGGCCTGAGTGTGTCGGCTATACGGGGAAACCGGCCCCTGATGAACATCCCGAATGCGGCGGGCAGCACCGTTACCAATGCTATATGCAGGATGGTATTTCCTACAGGCATGGAAATGGCACTGGTCTGGTTAAAAAAGTAGTCAAGCGCAACATTGGCCAGTATGGGCACGGTAAACATGCAAAGAATCCCGTTTACCACGGTCAGGGAAATGCTGAGCGCTACATTCCCCCGCAAAAGATAGCTCACCAGGTTGGAGGTTACACCCCCCGGGCACAGGGAAATAATGATAAAACCTACCTGTACTGACGGCGAAAAATCTGATATAAGCATCAGGCCGAATGAGCACAGGGGAAGCAGTATCATCTGGGCAGCCAGGCCAACGGTCAACCCCCGGGGATTGTTGAAGATGTGCTTGAAATCAGCCTTTGACAGGTTAAGCCCGAGGCTCATGGTGATGAATGCAAGAATAAGATTAATTAAGAAATCAATGTTCTCGAAAAGAAAATCCAGCATTCGTTGATAGCTTTATTTGTATCCAACAAACGTACAACTTATTTTTGAGTTTCCGCATACCTATCGATATTATTGATGGAGAGGCCCTTCCGGAACGGTTTTTCACCAGGAATTTAAAATGCCGTGGCGTGGCAATTGCAAAAAATGTGCTTAACTTTGTACCATGCCTAGATTATTTTTTACTGTTGCGGCACTTTTGTTGTTTTCCTGTACCGAAGAAGGGAAAATAGCGGACGAAATGAAAGAGATACCGATGAGTAAATGGAATTACAACCAGATTCCTGATTTTGCCTTTAAGGTCAATAATGCCAATAAATATCACGATTTTTACCTGAAATTGCGGATAGAAAAGTCGTACCCTTACGAAAATCTTTACCTGCTGGCCCATATTCGCAACCCCAACGGCAAGGTGACCAGGCAACGGATCAATTTTACCCTGACCGATACGGAAGGCAAGCCCCTCGGCAAAACCTCCGGCAATCTCATCAGTTATGAATTGCCCATGTTCAAGGACAAAAAACTAGAAGGTAACGGCCAATATTTCATAGCGCTTGAACAGAACATGCGCGACAGCGTCGTGACTGGCGTTGAGAGCATCGGCGTGAAAATAAAGGAAGGAACACCAGTATTTTAGAGATGAGTTCTTCGACGGTATTTTTTGACGGGGTTTGCAATCTTTGTTCAGGCAGTGTGCAGTTCATCATTAAGCATGACAAGCGGGATCATTTCCGTTTTGCTTCGCTTCAGGGCCATTACGCCGCCACGCATCTTCATGACCGGGATATACGCCATGTGGATTCCATCATCCTTGAACAGGACGGGAAAATATATAAAAGAAGCTCTGCAGCGCTGAGGATTGCACGCAAACTTGCATTTCCGTACAATCTTTTATACGGTTTTATCGTTATACCTCCGTTCATCCGCAATATGGTTTATGATGTCATTGCCAGGAACAGGTATAAATGGTTTGGAAAAAAAGAAGCCTGCTGGCTGCCATCACCCGCATTAAAAGCTAAATTTCTGGATTGAGGCGAATAGTATTGCTCATATGGCTTTCCTTTGCAATCAGTGCGGCTGCGCAGGTGAGGATGCATATTGACAGCACGTTAAAGCAGGCTTATATCAAAAAATACAAGTACAGCGAAGACCTGATGTGCGTGCCTTTTTTATGCGATCCGTTCTATGAAGCCAACTATAAAAAGGGTGATACCCTGGGGCTCTGCGGAAAGTTTGTGTTTGTCGACCGCAATTTTGTTGTGAAAATAGGGCCGGTATTCCAGATGCCATGCTGGTTTGAACCCCGTTTCAGCGAAGGCCTGGCCGCTGTAAACGTCGATCAGAAAATCGTATTTATAGATACCCTCGGCAAGGTGCGTATCCAGACAGGGCTGCCGGCGTGCTCCAATCATAAGAACCGGGTGTTGCCTTTTAAAAATGGCAGGGCCAAGGTGTACAAAGGAAGCGGAACACTGAAAAACTATTTTGATGTGTACTATATAGACCGTGAGGGGAAACGTATAAAGGAAAAAGTACTGGTCTATGTCAGGGAAAAGGACAAGCCGATGACAAGGCCCGGCATTACGAAGCCTGTTGCCAGCGATACGTCCAAACCGGTGTTTGAACTGCCCGTCGTATATGCCAGGGGCAAATATCCGCTCCCGGAAGCTGAAACGGAGATGTACAAACAGCTCCATGCGCATGCTGATAACCGGATGCTGCTCTTTTATGATTGCGGCACATACCAGTTGGAAAACATGGACCTGGCAGATACCACCTTTTGCGGGAAATTCGTATTTGTTGATACGTTTTTCAATATAAAGATCAAAGGCTTTGACCTGCCTTGCGCTTTTGAGCCGGAATTCTCAGAAGGACTTGCGGCGGTGAGCGTTGACAGTACCATCGTTTATATAGATACCACCGGCCGGGTGATGATCAACACAGGACTGGCCTCCTGTAATAACGAATTCAATAAGGCTTCGACCTTCAGGAACGGAATTGCCACGTTATACAAGGGCGACAGCCGCGTGAAAGGCCTTTATACCACTGTCGCCATCAATGTAAAGGGGGAAAGGGTGCGGCTGCTTGAATATGATGAGCTTGAACTGGCAGAAAAGAAAGTGCATATGTTCAGTAACCTGACAATGGAAGAGGCGGCCAATTGTTTTGTCGGGAAAGGTAAAACCAATGGTTTGTGGTTTCTGATAGAAAAAACCGGTAAGGTCAGGAAAAAGCTGGTTCTGAAATAGGGCTTTCCGACGGATCCTTCCTGTCAAACACATAGGCAAGCGCCAGAAATGCGGAAAACGCCACAATACTGGCCTGGCTTTCAAGGATGCTTTCAAAATTTGAGGAAATAAACAGGAGGAGAACAATTCCTGTCAGCAGGTGGTTGCCGTGAGGGGAAGAAGTTTTGCGTGTCATGATGACAATAAGCAGGATTAAAAACAACAAAGCAGAAGGCACTCCGCTCTGTACGGCATTTTCGAGCATCTGGTGATGCGGGTTGCGCCTGTTATTGGGTTCAATGGACGGATTGAACGTCTTGAAATTTTCGTATAGTTCTTTATCGGCATCTCCAATGCCAACGCCTTCGAGAGGATGGCGGTCTATAATGTCAATCGCATTTTTCCATCCTTCAACGCGCATGGCAAACGAGTATTCATTTGCATTGCTGCCGCTCATCACCACCTTCAGATCAACAAGTGAATTTTTAAGCCTGTTTTGCAGGGATGTACTGGAAAGGAAAAGCGCTGCGGGCGCAAGTATACACACTGCCACAGCCATAATTTTATATTTAAGCTCGATCCCCTTCAGGCTTCCCGCTATGACGGCTAAAAGTCCTGCATACATGGCTACAAGGCCGGTTCGGGCACTCAGGATATGGATGTTGACGGCATTGACAACGGTAAGTGTCAGTATGGTCCAGGTAATGATATCTTTCCGGCCTTTTCTGAAAAGCCTGATAACGGCGTACAGGCCAAAAACTACTGCCGCAGCCAGCAAAATGGAAAACTGGATATGATAAATGCCATAACCGAATTCTATGGGCAAAGGCTTCGATTCGAGGATGAGCTGGTCAAACAGTTTTTTGTTGGAGATATAATTGTAAACGCTGACGGATGACGGCAAAAACACGCCATAATTAAGAATGGCGACCAAATATATGCGGGTATTGAAAGTGGTCTTTTTTAACGTGAGGTAAAACAGGGGAAAAAAAAGCAAAGGCAGCTTGAGTATAAGTTTTCTGACTGCTTCATCCTGGTCTTCTGAATAGAAGAATGAAATGGCAGCAAAAACATATAGCAAGGTGAACAGCCAGTATATCAGCTTTTCATATTTGCCTGATTTAGTATCCCGGATATCTGTGAGTGACAGCAGGCACAGGCCGGCGAATGACATGCTGATCAGCCCTTTGGACAAAGTAAACGACAAACAAAGTACCGCCCAGAAAAAAATGAT
>CALMKH010000212.1 GCA_937867025.1 uncultured Bacteroidota bacterium | reverse complement strand
GCATCAACTAAGATAAAATCATATTCCAAAAAAGCCCCGGCATCAACCGGGGCTTTTTTATTTATTTACCATGTAAGGTGTCAGGCTTCTTTAGGGAGATTACCGGCGAATGATTAATATTTCTGCCTTTTACTTATCATTGTAGTCCGGCATGCAAGGTAAAAGTACTTTTGAATTAATCATAGGAACCGTATTCCTGTTTCTATTTCTGACAATAGTCGTTTTTATTGCCAATATGCTGTTTTTCAACTTTGCTGTTAATCACAAAAATAATTACCGGGATATGTTTATGATTTTTGCCGCCATATTCCAGACCGGCCTGATCATGTGGCTTATCGTTTGGCGTTTGAGGAAGAAATACCGCCGGCAAAACTCTATTTCACAGGTTAAGGCCTTTAACGTGTACATGGTCATTCTGGCGGGTCTTGTCATCGGTTTTGACGGGTACATCCTTTATCGTAAACCAAACCTTTTCACCAACCGGGAAGCGGATACAAATCCTGCAGTTTACCTGGAGAAACATTTTAACGAAATCATTGATTCATCCCACGGCAATCTTGATTCCGCCATACTGCGCAACACCATTGAATATTTAAGGGATACGGCTTACCGGGACTGGAACCAGTTTACAGACGAGGGAAACCATTTTCAATTCAGATATCCAAGGTATGCACTGGCATCAGATAGCACCTACCAGATCATTGAAAAGAAAAAGTACAGGATCATACAACATAAAATCATTCCGGATGACCCTGCTGACCCTAATCAGGGTTACAGCGCATCGGTCATTCTCTACGACAGGGAAAAAACCGGGGAATCCGAAGACGACATATTCGATACGCAGAGAGAGTACCTGATACACGCTATGGAAGCATCTATATTAAGTGAAACGGAAGTAAAGAAGGACACGTATACAGGCCGCCAGTTTTACCTGGATATGCCTTCACTTAAACTGAAAGCCGTAACACAGGTATTTTCAGCACATTCCAGAATCTATATATTTACTGTCGTCACGGATTATGATCACCTGTTTAATCATCATATACGTAAATTCTTTGGAGGTATTAAGTTGGAAGTTTAGAACAGATAAACGTTCAACCGGACAAAAGTGATCAGCCCATAAAAAAAGAATCCCTGCCACCCTCTTTGAACCCGTCATTTTCGAGTTTTTTCAGCAGTGATTCAAAAGCGTTTTTCCCCTCTTCGAATGTATAGGCCTTTTTAACAAAGTTGTTGGCCCCGTGATTATAACTGTCTTCAATATCCCGGATATTGGTGGACGTGGTGAACATAACTACCGGCAGATCGTTGAACCTGTGGTCGGCCCTGAGCTCCTGAAGGCATTCTATCCCGTTCTTTTTGGGCATGTTTATATCAAGCAACACCAGGTGAGGCGGCGGTATTGAACTGCATTCTTTCAGATAATTAAGAAACGCTTCGCCATCTTCAAATTCCTTCAATTCCAATGGTGTTTTTATTTCGGATACGATCTCGCGAAAGAAAAACCTGTCGTCGGGATCGTCGTCTACCAGAATGATATGGATCGGGTGGGCCGTATTATCCATGCCTGCGCTTAGCAATTCACAAATATAAGGAATTAAACCCATTTAAAAAAGGCAATTCACTGACATACAGAATATTCACGCATACAGCACGTTGCAGGCGCGACAAGGGGAAATATGATAGAAGAAATTATTAATAAAATTGATACTAAGTCAATTTCATTTTTTGACGGAGAAATCTGAAACCACGATCACATGCTGATGATTTTACCGTCTTCCATTTCGATGATCCGGTTAGTGCGCCTTGCAAATTCATTATCATGCGTAACAATCAGCAACGACTGGTTATAAACTGTGGCCAACTCCAGGAATATATTATAAACTATTTCACTGTTCTTTATATCCAGGTTCCCGGTAGGTTCGTCTCCCATTATAATTAATGGATTATTGATCAGAGCCCTTGCAATTGCAACTCGCTGTTTTTGTCCGCCCGATAGCTTATTCGGCCTTTTCAGCGCCTCAGTCTCAATGCCCAATATCTTCAGTTTTTCGTATGCCCTGTGTTCAACTTCTTTCTCCGGGTATATCCCGAGTTTCAGCCCGGGTAACATGACGTTTTGCAATACGGAAAACTCATTCAGCAAATAATGAAACTGGAAAACAAAACCAATTTTTTCATTTCTAACGACTGCCAGATCCATTTCTTTCTTCCCGCGCATAGGGACTCCGTCAATAAACAATCCTCCTTCATAATCGGTATCCATTGTAGAAAGTATATAAAGCAGGGTTGATTTACCGCAGCCCGACTTGCCGATTACCGAAACAAACTCACCTTTGTTTATGCCGAACGTTATATCCTCCAATACCTTCACCGGTACAGGATCGTGAAAATATTTGGATATAGCCCGGGCCTCAAGTACTGGTAACTCCATATTATTTACCCCTGATAATGATTACCGGATCAATCCTGCTTGCCTTTCTGGAAGGGAAGAAACCGGCCAGATATGTTGTTAACACCGAGAAAACAGCCCCTATTGCATAAAATTCCGGGTTATAATCAATAGGATAGGTTGTAATGGCTGGGAGCGAGGCGGTGTTAAACGGAACCATATCTATAAGTGCCGACAATCCGAATCCGAAAAGCAGGCCGAGCAAACCACCGACGATACCGATACTGGCAGCAATAGACACGAAAATCATATTGACATCCTTGCCTGAAAATCCGGTTGCCTTTAGTATGGCAATGGAGTCCATCTTTTCATATATCATCATGTTCAGAATATTATAGATACCAAAGCCGGCCACTATTAACAAGGTAATCCCAACGGCATAAGAAATCAGTGTCCGGATAAAACTCCCCGTTTCAAATTGGGAATTGGCTGTTTGAATATCAACAGCATCAACATGAAACAAATTCTCATATTCTTTTGCAACTTCCGGGGCCATGTTCAGGTCTTTGAGTTTTATCTGGATATCCGTAATATAATTGGAACCTTCACCAAGCAGTTTCTGAGTCGTGCTTATGGAACAGTAACTCTGCACATTGTCAAGCTCCCGGATCCCCGACTGGAAATAGCCCGCTACTTTTAATTGAACGCGCTCCCCTCTCGACGTAGTTACCTGGATGATATCACCTAGCTGAACCAGCATTTTTTCAGCTACTCCTTTCCCCAGAATAATGCTGTTCGGGATGTTATTAAGATCAATATAGTTCCCGGCCACAACATAATCCTTAAATAAAAACAATTCATTTTCAGCAACAACATCAACCCCATTTATCACGCCGGTTAAGTCAACATGCCCTACATTATAAAACACCTGGGAAGCTATTTTAGGCGCCACCCCCAGCACCCTGCCATCCTTTTTCAGTGCCGCCATTATTGCCGCGCTGGAGTATATTTCCAACCTCTCGTTTTTAGGCTTGATTGAACTGATAAAATTATGGGCATCTTTAAACCTGGCCGACTTGTCTATTGGCTGCTGTTTTGAAGGCTTAATTTCTTTGTACAGCCGGACATGAGGTGTGCGGTTGAGGATTAACCCGTCGAGTAACTGGTTCAACCCAGCCATAAAGCTTAGCAGTGCGATGAACATGGTGATACTGAACGTAACGCCGATTGCAGCAACCAACGTCTGTCTCCACCTTGCCATCAAAAGGGAGAACGCAATTCTGGCTATTAGTTTTTTTCTCAAGGTACAGGTTTTATTAATTCATCATCTTCAGTTATGCCGGATAATATTTCGGCTTTCTGATAGTCCTTGAGGCCGGTTTTTACAATAACCCTTTCGCCATTGACCTTAAAGACAACAGAATCATTCAGGATATAGCTTCTCGGTATCAGTATCGCTTTTGATTTTGAAGCAAGCACTATATTGGCCTCGAAAGAAACGTTAGGATATAATATTTCCGGCGCCTTCACAAATTCCGCCTCAACCAGAAATGTTTTACTGCGTTCATTCATAAGCGGATTAATTTTGGTCACTTTTGCCTCATAAACCACTCCTTTATAACTATCCAGGGTCACCTCCACCATCAATCCCTTCCGCACTTTCAGGATATCATCTTCATCCACCTGCATTTCGAGCTTGAATTCTGTGGCATCGCCTATTACAGCCAGGGGAGTTTGCGCTCCAACCATCTCACCTTTTGTTTTGTTTAAACTATAAACAATCCCGTCAATCTCGCTGCGAAGGATATAATCGCCCGCCAGCTTACTTGAAATCAGAAGATTTTTTTTCGATTGGGAAGAATTGAAATTCAGTTGACGCCTGAGGTCATTGTACCTGACTATCGAGGAATAATAGTTAGTCCTCGAATTCTGATAGGCCAGCTCCTTTTGCTCCAGCTCGACTTTCGAGCCTACCTGCTGCGACCATAAGGTTTTTTGCCTGTAATACATCAGGGAATCACTCTTCATTTTATTGAGGGAAAGGTCAATCAGCAACCTGGCCTCGTTTAATTTTCCCCGGTTGGCATTGATATCTGCAAAGGCCGCCGCCAATTCTGCATTCTCCCTATTTAGGCGTTGCGTCTCATTGGAAATTGATAAAACAGGCTCTCCTTTCTTCACGGCATCTCCTTCGGAAACGAAAACATCATCTATTATCCCGTTAACAGTGGCAAAAGCCTCGTATTGATTTTTGCTTTTTAAAATACCGGATGCATATACCGACTCCGAAATAGATTCAATAGTAGGCTTTATCTTCTGAACCTTATTGTTGCAGGAAAGAATAATAAAAATAATAACCGCTACTTTATTCATTTCTCAAAAATATCTCAAATGGCATATGATGAAGCTGACATGTGTCATCAGTGTTGTTGGTATCGATCAGCAGATAAAAATATGTCTGGTTCATCATTGTATTATCCTGTCAAAGGTGAACACAACCCATTGAAGAAAATATGATAGCCCTTATGCGGGAGGGTGACTGTTGTCACTGCGCCGCCGAAGCCGTCTGCAGACTTGTGTCATGTCATGGTCATCTGAGCCGAATCCTAAAAACGGCGGAAAAAGACAGTAAACGGAATCAGTATGTCCTGGCGGCGCCCGGAGTTTTATTGCTTCATCAGCCTGATTTGCATAGTTTCCCTGGCGGTGCTGACTTGAAGGATATAACAACCCGGGGGAATGTCTTCTCCCAACTGTATGGATTCTTGCTGTTGTCCCTCGTTCCTGGCCTCTGCATGAATGAATGTCCTGACCGTTCGCCCTGCCATATCCAGCAGCGAAATATGGACTGTCTCTTCCTGCGGGAGCGCATATACAAGGTTACAGGCGTCCGTTGACGGATTAGGATACAGTTTCAATTGACGGTCTTTTGACAGGCCGGCAATTCCGGAATTAAAGCCCAGATGGTACCTGGCCATAGAGAATGCATGTGTGGTATCATCAATGATTGTAAGGCCAAACAACAGTATCTTGTTGCCTCTCAGTATTATTTTACTGGCCGAACTGGAATACGTGGCGCCGAAAGAAGTGGTCTGTTTGCCATTGGCATTGAAACTTACGTCAAAACTGCCATTAGGCATAAATCGGGCCATGGCAAATTTTGTCGTGGAACGCCCCGAAACCAGTATGCGCCCATCCCATTGCCAGAGCATGTCAATAAAAACATCATTCGAAGTGCCGAAATTCGTGGTTTTAACACCTTTGGAACCAAAACTGCTATCAGGACTTCCATCACTTTTCAACCTGGCCAACCCCAATCCGGTATTGGCATAATTGTTAAAATAATAGGTGCCCCCAAGCAATATCTTCTGGTCGCCCTGCACCAGCACGCTGTTGACAAAAAAACCCGGAAGGGAAATGGTCTGCTGTCCATTATGATTAAAGCTGGAATCCGGTTGACCCTTTGTATCCAGGCGAGCCAGCGCGGTATAGTACAGGTTGTTTTTATTGATATATCCAGCAAGCAGTATCTTGCCGTCGTCCTGTAAAGCCATAGATATTGCCTGCTGGTAAGCTGCATTCATGCTGACAAAGGCGAGTCCCTTGTCACCAAATGCAAAATCCCTGCTGCCGTCTGCGTTCAGGCGCAATACAAACAGTTTGGAGCCGGAATAGGCATTGCCGCAAATGAGTATTTTGCCGTCCGTTTGCAGCAAGGCAGAGCTAAGAGGGGTAAACAATCCCGTATGTATCATCCCGAAATTGCCATAATTACTATCTATCCGTCCATTTGGGAGAAAACGCATCAGCATGATTTCTTCACCCTCCTGACCTGCCAGGATCATTTTTCCGTCTGCCTGCAACACTAATTTAGGATTGCTCAGGGGCACTGTATGTGAACCGGTGCCGTTAAAGCCGGGATCATAAGACCCATCCTGCTCATAACGATATATTGTATAGGCATCCGGACGCCCAGCCATAAAATCAGCATAGCCGCCAACCAAAGCCAGTATCTTGCCGTCCTTTTGCACAGCACTGGAAGCGATGCCAGGATAATACAACCTTGCTGCCATCGGATGAAGTACTGTGCCATTCACGCCAAAGCTTGAATCGAGGCTGCCGGGCATTTGTGCATCCATGGTCAGGACCATGGCATATGCAAGAAGCATAAGCACTATTCTATTTTTTTTCATACTTAATTTTAAAATTGATGGAGGGTCTTATGATTTAATGAATTTTACCGCATACCGGCTGCCACTCATTGTGAATTGCAGCATATATACACCCGGGCTAAGCGAACTGATATCCAGCAACTGCTCATCGGCGACAAGCTCAGACATCAGCAATCGCCGGCCGGCCAGATCGAGAAGTTCCACGTTGCAGCCAGCTGCATGGCTAATCGTCAGCGCATCCTTTGCCGGATTGGGATAAATCCGGATATATGAGCCCGTCAAAAGACTTTGCAAACCTAATGCAGGATCATGTGCAATACTTATCACGTCATTCAGTAAATGGTTATGAGGATCGAGACGTATACCATTGATCTTTTTCCCCTTTACCTGTAACTCGAGCATTTCAATGTCTGAATCGACGAGACACCTGATGATGGTATCTCCGCCGGTGTAAAAAAGCTGCACATCTATCCAGGTCCGGAATATGGTCGAGCCCTGGCTTGGATCCTGCGTCAACTCCAGCATCACCTTGTCCTGTGATTGTCCCCAGCGGCCACTGAATATCGGATAACCGGGACCATGATACCATTGCTTTACAAAATAAGCCAGGTTCATTCCGCTTACCTGCTCCATGATCTTAAAAAATTCAGGTGCCAGGGCAGTGCTATAGGATTTGGATTGCAGGTAAGTCCTTAAGCCGAGATAAAACAGGGAATCATTATTGATTTCATAACGCAGCATATGCAGCAGGACAGCTCCCTTCTGGTATGTAGACGTATAACTGAACAGCATATCTGATGATGTCGAATCCAGGACGCGCACTGTACCTATAGCAGCTTTGCCCAAGTTCATCGCCTTGTCCATCCAGGCATCCTTACCGGAAGGATTCAGGGCCTCAAGCGCCAGGAACTCACAATAACTCGAAAAACCTTCATTCAACCATATATCGGCCCAACTGCCGCAAGTCACGTAATCGCCGAACCATTGATGGGCCAGTTCGTGAGCCACAATTGTAAAATCAAATACACCAATGGTGGTCATGGTCTGGTGTTCCATTCCGCCGCCAATCTCAGCCTGGCAATGCCCGTATTTTTCGTCAGCGAAGGGATAAAGGCCCAGTATTTTTGAAAAGTACTCCATCATTTGCGGTGTATAGGCTAATGCGGTTTTCACCTCCTGGCCGGCATTCTTGTAAATGTAATTGCTTATCAGGATGGAGTCGGATCCTTCAGGATGTGCATACTGGTTATACACTTCATAAGGACATACTGCCAGCGACACCAGGTAATAAACGATCGGGTATTTTGAGCTCCATTCGTAACGGAATTTCCCGTTCATCAGGTCCACACGCCGGTCCAGCATGCCATTGGACCCCACCTTGTTGCTTGAATCTGTTGTCACCCAAACGGATGAAGAATCCGCCTTATCGGACAAGACCTGTTTGCATGGCCACCATTCGTAAGCCGAAAATGGCTGTGAGAGTGTCCAGGTGACTTTATGTGTTTTATCATTTGAAAATCCGGGATTGCCGAGGGCGCCGTTACCCGTCTTTGGCGCAGTGCCATGATAAAAAACCTGCAGCCTGAATACCTGGTTGGCCTGCAGGGATGATGAGGCATTGACGGTCATGATGGAACCGAGCCTGCTAAACGTGGCCGGGGCGCCATTCAGGCGGATGGAATCCACCAGCATGGCTTCATGCAATTCGATGGTGACTTCCGGAAGCTGACTGAGTGCCAGGGCATCCATGATGGCATTGCCCTTGATCGCAAGGGAATTGTTCTCTACTGCAAGATCGAGCTTGTAGTATTTCACATCGTAAAGATTCATTTTGTCAACGTCAGCAGCAGTGGCCTGTGCGGTTCCACTTGCCTGCTCATGTTTGATGTCAGCACATCGCGACTGGGCAAAGCCTTCGAAGGCTGCCATAGCTAAAAACACAAGGTAACAGGATTTCATACATATTTTAATTAAATGATCCTGATATTCAGGATATGTTGCCGAATGTATATAAAATCCGCTCAAATATCAAAATAATTTTACCTGCGACACCTGAATCCGATGAATGGCAGGGATGTCCTTTCCGTTGCGGTGGCTTGATTTTCAAAAGTAAGAAAGAATATCTTTTGACAGAGTTTTCAACAACTGATTTGTCAGGGTATTGTAAAAATACCCCCCGATAAAAAAGCTTAAAGTGACCCCGTTCTTGAGAGTCAATAATGATCTATCTTATTTTTACGAAAAAATATTCATTTTTTAACAAAAACAACCTTCTTAAAATACCTGGTAAAGGACTCAAAATCACCAATTTTAGCCTTAAATTAACTTTTTTATTCAAAAATTAATAAAAAAATTGAACTGATTATCAACCGATTACAAGCAATTCCTCAAAGTTTCTATACATTCTTAAATTATTTTCACTTCAGTTATTATATTTGTTTATAAACATCTGATAATCAGTAGTATTAAATACTCTTTAAGTATAAATACCCAGTAAAATTCAGTTGTAAAAGAAGGATACAAAAAACCAATTTTATACATATAAATATGGCAACAAAGAAAAAACCGGCTGCAAAAGCAAAAGCTACAAAAGCAGCTACAAAAGCTAAAGCCAAAGCTACAAAATCGGCTGCAAAAGCAAAACCGAAAGCCAAAGTGAAGGCTAAAAAAACAGCTACAAAAGCCAAGGCTAAAGCTACAAAATCGGCTGCAAAAGCAACACCGAAAGCCAAAGTCAAAGCTAAAAAAACAGCTGCAAAACCAAAAGCCAAAGCTACAAAATCAGCTACAAAAGCTAAGGTCAGGACTAAAGCTAAAACAAAGACAGCTTCAAAAACCAAAAAGACAGCTAAAAGGTAATCTTACTTTTAACCTCTTCATCAAAACCCATATCTTACCGATATGGGTTTTGTTTTGCAATATGAATAGAGGTCTTCGATGGGATGTGCCAGTGATTTCCGGAATAAATGATTCTGCAGGCGTTTTTCAAGGTTCCGTTGTACATTTACAGACCCTGACCGCAAACCACAAATTCCTGTTAAAATATATCCTGTACCAGAGTCTGCTAAGGCGGACACGGTACAGGATAACAAAAACAAACAATCCCGCCTGAAGCGGGAATGTTTTTGTAAGTGAAGGCAATTGGCAAAATGTCGAACCTTTTAATTCTCATTTAATTTATATCCAAGCTTATTCAAAGTATCAGATAACATGAGCTTTAAAGCTCTTTTTCCAATTGTTGATTTAAAATAATGTTCTCTCTTTTTTGCGTTCTCTTTAAATAGGTAATATTCAAGAAAAATCAGTTTCCTCGATGCTTTGTGCTTATGTTCTGGCCAGAAAAATGCTGTTCCAGTCTTCTTTCTATATTTGAAGTATAACCAATATAGAGTTGATGATCTTTTTCGCTGAACAATATGTATACACAGAAGGGCAAAGTTTGCATTGGACTATAAATTAATTCTTTTCTTTGAGAATCAGGGTGTCCCTGCACCAGAGACTACACTGCGTTCCGTCACGGTACAGGGCGCACCCTGTAGCGTGAAAGCCTGACCTAATATAACAAAAAAGCCTGAAATTTTCATTTCAGGCTTTTTCTGCTACAGGGTGGGCAATACTGGGCTCGAACCAGTGACCCCTACCTTGTCGAGGTAGTGCTCTGAACCAACTGAGCTAATTGCCCTTCTGAAGGGCTGCAAATATATAGATTGAATGTATATTATGCAAAAGGGAAATGAAGAATGATGGTTTACTGATCATGGATATCTTTGACAAAAAAGCCCAAAGTTGATCTTTGGGCTTTAAGGGATATTTCGAATCAGAACGGCAAGCCTCCGGCTGAGGGATATGCGTGAAGGATAGAAGCGGAAAGCCCGTACCATGCAGCGTGTTTCGGCTGCGTGGGCGGACTTGCAGCGTATAGCCTGACCCGCAGGGGCACGCCCTCCTGCCCGGGCAACAAAGATACTTAGCCTCTTACTTGTTTTTAGTCGTGGACTTGGTCTTGATGGTCATCGGGATGCTCATACCCTCAGGCATGGAATCGTTTGGCTTTATGAATGTGTTTCCGCTCAGGGTCTGATCCATGCTGGCTTCTATTACCCAGCCGCTTTTAGGATCGATCCTGATATCGGATGTCATAGTGCCTTTCAGGTCATATTTCATGGAAAAATTATTGATCTCCATATATTTTTCCTTATCGGCGGTTTCGATTTCAGAATTCCCATTTATGAGGATATGTGATGCTGTCTTACCCGCATATGTATACGTTGTATTGACAACTGACGACATGCCGGCATCCATCACTGTCTTGCTGGTCCAGGTTTCGCCTTTGGCCACAGGTTTGTCAGGAAAAATAGCTGAAGCCATTTCAAAACTGCTTTTAAACGCCTCTCCGCCGAACGATTTTTCCAGCTGTTCCTTCATCTGCTCACGCTGTTCAGGGCTTATTGAAACAAGCTCATTGATGGCATGACTCATGACCGAATCCATGTTTTTCATCTCGGAAATCTTGCCGGTCCTGCTCATCTTAAAACTGACAGGCCTGTTGGTGAACGCTTTCATCATTTTTGACATGTAATCGGTTTCGTCCATATTCGTTTTGTGAGAATTGAAAGCCATTGACTGTTCGCCCATGTCCATTGCCATTTTAATACTGTCGTATCGCATTTCGACGTCATAAACATCGTTGCTGACACTTTTGACCAGGTAAGACATGCTGGCATCGATATCGATGGTGATGGTCATTTTCTGCCCGCCAAGATCCTGCTCAACCGAAGTCCTGGCATGCGACACCTGCCTGTACGTTTTGCCTGTTTCGAGATTGAGCTGCAGTGTTTCCTTTTGCGCCTGGCCGTATGACAGCGTCATAAGCGCTATTGCCAGTATGATTAGTTTTTTCATTTGTTAAGAATAATTAGGCAATATTATTCATATATCCGTGCATTTCCAAGTTAAATTAATAGTAACCTGGCCGGGGGACCACCGTATTATTGCTAGTTCCAATACAATATGAAACTGTTTTTCAAGCCGGAAAATCGGGATTGAACCGTTGAATTGCCAATATTATTTTAATTCTGAATCGACATTTTTATAATATTGCAACACTTCATTCAGATATGTATACCAGGAATACCATACACATTCTTTTTGCAGCGCTGGCGGCCTTGCTTTCGGGGTGTCATTTCAATTCATCGCGTGAAAATGCCAGCGGCGACAAGGCGGATGCCATGCTGGTAACGGGTAAGTTCTATGAACTTATGAAAAACAACAGAGCGGAAGAAGCAACTAAATTATTCAGCAAAAAAGTCCTGGAAAGTGAAAACGGAAGCAAGCTAACGCATGTCTTTTCGAAGACGCTCAGCGAATGCGGTGAAATAATCGGTGACAGCCTGATTGCCTGCCAGTCGATGGTCGTTGAGGGGACCGATCCGCGCTCGGAATACCTGATGGCCTATTATGTAAAACGCAGCATCCGGCCTACAACCGAGACATTTTCAATGACCAAAGAGAACGACAGCATTAAAATAGTGGGATACAAGGTGAATATGGACCTGATGGGAGAACCGTGATTGTTATCCGGAAATCCCTTTTTCCCTTTATCACTCCTTGATGATCTTTTCGCTGTATATCTTCCCTCCCATTTCAATGTTCACGAAATACATGCCGCGGGCCAGTGCGCTGACATCGACGAGGAGATGACCGGCATCCTGCTTAGCCACATGTGTATGTATGTGGCGACCATCCGACGCACAGAGTGTGACCTGTACAGGTCCTGACAGCTGGCCCAGGTCGA
The DNA here is from genome assembly GCA_937867025.1 of uncultured Bacteroidota bacterium. GTDB lineage: Bacteria > Bacteroidota > Bacteroidia > NS11-12g > UBA955 > JABMMZ01. Next base: position 1,294 of record CALMKH010000212.1, on the reverse strand, counting down.
TCCTCAACATATCAGCAACCGGGTTTGGGAAAGTGCTGAACATGCCGGTTTTTATGTCTGTTATTGACACCTTTGCCTGCACTATGTAGGACATAAACAGCGTATCAGGCATATTTCCCGAACTGTCGGCATCCGCAGTATAGATATAATCGTACTGCCCGGGTGTATAGACATCTACCGGGCCTGTTACCGGATGACTGACATACATGGCGATCGATGGGTCGTATGCATCAGCTATACGAACGGAATCAACGAATGGTTTTCCGAAAGGCAGGTAACGCGGACTGGCGGTATTGATCCATACGGGTTTGCGCGTATCGCCTACTATTACTATCCTTGTGATGGTGTCGGATTTATTTCCGGAAACATCCTGCACATTGTACGTTAATGTATAAATGCCCACCCGCCTGGTATTCACCTGGCCGTCAACCACGATTGCAGAGGTGAGGTTAAATGGCGCTTCATTGTCAGACGCTGTGGCTCCGGGATCCTGGAAAGCAGGATTCGTACGTGAAGCCTCAATGTAAATGGTATCGGCACCCATCAGTTTCAGCACAGGCGGAGTCATTTCCCGGTTTACCACGACGATACGTGTGGCGTAACCAAACTGGCCCCTGGAATTCCTGACCGAATAATTTTCAGTGTAAATACCCACCATTCCGACATATACATCACTGAGTAGCTTGATGGAGTCGGTGAGATTGCCGTCTATACTATCGTAGGCCGTGGCCCCCGGACTTGTATAGTTACTGTTTTTAGCAATGTAAACCGTGCTATTCCCGTTCAGGGTAATAACGGGTTGTGCTAATGCATTTAAACCTGGCAGGAGCAGGTAAGAGCATACAAAAATCTTAATAAGGAAAGTAGTTTTTGTCATCATACCTGCAAAGTTAAGGCATGTTCAGGCAATGATGTCATAAACCATGGTCATCAGATCCTCATAATTTTGTCAGGATCAGGTCATTTTTACTGGACTCAAGTTGTTGCATAATTCCTTCTATTTCATCTGCGGTCATGTTATTTTGTGTATCTTGCTTATTCCAAAGTTGTCCAACCTCAATTACTCTGCAATAGTAACAGGCTGAATTTTTACCATCCGTATTATACCAATGATGCTCTGCTCCCACTAACGTACAATCCCTTCCTTTGCTGACTAAACCAAGATTGAAGAGAAACCACGGCAAGTTTCTTCGTATCCGTAGCCTGAGTTCATATGGATGTATTTTGAACTTTAAAAAATTCATTGTTGCAATATATCACCTTTGTTTTACCAATCACCAAAGTATATAAACAA
>CALMKH010000211.1 GCA_937867025.1 uncultured Bacteroidota bacterium | reverse complement strand
CGGTACTCCTCAGAACTGAGCTGTTCTTTCCATTCCTGGTCGGTCTTTTGAATTGTCATAATCGAATGTTGGAACAACAAATATATACAATTGTTTGAAAGGATAAACTGACCGGGGACAATGATGCACAGTCTCTGAGGATTACTTTTTTTGCCGGTTTATTCAAATAGTCATAATTTTGATCACTTTTTAATTTGTACAAGGCTAGAAACCATTGCAATACCTGCATCCATTCATCTTTTCCCTCAATGGAAAAGCTAAACAAACCAATATTGTCTTATGTCGGCATTCCTGTTTTTTAGCGTTATAATTTCATATTTTGCGGCCCTGATCATCATCAGCAGAATTACGGGCAAAAAGGCTGACGCAGCTTCCTATTTTATTGGAAACAAACAGTCGCCCTGGTACCTGGTGGCATTCGGCATGCTTAGCGATTCGCTTAGCGGGGTCACATATATCTCTGTCCCGGGAGCTGTCTATAAACAATCGATGACTTACCTCCAGGTGGTAATAGGCTATTTTATAGGGTATTTTATTATAGTCTATGTGCTGTTGCCTGTTTATTACAGGTTGAATCTTGTGTCTATATACACTTACCTGCAGCAGCGTTTCGGCAAAAACTCCCAGAAAACCGGCGCTTTTTATTTTCTTGTGTCTAGACTTCTGGGTGCAGGGGGCAGGCTGATGCTCGCCATCACAGTCATGCAGGTATTCATATTCAACCGGTTCAATATTCCATTCGGTCTCACCGCAACCGTATTTATAGGCCTGATGCTGCTATACACATACAAAGGCGGGATCAAAACGCTGGTATATACCGATGCGTTTCAATCCTTGTTCCTTATACTCGGTGTCACTCTTTCTATTTTCGCCATCGGTTCACAGCTCGATATGGGTTTTGGCGAACTGGTGTCTGCCGTGGACAACAGCCCTTACGGCAAAATATTTGAAACCGATGCCCTGCAAAGCAACTTCTGGTTAAAACATATTATCGGAGGCGCCTTATTTACTGTGGGGATGACGGGTCTCGACCAGAACATGATGCAAAAGAACCTCAGTATGAAATCGCTTGGTGAGGCCCGGAAAAACATGATATGGTTCAGCTTTGTGATGGTGCTGGTAAATGTTCTTTTCTTATCTCTCGGGGTTTTGTTGTATCATTATGCCCAGGTAAAAGGAATTGTGTTGCCTTCTGATGCAAAAGGAGCCATCATCACCGACGAGGTATTTCCCTGGCTTGCATTAAACTCTTTCGGCGCCTTCACTGCCCTGGTATTCATCGTCGGCCTCACTGCAGCCACCTTCAGCAGCGCTGATTCAGTGCTTGCCACAATCACCACCTCGTTCTGTATCGATTTTATGGAATTCGAGACAAACAATTATTCAGAAAAGAAAAAAGAAAACGTCAGGCATGCCGCCCATATCGGTTTTGCCGTTATTCTCCTGCTGGTTATCGTGGTGATCAACCGCTTTTTCAGCAGCAGGGCTACCATCGACCTGATACTTATGATGGCATCGCTGACATACGGCCCCCTGATCGGCCTGTTTGCCGCCGGTCTTTTCACCAGGATCAGTTTCCGCGACAAGTGGGTCCCCCTTATATGCCTGGTATCACCGGTAGTGTGTTATTTTCTCGGCGAAAAGGATATGGCATGGCTCAACGGATACAATTTCGGCTATGAAATCATCCTTGTAAACGGCCTGATCACCTTCCTGCTTTTACTGCTTGCGGGAAAGAAAAAGCAAACTGCCGCTGCCTGATAATGCCATTCCGCCCACGGATAGTCCTGCTGTGCTGCATAATAGAAAATCTCCTTTTTAAATTTCAGGGTGGCACAATAATTGTAATTTTCCTGCCGTTATATATACCATGAAAGTTATCAGCGTCATTCTGTCTTTATCTGCCATTTTCCTTACCTGCCTCAGTTTCACCACCCAAAAATCGGATCCTCCTAAAAAGAAATACAAGGATACCATTTATGAGTTCAAGCTAAAAACCAGTACCCGGACGGGAACTAAACCGGTAGCATCCTCAAAACCTTCCGCCGTTGCAGAAGAAGACAGGAATATTACAATAAACTCCATGATTACCCGGTACGTGGTAAAAAAATCATCCCAGAAAATGTACGTGTATTTCGGTGATACGTTCAAGGTTTTCAGAATATCCCTTGGAACAAGTCCTTTCGGGCATAAAACCAGGAAAGGCGATAATAAAACACCTGAAGGTACATATAAGATTACTTTTAAAAATCCCAACAGCAGGGGTTACAAATCTCTGAAAATATCTTATCCCAACCAGCATGACAGGTTAAATGCACAGAAGATGGGCGTTAATCCCGGGGGCGACATATGCATACACGGATTGTGGTGGAAAACCCAGGATCCCCAAACCCACTGGAAAGACAACTGGACACAAGGCTGCATTGCTGTAAATAACCAGCAGATCGACGAGATCTATAAATATGCCGCTGTAGATACCGAGATCACCATCCTCCCTTAACCTGTTCAGGCTACAATGCATTTTGCATTGATCATCCGCTTCAGTTCATTAAAGTCTTCGGGATCCTCCAGGTAGGATGTCTGCATGGAGATGACCTGACCGGTGTTTTTCACCCGTATGTTTATTTCGTACATCTGGTAATTCACCTTCTCGACCTGCGACCACAAAAGGCTGCGCGGATGTTGCAGCAAGTGAAAACAATACCTTATGCCATCTTCATCCAGAATGAGGAAACACCTGCGTTTGAAAATTCCCAGTTCAAGTTTCCTGAAGATCATATAAGCCCCGGCCGTAAGCGGGAACGCCAGAAAACTGAACCACAGTATGCTGGGATAAAACAATAAGCTTAACACAATGGCAAATATGGCGAATATGGCGATCACCGGCGCTTCGGACTTGATCCTGTTAATTCTGAATACCTCCATGAAGCTGCAAAATTACCACTTTTCAGGCGTATATCTTTGCAAACCTTGTTTTACCTTGCATATCTGCTTTCTGTTCCATTCTCAGCCCCAGGTTCCGGCAATATTCCGACAGCATGCCGGCTGTCTCCGGATTGAGTTCAAAAAAGATACAGGCAGTTCCCGGCAGGAAAGCGGCAATCACTTTTTTGTAAAACACCAATGTATCTTCATCATTAACGAATAAGGCCAGGTGCGGCTCATAATCCAGTACATTGGCCTGCATCGACGACGCTTCCGAGAATGCGATATAAGGAGGATTACAAACCACGATGTCCGGCATACCGGAAATCCATTTATCCAACAGTATATCGTGCTCAATGAACCTTATGCTTTTGTCAGAAAAATTCTTCTCTTCATTCTCCTCAGCCATTTTCAGGGCTGTCTTTGAAATGTCAGTGGCTATAATATCTGCACCGGGAAACTCCTTCTTCAGGGCGAGGGCTATACATCCGCTGCCGGTGCATATATCCGCAAGAACCTGTTTTTTGTGGTCATCCCTCATGAGGGTTACCCAATCCAGGAGTTCAGCGGTTTCAGGCCTGGGTATCAGTACGCCCGGGCCTACGCCTATCCGCAAACCCCTGAACCACTCGAAACCGGTTATGTATTGCAAAGGTTCGTGTGCGAGCAGGCGGCCGAGACATGCTTCAAGCCGGTCGGTCTCACCAAAGGGGTCCGCGCCGTTAATCAGCAGCCTGGAGGGACTTATGGAAAAAGCATCTTCAAGCAGGCGCCGGGCCATAGCCCGCCCTTCATCATCCCCATAGAGTGGTGAAAGGCTCTGCCGCGATTTCCTGTAAGCTTCTTCTAACGTCAAAATGATTGCAAAGTTTTGAGTATTTTTGCAGAATAACAACTGACGACGTAAAATACATGAAACGGTGCCTGCAACTGGCACAAAAAGGTTTTGGCAATGTGTCGCCAAACCCCATGGTGGGCTGCGTCATTGTACATGAGGGAAAGATCATTGGGGAAGGTTACCATATGGCATACGGTGAAGCACATGCGGAAGTGAATGCCGTGAACGCCATAACCGACCAATCCCTGTTAAAGGAATCGGATGTGTACGTATCACTTGAACCCTGCGCACATTACGGAAAGACTCCCCCCTGTGCCCCGATGCTGGCAGAGAAACAGGTAAAGCGGATTGTGATAGGAACCCTCGATCCTTTTCCGCTGGTCGCAGGCAAAGGAGCAGGTATCCTGAAAGATGCCGGTATCGCTGTGACGACCGGGGTGCTTGAAAAGGAATGCCGGTTCATTAACCGCCGGTTTTTCACTTTTCATTCTAAAAAACGGCCTTACATCATCCTGAAATGGGCTGAATCGGCAGATGGATTTATTGGGACGGGCGAACATGTTCAGATAAGCGGCCTGGCAGCGCAACGCCGGCTGCATCAGTGGCGCAGCGAAGAAGACGCCTTTATGGTTGGGACCAACACGCTGATGGATGACAACCCTCACCTGAGCACCAGGTTATGGCAGGGAAAAAACCCGGTGAGAATTGCTGTGGACATGCAGCTTAAATCTGCCGGCAAACCTCTGAACTTTTTTAACCGTTCACAGCGTACGCTTATCCTTAACGGTATTAAAACTGAAACCTCGAGAGGAGTGGAATACCTGAAAATTGACAACTCTGATCCCCACACCATGATGAATACCCTGTATCTGTCAGGCATACAAAGCGTGGTAATTGAAGGCGGAGCTCAATTGCTGGACAGTTTTATCCGGCTGAATTTATTTGATGAGATACGCCGTTTCAGGTCAAAAAAAACAGAATTGGGCCACGGTGTGAAAGCCCCCCGGATAGATTTTGTCCCCCACAAAACCGAAAACCTTGTCGATGATGAGTTACTGACCTATATCAAATGAGTATCCTGCTTATATCCATTATACTTTCATCGTTTTTATTTACAGGATTCAAGTGGTTTGATACCCAAGGCATAAAACTTTTACCTGCCATAGCCGGAAACTACGCTGCTTGTATTCTTACAGCACTGGTTGTAAATACATGGTTCCCAAGCGGCGGACCTGTTTCAGACGACCCGGCTGCCATCTGGATATGTCTCGGGATGGGCGTGCTTTTCTTTTTTACATTCTATGCCATGGCATATGTTTCAGCCTATATAGGAGTCGGCGTTTCAGGAGCCAGTTCAAAAATGTCACTCATAATACCTGTCCTCACAGGGGTCTGTTTGTTTGAAAAGACCTTTGAGCCCAGACTGGCTATTTCCGTGGTTTTAGCTTTAAGCGCAGTCATACTAATGACGTGGACACGGGGAAAAAGAATGAACTTAAGGGATCTGTCCATTGCTTTTCTTGTATTCCTGGGTTCAGGGATCATAGATACCGCCTTTGGACTGATCCAGGCACTGAAACTCAGCGGAAACCTGCTGAACCAGGAACATATCATTTACATTTTTATCGGAGCCGGCTGTTCATCCCTGTTATACATTGCATGGAAACAACGCGTCCTTTTGCGTGATTTCAGGAGCATTGGCTATGGTTTCCTGCTGGGCATCCCCAATTATTTTTCCATACTGGTCATCTTTATTGCCATGGCCTCCGAATCCTTTGTATTTCATAAATTTTTCATGATCAATAATACCGGGGTCATGCTGCTCTCGTTCTTCCTGGGACTGATATTCTTCCGCGAAAAGATCAATTTGGCCAGGGGAATCGGGATTATATTCGCCATCCTGTCAATGTATCTAATCCTTTATCGCTGATGCTTTTCTCCGATTCATACCAGACCATCGAACAGCCTGCTGAATGTATCTACAAGTCAAAAGGCAGCAGATTTATGGCTTTCGCCTTCCCGGTCGGTTCAGAAAAGGAGGTAAAACTAAGGCTGGAGACGCTGAGAAATATGTATCCCGACGCTTCGCATCACTGTTATGCCTATGTGCTGAATTATGATAAAAGCCTTTCCAGGGCCAGCGATGACGGAGAGCCTTCCAATACAGCCGGAAAGCCTATCCTGAGACAGATCCAGAAGCTGGACCTGACAAATGTGCTTGTCGTTGTAGTCAGGTACTTCGGCGGTACCCTTCTCGGCGTGCCCGGGCTCATTGAGGCATATGGCCAATCGGCTATGGAATGCCTGAAACTATGCAGGATTAACAGGCATGAGGTATATGAAAAATACGAGCTTTCCACATCATTCGGGCTTGAAAAGGACATTTACAGGATTTGCAAACAATTTCAGGTGCAATTATCCGTTAAACAAAATCAGGAATGCTTTTGTGCCGAAATTAAAATACCTTTGCAGCAGGTGGAGGCTTTTAAACAGCAGCTTAAGGCATATTACCAGGTCGATATCAAATATACAGGGATAGAATGATTCAAAGACTAATACCACTCCTTTTCCTCCTTCTGGCACATGCCGTTTCCGGTCAAAACAACGACTATTTCAATTTAAAAGATGTCCGCACTTTCAGGTTTGAGCACCTGGAGCTGAGCAGCGAAAAAGATGTGGCAACCTTCATATCCCGGGCCGAAGACTACAATTTCATAGAGGCGTTAAAGATTAATGAAACTGTTCAAATGGACAGGGTTTTGGCTTCGCTTGGAAAATTTTATTCCCTCAAAGAGCTAAACCTCAGCGATTATA
>CALMKH010000210.1 GCA_937867025.1 uncultured Bacteroidota bacterium | reverse complement strand
AAAAATCAAGATTATTCAACAAACAGATTCATTGAAAATGGGTATAACCCTTTTGAAATAAACAGGAATTACCTGGATCGCAACTACAAAAAGAACATTTTTAAGAGATGGCATCCAAAATGATTAAAAACCTGTTTCGAATCGTAGCTGTCTCAATATTTAACTATAGAAGGTCTTTTCATCCGTCAGTTGGGAAGTAAGGAATTACCATGACGCCCGGTTGCGGCTTATTCTGTTTCCACGTCGATAAATTCCTTGTCCTGAGTTGCCTAAATAGAATAAAACCGCTTGAATATAAATACCTGTACCATTGTCGCTATTTGTAAATATGACAAGACCTTGTTTTGACTCCGGAAGTATAAAAGCTATTGTATGCACCCCTTTATCATCTTGCCTTCTGGCAGGCACATCAGTGCATCAGCTTTCGTCCAGATAGGGGATCTCCTTACAAATTAAAATCTTTTTCAGGGTTTAATCAGCCTTTACAAACTTTGTATTAAATATGTAATCTTCGCCAATAACCTGTACTGAATAAATTCCGTCAGCAAGCGAGGCTATATCCAATTGTACGGAAAAAGTTCCATCCAATCACAGGTTTGCTGCAACGGTATTTAAGTTTTTTCAATAACTTTGAATGACGAGCGAAGGTCGACAACATCGAATCCCTGTCATATCCGACCGATAATCGCTTCCAGAGCCCGTTATTGAGTTGCGTCATACTGCGGCTTACCTTAAATTTGCAGCAATAAACCCCAAAGTAACAGCTGCCAACTATGAAATGTAACATTGTATTGTCCGGAGGGGGAATGAGAGGGAGCGCCCATATCGGCGTACTGAAGGCATTGTTCGAAAAGGGCGTCCAACCGGCTGGGATCAGCGGTTCAAGCGCCGGTGCTTTTATCGGTGCTTTTATTTGTGATGGATATCAACCCGAAGAGATTGCGGAAATTATCATAAGACATGAGCCGGGATTAAAATTAGGGTTCAGTCATTTGAAGAAAGGACTTATGGATTTTAAACCCGTAAGGGACATCCTTCGAAAAAACCTGAGACATAACAAAATTGAGGAACTTATAATACCACTTTTTATTGCAGTGACTAACCTTGAAAACGGCACCCAGAGCTTTCTCACGAAGGGGGATATAATTCAAGCCGTTTCTGCTTCATCCGCTATTCCGATCATATTGCCACCCGTCGAAATCAACAACTCTTTGTATGGTGATGGCGGGATCAGCAATAACCTGCCCGTTGAACCCTTCGTCAGTTCATCTTACCCAACGATAGGCGTTCATGTAAACCCCATTTCTGCATTCAATAAAGAGGGGGACTGGTTGGAAAATATGGAAAGAACCTTGCACCTGTTAATGCGCAGAACAGTCATGCAGAGCAAGGAACAGTGCGTGCTTTTCATAGAGCCTCAAGGCCTTTCAGAATTTAAAATGTTCGAGCATGGCAAAAGTGAGGAGATGATAAAAATAGCGTATGATTATACCCTGAACAATGAAAACCTGAATGCCTTAATAAGAGGGTGAGCCAGCTCGCATATAATATTAAATCAAAAGCCCGCAATAAGCGGGCCTTTGAGCAATTATAGTTTTAGCCTGGAAAGAAGATCAATTCACAACCAGTTTCTTCTGATCCGAGAAATGCTGGTTTTCAGCTTTTATGATGTAGATTCCATGTGAAAGTTCCGCTGCATCCAGGTTCCAGTGTATCTGCCTGTCTGTAAATTTCGATGAACTTATGAGGCGTCCATTGATATCATAAACGGATATGGTGGTCGGAAGTCCGGAAATATTGGTGATATCCACTTCAGCATGTGTATTGCCATTCAGAGGGTTCGGATACACATTCAACCGGAGTATGTCTTTTCTTTGAATGTATTCATATGGATATGGATATACCGTAAATCCGGAACCGTTTCCTTCTTCAGGGTTCGAGATAAAATATGGTTTTAACTTTTGCATGACAAATTCCTGGCTTGATTCGCATCGCAGGGTATCATTCAATACAAGGCTGTCGAGAATAAAACTTGCCGTATCAATGATCTCGTTCGTTGAATCTATGGTAGGAGTTGCGGGCGATGGTACCGTAAGTGTAGTATCTGTGATCAGTATGGAGTCAAAGCAGTCATACGGATCGGTGATTCCATATTTTGCTATCAGGATATCATTGTCAGTAGAGCTTATAGGATCAAGGGTGTTGCCTAAAGCTAATTCACTGGTTGAAATGACAGACACCCAGAATGCATTCAGGTTGAACAGGCTCCTGTTCACTCCGCTGCCGTAGGTTGATGACCATTTGGTGTTGAATGTGTTCGCATTGATACAGTGAAGGAAATTATTATTGAGCGAAGCTCCGGAAAGCCCTGCCATTAAAATCA
>CALMKH010000209.1 GCA_937867025.1 uncultured Bacteroidota bacterium | reverse complement strand
GAGCTTTTGACCTGGTTCATCAGCCACGAACTCCTGATCATCCCGTTCTGATCTATTCCCGGGTATGCCGTGGTTTCCACATGATGGGTCATGAAAAATGTAAACAGCAGGAACAGCGACTGGAACATATGCATCAGGATAAAGCCTATAAGGATGGTATGCCAGGACTGACCTGAAAAAAACAGGGGCAAAAGCAGTATCATGGCCATGTAAAAGCACTTTTGCAGCCAGAAAGAAACATGATACCTGAAATTTTTAGAGGTGCCGTACCCGGTGTCGTCTTCCCTTGAAAACAAAATGACGAAGTCCTTGATGAAAATCCAGAACAGGGAATATGTGGTATATGCCAGGGGAGCGTAGAGGTGCTGGAAGCGATGGTACCATTTGTACATGCTTCCGGGAATCACACGGATAAGGCCGGATATCTTCATGTCGGAGTCGTAGTGTTCCACATTGGGTGCAAAGTGGTGGGAATGGATATGCCTCTGTTTCCATGCCTCGGCATGGGCGCCTACCAACGAGTAGATGAATGTGAAGCATCGCATGTTCCATCGTTTGCTTTTAAAAACCGTGCTGTGCGAAAAGTCGTGAGAAAAATTAAATGCAAAAAGCAGGGAAACAAAACCGTAAACAATATAACAGGCGATGAAAGATTGGGGTGACTGTGTCCTGTACAGCGAAAGGTACAGAATGACCGTAAGTGAAAAATAGATTGCGAATTTGACGGTCAGCAATGCCGTAAATGTATTCCTGTCGAAGCGCAGGCGTCTTCCCACTTCTTCCTGGATTTCTTTCAGCAACCTGCTGTCTTCGTCTATCTGCAGATGTTTATCCCTCATATGCGGCCGGAATGAATTGCTGGTGCTTCCCCATAGCTTTCAGGAACCTGAAATGCGAAACGAGCGATTTCGTATAAGACATTTCCATATAAGTAACACCGTGTTTTGCGGCAATTTCCCTGAACATCGGCAATATCCTCAGGTAATGTATGTGGCAGATATTCGGTAAAAGATGATGCAGCGCGTGAGCGTTAAAACCGCCCAGGGTCCAGTTGAGGAACCTGCTGCCGGCGTTATAGTCGACAGACGTGCACATCTGCAGCTTCGGCCAGCTCATGTCAAGCGTGTTGTCCGCGGCTGGAACCGGGTGGGATACGAAATCGGAGAGATGTGAAACGCCGAGTACTCCAACAAAGATCCATGATACCATAAAATGGTTGAGCAGGAATGCCAGCATAACGGTTTCCCATCCGAACGGCAAGAAATATGAGGGGATAATAATCATGTAACCGATATAAACCAGTTTATAAATAATGAGTTTAAACACTTCGGAACGCGGTATCTGTATTTTGATGGTACGACTTGACAGGTTGACGAGCATAAGGCTTTCACGGAACAGGAACCAGTTGAGGGAATACAGCAGGTAGAGCAGTGGTGCATACAGGTACTGGTACCGGTGGAACCATTTAAGTTCCTGGTGTTCCGTCATTCTGAACAGGGGATTGTTCAATACGTCAATATCGCTTCCTTCAATATTGGTATACAGGTGGTGCGACTCATTGTGATGTTTACCCCATACGTAGGCGTTGTTGCCCTGCAGGTTGAAGCTCAGGGAGAACAGTACTTTGTTCCAGTATTTGCTTTTTACCGCCACCCCGTGAGCGGCATCGTGCGATACGTTGAATGCAGTCAATAATATGGAAAGGCCGGTAAGGAGGTAAAAGATATAAAATCCGGTGAGGGTTTCACTGTTCATCATCAGGGTATAGAACAATATGTCAAGGGAGAAATACATGACGATCTTGAACAGCATAAGCCAGTTGCCGTGTTTTTCAAGACGGTTCCGGAAAAAATATTCATCCAGGCGCTGCTGGAGCTCTTTGTAAAAGGCTGTGCCTTCATCTTTGGAGAATTTAAGTTTATTCATAGGTGATGAATGTTGACACGAATGTAGAGTGAATAGTATGTGAAGTAAAATGAATAATTGAAACACAAAACATCTTGTTTGCGTCAAACGCAAAAGTTGATAAAAAGGGAAGGGGATGATTTGCGAAATTACGGATTATCGCAACAGGTATTCCCGGGTTTAGGGAAATTGAAGAATATCAGGACGTGGGCAAATGAAGAATTGCCACGAAAGAAATCGGTTCGCATGAAATGAAATACCTTACAATTACATGGTAATGTTGCTCATTTTCATAATTGCAGATGTATATGATCATCGTGCCTTACGGAATGACACCCCTGGAATCTTATGGAATAAGCGATGTCTGGCCATGAAGTAATTTCCAGTTCTCTCCCCGTTTTACCATGATGCCTGTCTCCATCATGCGCATCACGGTTGTCTGCCCGGCTGTGTCAGTGATGGTCGACTTCAGGCGCCC
>CALMKH010000208.1 GCA_937867025.1 uncultured Bacteroidota bacterium | reverse complement strand
GCTGAATGAAAAATACTTCAATTCTTCGCAGGCGGATTCCGGCGGCATCCGGAATTAAGATGCAGGAAGCCCGGAATCATGGCATGAATATGCCATGATATTCTTTGGAAGATTACCCGCCGTTAATGCCGTTCGCTAATACCGGACGTTTGCTTGTCCCGGTAGATTCCGTCATTATTTTCTCCTTGTTTGCAGAAAACTGAAGAGCTGAAACAAGGTGTTTCGCGATTTTCCGTCCGGGCATGCACGGTCAAGAAAATGCAAGGCCTTGTCTTCATACTCCTTTTTCACATTCAGCACATAGGTATCGCTGCCGGCCTCCCTGAAAAGATCCCTTACTCTTTCTACCTTATGGCCGGCATCTCCGGTATAATTGTTAAAATATGTAATCAGAGCCGCCTTTGAACGGTCGTTCAAATGCAATAGTGAATGATGGTACAATATTGTTTTTTTGTTCTCAATAATGTCTCCCCCCGCCTGCTTGCCGGTTTCCGCAGCATCACCGAAACAATCCAGGTAGTCGTCCTGCAATTGAAAGGCCATGCCGAGGTTCATGCCAAAACCGTAAAACTGATCCGCCTTCTCCGTCCCGGCTCCCGCAGCCAGTGCACCTATTTTCATGGCACATGCCGGCAATACTGCCGTCTTTAGCCTGATCATGCCGAGATATGCCTTTTCATCAACAGGTACATTCATATCCATCTGCTGGCCTTCACATACTTCAATGGCCATCTGCGTAAACTCTTTCAGGAGCTGTTCCTTCCGGTCGAACCCGGTCGACAACAGAAGAGCGTAACAGCTTATCAGGAGATTGTCTCCGGCAAGTATGGCCGTACCGCTTCCCCATTTTTCATGAACCGAAGGTTTTCCTCTCCTGATCGGGGCATTATCCATGATATCATCATGAACAAGGCTGAAATTATGAAAAGTTTCTATGGCAAGAGCCAGTTTGAACGCTTCATCAGTCAGCTTGCCCGCGACCGATTCAAACGCCAGCAGTACAAGTTGCGGTCTTAACCGCTTTCCCCCGAGCTGCATGATGTAATTCATGGCCGAATACAGGTTTTCCGGCTGCCCTTTGAAGGGGTGCGACTGCAGGTATGCTTCGAAACTACTTGTATCTGCGATGTGGTTTTCTGCCATGCTTTTGCCTGTTTGTTTCTTCGGGGACAATTTCAAGATCAATGGTGCGCTTGATCTTGTTGGAGTCTGTAATGATCACCTGCACTTCGTCACCCATCTTATATTGTTTGAAAGACCTGTTGCCCATCACCGCCATCAGGTGTTCGTCGTATTCGTAATAATCATCGCGCATGGTGTTCAGCCGTACCATGCCCTCGCACTTGTACTCTTTTATTTCGACAAACATGCCGAAATCGGTCAGCCCGCTGATGACGCCTGTGAACTGTTTACCCACCTGGGTTTCCATCCATTCTGCCTGCTTGTATTTGATTGAAGCTCTTTCGGCCTCGCTGGCCTGCATTTCCATCCTGGAACTTTGCTTGCAGGCAAAATCCAGTTTGGCCATGTCCCAGCCGCATACCTGTTCCATGCTGAGTCCCTGCAGGTAACCATGAAGTAACCTGTGAGCAATGATATCCGGGTACCTCCTGATTGGGGACGTAAAATGCGTGTAATAGTTAAAGGCCAGGCCAAAGTGACTGGGTTTGTTCGGAGTGTACACGGCTTTCGCCATGCTGCGGATCGACATGTTCCGGACAACATCCTGTTCAGGCTTGCCTTCCACCTCCTTCGAAACTTCGTTGATCGATCTCCTGAACGACTTTTCATCATCAATATGCAGTACATACCCGAACCTGGCCAGGAACCTTTTCAGGTCCTCCAGTTTCTGCTCCGACGGTTCGTCGTGCGTCCTGTATATAAACGGTTTTCGTGGTTTCTGATTGTATATGAATTCGGCCACTGAACGATTGGCGAGCAACATCAGTTCTTCAATCAGCTTGTTGGTGTCCTGCCTTTGTTTTACCTGCATGGAAACGGGTTTGAAATATTCATCAAGAACAAACCTGTATTCGGTGGACTCAAAACTCATGGCGCCATTGGCAAAGCGTTTTTCCGCCAGGAATTTTGCAAAGGTGTTGAGATGGAAAAGCTCGTCGTAATACAATCCTGTTCCGGCGTTGAGTATATCCTGGGCTTCTTCATAACTGAAGCGTTTATCCGAATGTATAACAGTCTTGGCAAAACGCGTGTTAATGATCTTAAAGGCATCATTGACCTCTATAATAACGGCAAAGGTCAGCCTGTCGCGGTTAGGCAGCAATGAACATACAACATCAGACAGCTTGAACGGCAGCATAGGCACCACCCTGTCCACCAGGTAAACCGAAGTGGCCCTGTTGAGCGCCTCGTAATCGAGAATGCTTCCCGGAGTGACATAGTGACTCACATCAGCGATATGCACGCCTACCTCAAAATTCCCGTTATCCAGCCTGCGGTACGAAATGGCGTCATCAAAATCCTTGGCCGTTTCCGGATCGATGGTAAAGGTCAGTATCTCCCGGTAATCTTCACGGCCCTTGATATCCTCGGGCCATATGTGCTCTGAAATACTGTCGGAAGCTTCCTGAACTTTGTCCTCAAATCTCTCCGGCAGTCCGAATTCCGTAAGGATGGCATGCATCTCCGTTTTATGCTCCCCTGACTTGCCCAGTACCTCTATCACCTCTGCCTTTGGCAGATTCTGGTTGCGTTTGTATTCAAGTATCCTGAATGACACTTTATGTCCTTTGTGCAGCCCTGGCCTGTCCTTAATTTCGAATGGTTTCTGGAATTTTAGCAGGTCCGGCTCCACCAGCCAGTGCTTATTTTTCAGCTGAAGTACGCCTACAAAGGTCTTGGTGGAATGTTCTATCAGAGAGGTCACGGTGGCCTTCACCGTTTTTTTGCCTTCTTTCACGATCTCGGCCTCCACCTTGTCAAAAGGAAGCAGGTTGATAAGGGATGACTCCACCACAAGGTCGTCTTCCATATCTTCGACACGCAGGAACACCCTGCCGCCGCGGGTAATATCGATAATACCAGTAACCTTTTTCCGGGCCAGGGGCTTGTAGAACTTGTATTTATCATGCTGGCCCAGCTTGCCTTCCCCGACAAGGTTGTACAGTACCGGCAAAATATCATTCGCCTGCCCGATGCGAAGTTCAGGATCCAGCCTTGAGAAAATCTGCTTATGGTTGAGTATGCTGCCCTTGTTTTCGGTCAGCACCTCTATAATCATGTTTTCCAGCAGTATAGTCCTCTGCTTTTTCTTTTCTTTCATTGCTGATGCAAAGATAGGAAGGGGAATCAGGATTTTGGAATTAAGATTTATGGATTAAGATCAAGAATTGTAAGCCCTGTTTTCAATTTTCTGTACATTTTCATAACTTGCGGGCATGCCCCCGCAAAAGCCCGAAACCATTGACGACTATATCGCGGGGTTCCCCGAAGATGTGCAGAAAATACTGCAGCAAGTGAGGTCCGCTATCAGGGAAATAGCACCGGCTGCCGTTGAAACCATCAGTTATGGCATTCCGACATTTAATCTCAATGATACTTACCTGGTATATTTTGCCGGGTTTAAGAACCATATTAGTATTTACCCTGCTCCAGTGGGCGTAGAAGCCTTTAAAAAAGATTTTGAGGGTTATAAGACCGGCCGCGGAACGGTTCAGTTTCCTATCGGCAAGCCAATGCCACTTGCGCTGATCCGCAAGATCACCAGGTACAGGCTGAAGGAAAATGCCAGGAAAGCTGAAAATAATAACGGCAAGGCAATAAAAAAGAAATAGGGGATGTGAATATGAATACGGAGAAATGGCAACTGCAGATTGATGAAACCACGGCATTGTTCATGGAAAGATTCGCTTCGCTTTCCGCGGAACAGCTGAATTTTAAACCTGATCCGGGTACCTGGAGCATTGCGCAGAACATCGATCACCTGATAGTAATCAACAGCTCGTATTATCCCCTTATAGCATCCGTAAGGAACGGGACTTACCGGCTTCCCTGGACCGGCAGGTCAGGTTTTATTGTGAACATGCTCGGAAATGCCATATTAAAGGGCGTTGAACCTGAAAGACGGAAAAAGGTCAGGACTTTTCCCATGTGGGAACCTTCCGCCAGTGAATTGCCGGCGTATATTCTCACGGATTTTGCAAATCACCAGGACGACCTGAAAAAGCTGGTGACCTCATGCAGCGATTTGCTGGATAAGAAGACTGTTATTTCCTCCCCCGCCAACCGGTATATTGTGTACACACTCGAAAAAGCGTTTGATATTATTGTGACCCACGAGAAACGACACCTGGCGCAGGCGGAAGAGCTGCTCGATCTGGTACGTTGATATTGATCATAACAGGCTTTGCCCTAACAGGTCTGGTTATGACTAACTCTTCTGGCTTACCACATTAATTGCACATTGTACATTATGTACTCCCTACTTCTCCCGGGTAAACAAAAACACACCCCCACCCTGTTTCAGGATCATTTCTTTCCGCTCGGGAATGAATTCCATGCGCACACCGGCCAGGTCATACCTGAACTTATCGGTTTCGAATGCTTCCAGGCGGAATGAGGGCTGACCGGACGCCTGTGCTATCAGCGTAACGCTGTCTTTGGTGATACTGATCTTCATGGGCAGTTGAACACACGTGTATAGTCCTATATATTTATCAAGATCCTCCGGTTTGACATACAAAGTCCTGAATTCTGGAAGAAGATAGGGACGATTGTAATAGATACTCAACGCGCCTATCATCACATCGTTCATGGAGTATGCCTGGCCATTCGCGCAGTACGCTGCTGCCAGACTGTCTTCCGGGAAATAAACGACCATGGATGAAAAACCGTCTATGCCTCCGGTGTGTCCAAACGCCCTTTTATTCATGAACGGATAACTGAACATGCCCATGCCGAAACCGTCCACCATGGTTCTCATCTTTAAAAGATTGCTGTCGGCAATCAGTTTTCCGTTAAATAATGATTCAATAAATACACAGAGATCCGAACTGGTGGAAATAATGGCCCCCGCGCCGCCCGGAATGCTCATATCCGTTACGGTTTCGGGTTCCCAGCCGTTCACATACCTGTAAGAATAGCTTTCTCCGTTAAGTGTATCGACCCCGTTTCCGACATAGGTGTTCTTCAGGTCTATTCTTTTACAGATCTTCTGCTCAAGCGCCTTTGCAAAAGATTCCCCGGTGACATCCTCAATGATCCATGACAACAATATATAGTTGGCGTTGCTGTATGACGCACGCTGGTCGGGCTGAAAGTCCACAGCATTGCGGGCGATAATATCAAAAAGTTCCTGCCGTGTTTTGGGTTTGTCGAGATAGGTAAGGTAATCGGCATCAGACGTGAAATTATGGATGCCGCTGCGGTGATTGAGCAGATTGCTGACGGTAATGAGCTTGGCGTTAGGCAGCGTGGGAAAAAACCGTTCCAGGTTTGTGGAAAGTTTCAGGCGGCCTTCTTCAACAAGCTGAAGTATCATGGTGGCTGTGAACATTTTGGAGATGGAGCCTATACGGTACCTGGTTTGTGTGTTAGCCGGCCGTTTTACACCTTGTGTAATATAACTGTAACCGATAGCCTTGCTGTAAAGTATCCGGCCGTTCCTGGAAATGGTGACATTCCCCATAGACTTGTTTTTGGACGCCAGCCTGTCGAACAGGCTATCCATTTTCAGTTTGTCGAAGGTCTGCGCCTTTATGGTAACCGGATAAAAAATGCTGAGCAATGCAACTGCAACATACGCGTGGATAAGGTGTTTCATGGCTTTGATCTTAAGGTTAACAGATGACCGGTGAACCGGTTATCGCAAAGTTAATACTAATTGAACAAAATTCACAGCGAAGACCCTGCAGTACTTCAGGTTTTTTGAACAGCCTGGGACTTTTTGACTAAAACAATGAGCCAAACATTGCATTTACGACGGGAATTTACTTGGTTTGCATCATCATCCAATACCATTATGATACGCAAGCCAGAAACAACCGAATATAATGCCTATTTTCAAAGGTATGTCGACCTGGTACTGCCAGGTGTTCCATTCGAAGAATTGTTCCGGAACAACACGGAAGAAGTCGTCTCTTTATTCGGTCATACCCCCGGAACGTTGCATGATTTCAGGTATGCCGAAGATAAATGGACAGTCAAACAAATGCTTATGCATATTATTGACACGGAAAGGGTGTTTTCGTACCGCATGCTGGTGGCGGCCAGGCAGGATCCAGAAACTCCGCTGCACCGGATGAATGAGAATTTCTATGCTTCCCATGCGGATGTGTCCAACCGCAGCATGGAAGATCTGCTGGAAGAATTCAGAACTGTAAGAAAAGCGATGGAGTTCCTGTTTACCAGCCTGACAGACGAACAGAGCCGTTTTATGGCTAATGCTGTCACTTATAAAGTCACGGCGAGGGCACTTGCCTGGATTACAGTTGGGCATGCGAGCCATCATATGAATATATTGAAAGAAAGGTACCTTTCGGCGAAAGATAATTGATATGGAAGGCAGGCCATAACTGCAAATCCTGAGATTTAATTACTGTGGCAATCATTATTTTTGCATGATGACTGCAATGACAAAGGAACAAGCCCATTACGAATCGATTGGCAATGGACTGAATGCCGAAAAAAGCCAGATGTTCGGGAAACCTTGTTTTAAGGTCAACGGCAAAGCTTTCATTTGTTTTTTCCAGAATGACATGGTGTTCAAGCTGGAGGGAGATATGCACAAAGAAGCCCTGAATCTTGAGGGAGCCCGGCTTTTCGACCCCTCATTCAAGGGACGGCCTATGAAAGAATGGGTGCAAGTTCCTGGAAACTACCCGGATAAATGGCCGGTTTTTGCCAAAGCTGCCCTGACATATGTGATGAAAAGCGGTGAATAATTTGTGATTTTCGTCATTATCCGGTTTATAACTGGTTAATAAAAGGTGAATTACATGGCTGTTCTACACAATCGTCTGTTCCGGCTTGTTTATTTCGGTGAAATTGCTGAGGTTTGAACATCAGTTAATCCATCGTTCGGAATCATTCTGCAACTCTCCCGGATTGTATTATACATTATTGTACAAGCTTTATGCTCAGCAAAAAAAGAATACAGGAATTCGTCAGCGAGAGATTTGCAAAGATCAGGCAGAACCACACTGCATTTTCTTTTTTTTGCAAGCAGGATGATCTTCACCAGTTAAGGGTCGAAATCAAGAAATTAAGGGTGGTTGCCAGAATGCTTGACTATTGCCTGGAATATAAGGAGGCATCGGCAGCATTCCTGCCGGTGAAAAAAATATTCAAAAAGGCAGGCATCATACGCAGTATTTACATTGAACTGAATATCCTGAGCAAATATCCGTCACAGGCGTCGCGGCTTATCAACCAGAAAATGCATATCATGGATACGGCCATTAATCACTTCCTGCAGGACGAACCGGCACATATCCGTCAGATCAACGAAGCCGAAAAAAATATCTCTGGCCTTATTGAGGATCTCGATGAAGATGACGTGATCGCGTATCTTGGAAAACTGATAGAAAAAACCTGGAAACGTCTTTCCAGGCCAGAGGAAAAAGAAATGCTTCATGAGGCCCGCAGCCTTATGAAAACTCTGCTTTATACCAATAATCTTCTCAACAGGCGCATACGCGATATCATGGATCTGGATATCAAATACCTGACAGAGCTTCAGGAACTGATAGGAAAATGGCACGATGCCGATATCGCCTTTGAGGAGCTCAGAACTCACGGCGCACTTCCCAAAAAAGTGCTGAAGGCCCTCGAAGACGAAGTACACCTGCTGGGAAAACAGGTTACAACGTTCAGCCGCGATTTTAATGAAAGGTTGCATGCCCTGGCATGATCAGATTTATTCAATTTTATGCATGGTTATTTGCATTAATTTCCTGAGGTTTGTATAACCATTCCATCAGTTGAACTATACATTATGAAAACAGCGGTTATAACCGGCGGTAACAGCGGCATAGGAAAAGCGGTCGCCACCGAACTTGCAAAAAAAGGATACAGGGTGATCATCCACGGTCGCGATCCACAAAAAACCTTACAGGCGGCAGAAGAGATCAAAGCCGGCTCCGGAAACCCGCATATTGAGTACATCTCTGCAGATGTATCAACGATACAGGGCATGAAAGAACTGGCCGATGCGATCAGGCAAAAGACAGGTTCCATAGAAGTGCTTGTGTTGTCAACGGGAGTTATCCTCCCAAGGCATGTCATTACTACCGACGGTCTCGAGGCCGGCTTTGCCATACAGTATCTCAGTCGCTTCGCCATGGTGCAGATGCTGATGACCGAACTGAAGAACGGCCATGCCAGGATAGTCACTGTTGGTGCGCCGAAACTCGCCAATGCAAAGATCTATTTTGACGACATAGCCTTAAAAAAAGATTTTTCAATGATGAAAGCCCTTGGACAGGAAATGTTCGCCAATCATCTATTGGTTCAGGAATTTGCCAAGCTTCATCCCGACAACGATGTGGTCATGAACATGGCCCATGTCGGAATCGCAAAAACAGGCATTATGCGCCATTCGAACTTTTTCCTGAAAGCAATGGTCAATCTTGTAGGCAGAACACCCGAAGCTGCCGCACAGAATTTTGTTTATCTGGCAAGCGATCCTTCCGCCACTTTTTCGGGATATTTCCTCAGGCACCCCGGGAAACCGGACAAAAAAGAAAAAATACAGTACGATCCGGAGATTGCGAAAAGGCTCTGGAACTATAGTCTTGAACTAATATACCCCCAGGTGGCCGGTTCGAGTCTTGCAGGGTAAAAAGCAACAAATTAACCTTAAAATGTAACAAAAAAGCTGAGATGATTTCTATTTTAGCTTTGGTTAAATAAAACAATATCATGAAACCATCCATCCAACTCAAAACCATTTCCAAAAAGGGGGTTGACCTGGCTTTGCTCAAAGCTGAAAAATACAGGCTGCTCAACGAACCCATGCAATCCGAGAGTATTTGCAAGGACATACTGGAAGCAGATCCCGGAAACCAACGGGCCCTTGTGACAATGCTACTGGCACTGACTGACCAGTTCGGCAAATACACAGCCGTTGACATCACCAAACCCACCAAATTACTGCCTTTACTACAAAACGAATACGAAAGGGCTTATTATGCGGGTATCATCTGCGAAAGAAGAGCTGTTGCCTCATTAAATGACGGACTGGGCGGAGATGCCGATGCTTACGAATGGCTGGTAGACGCCATGCGGGAATACGAGAAAGCGGAAGCCCTGAAACCTGAAGGCAACGATGAGGCCATACTGAGATGGAATTCATGCGCCAGGCTTATCATGAACAGGCAATTACAACCCCGGGAAGTGCAGCACGTCGAACCGCCGCTGGAATAGTTGATACAGAATTGTTTGGATCTGTCAACCTTATTCAGGCATTGACAATTGAACACTATTTACCAGAAAAGTTCTCTCTATAATTATTTTTATTGGGTGATTTCAGATGTTGGACCAACCATAATAATGACCGTCATGGCGAGGCCACAGACTTTGTCAGCTAACACAGCATGGGCCGCGGCCATCTGTAGGTACTTCAGGTAATGAGCGAAGCGGGAAAAATCCTAAATAAATGTCGTAACCGGACTTTTGAGACAGCTACTACTAACTCCCCTCCCTAAATATGACCTACCATTGCTTTCGTATAAGGATCCTGAGGATTATTGATCAGTTCCTGTGCCTCTCCCTGCTCCACAATTTTCCCATTTTTCAGTACCACCAGGTAATGACAGAACCATGCCGCCACGGCCATGCTGTGGGTGATGACAAGGATACTCAGATGCTCATGTATCTGCAATGACTTCAGCAGGTTCAGTATCTGCGCCTGCACCGACAGGTCCAGTGCCGAGGTGGATTCATCACATATCAGAAGTGACGGGCGCGCAGCCAGCGCTCTTGCTATGCAAAGCCTCTGCCTTTGTCCCCCGCTGAAATTCGAAGGGTATTTCAGTTTGTCCGAAGGACCCATACCTACCTTCAGAAGCAGTTCATCAATTTGAGCGGCTACCTGTGCGGAGGACAGTTCGGGCTGATGCTGTGCTATGACTTCCTGCAACATATCTTCCACCTTAACGGAGGGGTTCAATGCGGAGAACGGGTCCTGGAATATCATCTGTACGTTGGATGTCAGAGGCTTTCCGTTGCTGAAATCATAGATGATATCTCCTCCCGTCCGGTTTTCCAGCCTGACAAGGAGTTTAGAAATAGTGCTTTTCCCTGAACCCGACTCACCGATCAGGCCCAGGCTTTCACCCTGCCTGATGTTAAAGCTCACATGATCCAGTGCGACAAAAGCCTTTCCTGCATGGCGGTATACCTTACTCAGGTCGCTGACCTTTACCAGCACGTTTTCCCCTGTTTCCTGTTCCTGAAATCGTTGAGGCATCCGCTGTTCCATCGTATCAGCAAGGGTTGAAAGATAGGTGCCTCTTTTTTCAGGCTTGGGTTTACATTCAAGAAGCGCCTTCGTATATGGATGAGACGGCTGCATAATAATACGTTCTGACCTGTCGGATTCTACAATTTCTCCTTTGTACATGACGGCTATCCTGTCGGAAAATTTGTAAACCGCATCAATATCATGCGACACAAACAAGACGCTTTTGCCTTGCTTCCTGCATAGCTCTTTTATAAGTCCGAGTATTTCATCCTGCAACAGCACATCCAGGGCGGTCGTCGGTTCATCAGCAATGATAAGCTCGGGTTCACCCGCCAGTGCCATGGCAATCATCACTCTCTGCCTCTGGCCTCCTGAAAGCTGGAACGGATACGACTTAAGCACCTTTTCCGTATTGGTCAATTCCACATCCACCAGCAGCTTTTTTGCCCTGGCAAGCTGTTCAGACCGTGTTTTTACACCGCATAAGGCAATGTTCTCCATCAACTGTTTGCCGCATGTCTGCACCGGGTTAAGTGCGGACAGAGGTTCCTGGAAAATGTAGGCAATATGCTTCAGGGCAAACCTGGATCGCGCGTGGGGATCGAGCCCTAGCAACTGTGTTTTCCCGTCCGCTCCATGAAATAGTATCGATCCGGTCACCTTCAGATTGGGCGCAAGCAGATTGAGGATGGAAAGGCAGGTCAGTGATTTTCCGGAACCCGATTCACCTACTATCGAGAGGATTTCGCCCGTTTGCACCCCCAATGATATGCCTTTTACCAGTTCGTGACCGGCAGCGCTGATGCGCAGTTCCGAAATTTCCAGCAATGTCATTTATAAACCCTGGAATGGATTGGTCTTGAGAGAAAAGTTCTTGATGCTGTTTTTGTATTTAAGGCTTTCTTTCAGCTCGTTCAGAAAACCGATCAGTTCCTGCGGATTGGCCAGCACCTTGGCGTTATCCGGTATCTTCAGCTCTTTTTTGTTGACGATCTGGGCGCCTGAAAGCAGGATTTCCGTATCTTTCCAGTGTTTGCCAAGATTATTGATAAAGGCTTGCACACTGACATTGCTGTTCAGCGACGTAATAATGCTGAACAGGAAATCGGGCTTTCTTTCTTCAAATATCTTATAAAGATCCTCGAATGGCAGCTGCGCGCCGAGGTAAATGACCTCATGCCCCCTTGACCGCAGGACATAGTTGGAAAACAGTATGCTCAGATCGTGCGATTCGCCGGTCGGAACAAATACAAGGAACTTTCTGGCGTCGCTGTTAATGCTTACCGTCAGGTTGTCAATCGCAACAAAAAGCCTTTGCCTGATCAGGTTGGATATAAAATGTTCATGAGCCGGGTGAATGGATCCTGCCAGCCAGAGCAGTCCCACCTGTTCCATGAACGGAAACACGATCTGTATCATGGTGTCCTCCAGGCCGAGTTTAAGGATATTTATGGACAATATCTTGTTGAACTCCTTCTCATCGAACAGCATCATGGTGCTGATAAGCGCCTGAATCTGGCCGTCGTATTTGGATTTATTCTCAGACAGCTGCTGGCATTTCTCGCGTATTTCCTCAAGACTCATTTCAGCTATTTTCGAAATCTTGTACCCGTTATTGTTCAATATGGATATGTTCAGAATAAGTCTCAGTTGTTCCTCGTCGTAATATCGTATACCCGTATCTGTGCGGTGCGGCTCAAATATTTTATAGCGCTGCTCCCATATCCTGATGGTGTGCGCCTTGATACCTGTTATATTTTCAAGATCCTTGATAAATAACTTGTTTCTAAAATCTTTTTTTCCTGATCTCACTGTATTTAAAATTTAAATGCGTTATAATTGTTTGATTTTCTTATGGCTAAAATATTAATTGCCGGTGGAACCGGTTTAATTGGGTCAAAACTAATAAAAAAACTTAAACAAAAAAAGTATGAGGTAGTATTACTTTCAACACGGCGGGATTTGCCCTTATCCTCTGACATACACTATTGGAATCCCGGAAAAAATGAATTTCCCCAAATAGATCTCAGCGGCATTCAGGCTTGTTTTAATCTATGCGGAGCGCCTGTATTTGACAAACCTTTCACTGCTAAACGAAGGCAGGAACTCATAAACAGCAGAATATTGCCGCTCGAATTTCTCGACAGGCAATTCGAAATAGCCGGCCTTACCCTTCCCCAGCTTATATCGGCCAGCGCCATAGGCATATATCCCTACATTTGTTTAAACGAAGTTAATGAAGATTCAACAACCGGTAATGGGTTCATACCCGATTTGGTGAAGGTATGGGAAGCTGCTGCAAATGGTTTTAAAACTGCTGCCGGCATAAGTGTTTTGCGAATAGGGATCGTGTTATCGGAAACCGGCGGTTTTCTTTCGCAGCTTGCAAAGCCTATCCGGTATTTTGCCGGGACCGTTCCGGGAGACGGAAAACAGGTGATCAGCTGGATACATGTAGACGACCTGACCGATCTCATGATCTGGATGATGGAACACCGGATAAACGGAACATTCAATGCAGTGGCACCCCAGCCCGCCACACTGCGCGACATTACCAGAAGCACTGCAAAAGCACTGAAGAGACCTTTACTGCTGCCGGATATCCCCGTAAGGGTTTTGAACCTGATATTCGGGGATGAACGGACCAGGATATTGATGAGCAGTCAGCCTGTTAGCAGTAAAAAAATAGAACACATAGGTTTTACATTCAGGTTTACCGATCCGGATATCGCCATTCAGCAGCTTTTAAAAGGATGAGAAACGGGCTTGCCATATTCTGGTTCCGCAGAGACCTCAGGCTGGATGACAATGCAGGTCTTTATCATGCCCTGAAAAAAAGTGACAGTGTCCTGCCTCTTTTTATTTTCGACACACATATCCTCGACAACCTGAAAGACAGTACCGATCGCAGGGTTCACTTTATTCACCAGGAAACGGCATTGCTCAAGCGATCCCTGAACGACATGGGAAGCGATCTGCTGACCCGACATGGCGAGCCATTGTCCGTATGGAAAAAACTGGTCACAGAATACCACGTAAAGCACGTATACGCTAACCATGACTACGAACCATATGCTATCAAGCGGGATGATGAGGTAAAACGCCTGCTTAAAGAATACGGCATAGGCTTCAGCACGTATAAAGACCAGTGTATATTCGAAAAACAAGAGATACTAAAATCCGACGGAACACCCTATACGGTTTTCACTCCCTTTTCGAAAAAATGGAAAGAGACTTTAAAACCCTTTTATCTCCGTGCATACCCGACAGAAACGTATTTCGGGAGCTTTTACAAGACCGGCCCTTCTCCTGTAATTTCGCTGGAAACGCTGGGGTTTACTTCCGTTCCGCACAATTTTCCACCGAAGGAAACCACAACAGGGATCATTCGGACGTATGATCAAACCAGGGATTATCCTTCCCTGGACACCACGCGTCTCAGTGTGCATTTCAGGTTCGGCACTGTATCTGTGCGTGAAAAGCTTCGAAAAGCTTTGCCGCTGAATGAAAAATGGGTAAATGAACTGATATGGCGCGACTTCTATATGTATATACTGGCCCATTTCCCTCATGTGGCTGAACGTGCCTTTAAACCAGCCTATGATCGCATTCTATGGAGAAATGATGAAGGCGAATTCATGGCGTGGATGAAAGGAATGACAGGTTACCCCCTTGTGGATGCAGGAATGCGTGAGCTGAACGCAACGGGATTCATGCATAACAGGGTCAGGATGGTCTGCGCAAGTTTCCTTTGCAAACATCTTCTTGTCGACTGGCGCTGGGGGGAAGCTTATTTTGCCGAAAAATTGCTGGATTTCGAAATGGCCAGCAACAATGGCGGCTGGCAATGGGCCTCAGGAAGCGGGGTGGACGCAGCTCCTTATTTCAGGATATTCAATCCCGCGATTCAATTGAAAAAGTTTGACAAGGATCTGCACTATGTCAGGAAATGGGTGCCTGAATACGGCACGAGTGAATATCCGGCGCCGGTTGTGGACCATGAATTTGCCCGCAAACGCTGCCTTGATACATACAGGAAAGTCCTTAACGGCTGACAGGCGTTGTATGTTTCCACGGCGGTGATTTTTCTTGCAAAATAACTCATTTCCATAAATCTTATTTCATAATTCTTCCGTAATATTGCCGACTATTTAAATCATATTCAATCAAATGAAAAATATTTCTGTAATCGGTTGCGGCACAATGGGTAACGGTATTGCCCACGTTTTCGCCATGAACGGCTTTACCGTAAAACTTATTGATATTAACGAAACTGCCCTTCAGAAGGCATTGCAAAAGATAGGCAGCAACCTTGATCGTCAGGTAAGCAAACAAATCATCACAGAAGAACAGAAAACTGCGACCCTGGCGAACATCACCACCACAACCGAGCTGAGCTCAGGCGTTTCGCAGGCCGACCTGGTGATCGAAGCGGCTACCGAAAATGTGAGCATCAAACTACAATTGTTCAAGGATATTGATGCTGCGGCACCTGCCCATTGCATCCTTTCCTCCAATACTTCGTCCATCAGCATTACCAGGATAGCAGCTGTTACCAAAAGACCTGAAAAAGTGATCGGCATGCACTTTATGAATCCCGTACCTGTCATGAAACTGGTAGAAATCATCAATGGCTACAAAACATCTCAGGAAGTGACCGATACCATCATGAAGCTCAGCAGGACCATCGGTAAAGTTCCTGTTCAGGTCAACGATTATCCGGGATTCGTTGCCAACAGGATTTTGATGCCAATGATCAACGAAGCCATTATCACCCTTAACGAAGGTGTTGCAGGAGTTGAAGAAATCGATACGGTTATGAAGCTGGGCATGGCCCATCCGATGGGACCCCTGCAGCTTGCAGATTTTATCGGTCTTGACATATGCCTGGCCATCATGAATGTATTACATGAAGGATTAGGAAATCCAAAATACGCTCCAAGCCCTTTACTGATAAATATGGTTACTGCCGGTGATCACGGCGTAAAATCCGGCAGGGGTTTTTATGATTACAGCGGTGGTGGCAAGGACCTCGTCGTTGCCCCGAATTTCAAGTAAAAAAATTGAGGCGATTGCTTTGTAAGAAAAATCAAGCATGTTTACACCCTGATGGCAAATAAGGAATCATGGGGCTCGCGTGTCGGGTTAATTCTGGCAATGGCAGGCAATGCTGTCGGAATAGGCAATTTCCTCAGATTTCCTGTACAGGCCATACAAAACGGGGGCGGAGCATTTATCATTCCATATCTCGTATGTTTCCTGCTTATGGGCGTTCCGCTGCTGTATGTGGAATGGGCTATGGGCCGTTTCGGGGGCAAGCACGGACATCATTCCGCGCCTTTTATCCTCGACAGTCACGACAAGCGCAGATTATGGAAATATGTGGGTGTATTCGGCATCTTCACCAATATTGCCGTAGCCGCCTATTATTGTTACCTGGAAAGCTGGACGCTCTCCTACATCTGGCACTCCGTAACAGGAAGCTTCCAGGGCCAGACCCAGGCTCAGGTCGGCAGTTTTTTCGACAAGCTCATAAACCTCGAAACCTTTGAACCAATAGTTTTCTGGGTTGTCTGCCTCTGGCTGAACACCTGGATATTAAGCAGGGGGCTGAGCGGCGGTGTTGAGAAAGTAGCCAAGGTAGGCATGCCCTTACTGATATTGTTCGGTATTTTACTGGCCATTAAGGGTGTGACACTGAAAGCCGGTAGTGACAGTGGCGCCATTCACGACGGCACTGTGGGATTAAATTTCCTGTGGACGCCGGACTTCAGTTCCATATGGAGCATGAAAGTATGGCTTGCAGCGGCTGGGCAGATATTCTTTACACTCTCTGTAGGAATGGGATCCATTCATTGTTATGCGTCTTATGTGAATTCTCGCGATGATATTGCCCTGAACTCACAATCGGCGGGATGGATGAATGAATTTGTCGAAGTGGTGATCGGAGGCTGTATCTTAATCCCTATCGCCATCGGTTACCTTGGCATCGACAAGGTTGTGGAGATGACAAAATCCGGAGGGTTCGGACTGGGGTTCAAAACATTTCCGTACCTGTTCCAGCAATGGGGGCATGTGATAGCCATGTTTGCAGGCGTGATGTGGTTCGGCCTGCTCTTTTTTGCGGGGATCACCTCCACCCTCGCCATGGGTACGCCGTGTATGGCTTTCATGGAGGATGAGTTTAACTGGAGCCGCAGCAAAGCTGCATGGGCATTCGGCATCACTATTTTCATACTCGGATTGCCTACCGTTTATTTCTATAACCAGGGGGTATTTGACGAATACGATTACTGGGCCGGAACTGTTTCACTGGTGATGTTCGCCCTGGCGGAGATCATATTGTTCGCATGGGTATTCGGTATAGACAGGGGCTGGAAAGAAATTACCCAGGGCGCGGACATACAGGTGCCCATCATCTTCAGGTTCATTATCAAATGGATCACCCCTACCATATTGACTGTGGTATTTGTAGGCAGCCTTCCCAGTATATGGAATACTATCAATCACACAACTACGAAAACAGAGATAAGCCATGCGCGCAATCCACAGTTACTCCTGGATGAGATTGCATCCATCAAAAAAGGTGGGCTTGCCGGTGTGCCGGATGAGCTCATTCAGAACGGAAGGAATATCATGAACGACAAGACCCTGGATAAGGATCAGAAATCCGCCATATTCAGTATCAGGGAAAAGCAGTCGCGGTATGCCACGTATACCGGTCCGGGTTTCTCAGTGGAAGAATATGTGGCAGAAAGGGAAAAAACCATGTTTTACAAAAATGTCTCGCGGCCGTTCCTGCTCCTGGTGTTTGGCCTGCTCACATATTTGGTGTATATTGCACATAAAAAAAGGGTTAAAAACATATGAATACCGGTGCGCTGATCATGATGACCGTTTCCTGCCTGATAGTCACTATCATGACCATTTACTATTTTATAAAAGTGCTGAAAACGCCCGTCAGGGATCCGGCAAATGACAGCTATAAAGACACACATTAATTATGAAAGACTCAGCAATGACCGATACAGTTTCGGTTGCAAGCTTTAAAACCACCCTGATCATTTCGGAGATACTTATCACCGCCATTGTCCTGGTAGGATTCTATCTTATATTTAACAAGTTCAACAAAAAGAACAGGGAATTCCTCGAACAAAAAAAGAAAGAGCTGGAATAATCCGATACAATTCCAGCAGCGAGCACTAATCTTTCCTGATCATATCCCCTTTGGAATTCCCGGGGACTGTGTCATTGTTCCGGGCCTCACTTTTTTCCTCTTTCGGAACGCTGCTTTCCGGCAGCCCGACCTGCGAGGTACCTGTCGTATCTGTAGCGCCCGTATCTTTTTGTTCAGCCGGAGGCTGTTTTTTAGGCTTGGCTTTTCGCCTCAGAAATTTGTTGAATTCGGTAGTGTACACCACACCCACCCCATTGGTTGTGATAGGCGTATTCAGCGAGGTGGTGTTCACCTGGTTAAAGCTGGACCTTGTATACGCCTTGATCCTGACATTGCCTTTTTTAGTTACCTGGTACTCCACATTGATATTCGGCCTGGTACTGTAATTACTGAAACTGCCGTCGACATTCAGCTTGTCGTTCAAAAATTTCCTGCTCAGTCTCAGGCCATATTCGGTTGGCAGGGTAATGGTTCCGTTCTTGTAAATAATATTCACCTGCCAGTTCGGATCGATTTTGTTCAGCCAGTTACTCAATTGAGCCGTCACAAGGTCGGAGCCGGCATTCCCCAGCGGGTTGCCACCTGACCCGGCATAATCGGATTCTACTTCTGCAAACGTTGGAGGCAGGAAGGATTTCATCAGAAGAAGACTGAATATCTGGCGGGTGGTTTCTTCCTTATCTGACTTGATCCTTGTAATGACCGGCATAAGATTCACGCTGGCATTTGGATATTCATCACGTATCCTCGGGAAGTTCAGGCCAAAAGAAATATCCGGAGAAAACAGGTTGCCTTTTATGTAAAGCTCGCTTTCAGCAGTAATCGGATATACCCGGTTGTCCGATATGGTAGTGTTGGTGTTAACCGCTGTGAGTAAGGGCCTCGGATCAGCTTTTTCAGAGTGGAATGCGACCAGGTTGAGCTTGGCGTCCAGTGGATCCCCATGCCAGGTGATTGTACCGCCTTTCCTCACCGAAAACGGCTTGTTGTAAAAGTCGAAAGCTGTGAACAGGTATTTGCCCCGTTCGACGGTATAGGTGCCAAACATATAAAAATCGGCACTCTTGGTCATTTCCATCCGGATATTGCCATAGCCCGTACCCGATATCTTTTCATCCATTATTTCATCAAAGATGATATCGATATTTGCATCTGTGGTGGCTTCTATGTCCATGACGAGCGAACGTATGGGAAAATCATTTTCTTCCTTCACCACCCGCTTCCTGGTGGTCTTAAAATGTATATAGGAAGGCAGGGCGGAGGCTTCCCCTTCGCTGATAGGAATGGCGATATTGGTGCCGGGCATGGTCCTTGCATTAATGCGGATATCCATGTTATCAAAAGGTCCGCTGAAACTGGCGCTTCCGGTTACATATCCCTGGCCGTAAAACAGCTTATTGTCGACTTTGGAAGTATTCAGGACATGGAAATTCCTTAGCTCCCATAACGTAAGGTTCAGTGTATAATCCTCAAATCCTTTATGAAATACATAGCCTTTGGCCCTGCCGACATTATTCTTGTCGTCGTAGAAGGTGAACGGCAGCATGCTGATTTTGTTCCTGTCGCTTTGCACCACTGCCGAAAACCTGACTGTGGCATTGAGATAATCTACCAGCAATTCTACATTCTGCAACACAATATCTCCCTTAACAACCGGTTCCTCAAAAGAGCCTGTAATATGCAAACTGTCCTTTGTTTTCATTGTGCCTTTCATATGGCTGGCAACACCTTTCAGGAAAGGCTCGAACACCCTGATTTCCGATTCGGGAAAACGCGCCCACAGGTCAAGGTTATTCGACTTGCTCCTGTAATTGATATCCCCTTCCACATGCAGTGAATCGAGAAGACCGTTTTCTACAGTTACAATAAGATGTTGCTGGGGCGAATTGGCCTTGTTATTTGTTTTGAGGGTAAGATTGCCTATGGTATCACTGCCTACCTGAAAGTCCTGAACGGATAGTTCCGAGCTGAGATAGGCCTGTTTATCTATCACCTTATAAGTGATGGTCCCTCGTGAAACCCCATCTATCGGAGGGAGGCTGCCTTTGGTCAGGAAATTCAGTGTCTTAAGTGTAAAGTCATTCACCACCAGGTCCATTTCATTCCTGCTCTTGTCCCCAAACTGCCCTTTGAGGGCCAAGGATTGCTGCTGGTGCCTGAACAGGATGTTTTCAAGACTGAACATATTCCGGGTATACAGCGCCGTTCCGTTATTATCAAGTGTCCACCGGTCATTGTCGATCACAAAACTTGCCCTTGAAAATTCAAGTGATATGGAATCCCGGGCAAACACAAAACGCCCGTCCACATTCATGGAAACATTATAACCGGTATCCATCCCCCTGACATCATATTCCACGATATTATCGAAAGCCTGGGTGTTGATAGTGATATCCTTTGCTTTTATATACCTGTAATCCGTGAACTCACCCATCCGTATCTGTATCTTAAGGATGGAATCCCGTTTTTTCCTTGCCTCCAGGTCAAGTTTTTTAATCACGTAGTCATTATACCTGATGGAATCGTTTTTGAAATTCAGTTCAAGCTCCTGTTTTGCCGATCTATAATAACCGTCGCCCCTGCTGGGGTGAATATACAGATGAGGCATATACAGCGATGTAAATGCCGCCGGGTTTTTCATATTGAAATCGAACACAAAATCCTCGTTGGGAAGCTCCCTGGCCGGTTTGGCAAAATAAGCGGGAATCAGCTGATGCAACAGGTGCCTGATGGACAGGTCGATCTTAGAAAGTGCAAAATTACCGCGTATGCTGGCCTCCAGTACATCACTTGTGAGTTTTAACTCCCTGCCTTTGTTGTGTCCCAATGCGGATAATGACAGATAAGGAAGATGAACGGTTTTTCCATTTCTTGAGATGCTGATATTTTCGCCTTGAATACTGCCATCGGCATCGTCAAGAGTCTTGCCGGTAAAATTCATTGTAAAAACCCCACTCACATTCTGCTCTGTCGTATCGAAACCAAGAGTGGCCAGGTTGGCCCGTTCTATCCTCGCTTTAAAACGCGCTTCCGGCAATTTCCCTGCCGTCAGGAATTCGCCATCAAAATCGAGATTGAGATTCCGGTCCCGGACCTCCGCTTTCCCGGTAAAGGAACCAGGCGTCATTCTTCCCTTGGCGGTAATGCCATGGTATGAATAATTCCTGAAAGTCAGCTGAGAAATATTACCTTCAAGCTGCACATCATATGTATTCCTGGAAAGGCCTTTGCCATGGATGTCAAGGTTGAAAGCAACATCCTCAATCTGGGAGCCTGCCACAAAATCATTTACCCTGAAATAACTGCTCTTTAGCTTGCCGCTGTAAACGGCCTTGTCAAGACCTTCCTTGAACTTGATGTTCATATCCGCATCCAGGGTGCCAAGACGTGTCCTGATCAGCCCGAATGTAATAAAATCGTTATAAAACCCTGCGAACTTACCAGAATAATGGATCGTTCCGAGTGTTGAGAAATTAGAAGGTATACCGTGGTTTGAAAGTATGTCGAGGTCACGATAATCCGTTTCAAACTCCTTCACATCGAAATCCAGCACTGTATTCTCAAAGTCCGGCAGACCGGTCATCGACCAGTCACCCTTGTATGTCGTACGGTCGTATATCCTGACAAACGTATTCTTTCCCCTGAGCTTGACAAGGTAACCTTCGCCTTCACCGGAGATGTGAATAAGGGTCTTGTATTCCTTGAGATTGTCGCTGAAGTATCCCAGATCGTCTGAATTGATGACAGAAGACACAAGACTGGCCTTCATTTTCACCTTATTGTTAAAATCGCTGTAATCCTTCCAGTCCTTTGTTTCCATGATAAACATATTCCGGATGCTGCTGCCGGGGGTTTGCAGACTCATATCCCGGAATTCAATACCGCCTTCATGAATCCTGGTATCCGCTGAAAGATGCGTGACCTTTAAACCGCACTTCTCAACCGTTTCGAGATGTTTTGTCTGGAAATGAAGAGAGTCATCTACAAGGTAGAAATCCTCGATTTCAGCATTGATATGCCCGAAGCTCATATCGTTATAGTTGAAATCCATTCCTTCGGGCTTCGGCTCATTCCGGTTGAAATAATCGAACCTCATATCATCGATCTCGGCATTTTTCACAAAGATGGTCCATACGACCTTGGGCTTTGACGGATCGCGGGGCCCTCCCCTGAAAAAATCGATAAAGAACTCGTAATTGCCAACCGTGTCCCCCTGATGTTCGCCGAAAAACACTTTCCCTCCTTCAATTCCCAGATAATTCAGTATGACCAGCCTTTTTTCCTTTTCGTAGGTATGATAATCGATCTTCAGTTTACGGAAATAGAACAGCGTATCCGCATGCTGGTCGCCAATATACACATTTTCAAAAACTGCCGTCTTGAAAAACTCGATATCTACAGAGCCGACTTTTACTTGGGTTCCGAGTTCATTCGACAGGAAAACCGTCGCTTTTCTGACCAGCCATGTCTGAACCGGCTGGCTCTTGAACACTATATATAGCAAACCCATGGTAAAAAACAATACCAATAGGATAAATCGCGCTATTTTAGATATTTTTGCGAACAAGTTTCGTGCAATTTTTGCAAAGTTAGGCAGCGGGCTTCAGAGTATATACACACTATGACACAAAAACAAGACACTATAACACTTCTGGCGATTGAATCCTCATGCGATGATACGGCTGCCGCTGTTATAAGAAACCGCAAAATACTTGCCAATATTGTGTCAAGCCAGGAAATACACAAACAATATGGCGGGGTGATACCCGAACTGGCCGGAAGGGCGCATCAGCAGAACATACTGAGAGTAACCGGAACCGCTCTGGAAAAAGCCGGTATAACCCTGGGGGATATTGACGGAATAGCGTATACAAAAGGGCCGGGATTAATGGGCTCACTGCTGGTGGGAAGCCAGTTTGCAAAAGGACTTTCAATGGCCCTCGATAAACCGCTTATCGGTATAGATCATTTACAGGCGCATGTGGCGGCGCATTACCTGGGGGATAAACAGCCGTCTTTCCCTTTCCTGAACCTGCTGGTATCCGGTGGACACACCCAGATTATAAAGGTCACAGCCCCATTGGAGATGGAAATCATTGGTTCCACTACCGATGATGCCGCCGGTGAAGCTTTTGACAAAAGCGCTAAAATGCTCGGGCTTCCCTATCCCGGCGGGCCCCTGGTAGACAAATACGCAGAAGAGGGTGATCCATTGGCTTTTACCTTCCCGGTCGCCAGAATGAACGGGTATGATTTCAGTTTCAGCGGACTGAAAACGTCTTTATTATATTTCCTTCAGAAACAGGTCAGGATTGACCCTGACTTTATCAAAAAGAGAATGAATGATATTTGCGCCAGTATGCGTTTCACCATTGTTAAAACGCTTCTGAACAACCTGGAACGGGCAGCCAGAGATCATGGTATAAAGGAAATAGGCATAGCAGGAGGCGTAAGCGCAAACAGGCTGCTGAGAAGTGAGCTCAGGCGCCTGGGCATGGAAAACAACTGGAACACCTACATACCTGCATTTGAATATTGCACGGATAATGCGGCTATGATCGCTATTGCGGCTCATTATGAATACGAGGCAGGCCATTTTTCTTCATTGTCTGAAGTGCCTTTTGCGAGGGGAAACCATTAAGCTTCAACACCATTACGGATAACGGCGCTGCATTATGGGTTCAGCATCCTGTTAATTGCGTCAATAACGGTCGCAGGCCTGATTTCATTGATCTCCGAGCGGCTGTATACAAGTTTGACCCTGTTCGGGACAGGTTTGAATTCAGGAGGATAAATCACTTCCAGGCGTGAAGAGATATAAGGGCCATAGTCCGAGAACCTCTGCCAGTTCGTGCCGTTTGTCAGCAGGATGGTATCAGTAGCTGTCAGAACACCCAGATGGAGGGCAAATGTATCGGGACACAGGAGCAGTCTCGATTCCCCGATAAAGGGAATAAGTTCATTAAGACTGGTCTCCCCGCAGAAGTTCATGAGCTTTTCATTCGGGCACGAGGCTGTTATCTGACGCGATGCTTCAATGCTGTCCTTACCTCCAAGCAATATCACCGAGTCGAACCGGGATATGACGGAATGGATCACTTCGCTGTAAAAGGCCGGTTTCCAGCATTTGCTCGGCGAACTGGCGACCGGCACCACTACCAGCCTGTTCTGTTTTCCAAAATGGGGGAACAGCGGCCTGAACTGCAACGGGACGGACAAAGCATATATGTGGTTAACGAATTCAATGTTCCGGAAATATTCAAGAGTACTGCTCCGTTTCCCCGTGATGGTTTGAGTGGTTACACCTGCAAGGTCGGGGCCAAGTTCTGGGAAATAGGCGTGATGAGACATGTCCCAGGCCAGTCTGTTCTCTGCGCCGCTTGCCATGAGCAACATGTCATCCATCTTCGGGTTCCTGGTGAATAGGGATGTAAACGCCGTCGCCGCATTGAATTCGTATACCTTTTTATATTGTTCCAGCCTGTAGCCCGCATCATCCCAGCGTGACTTGTCGATCCAGACATAGGCATCCGCAAAATCGAAATATGTGGTTACAAGGTCTTTATTGACTTTATTGCCAACAAAACATATGGGTTTTGCAGCATGTCGAACAATGTGTGGGATCACCTGCTGCCAGACCAGGAAATCACCGATATCATCACATTTGATGACCAGGGTTCCCTGGCTGCCTGAAGTTCTTTTTTCAGTCCATACCCCCGTTTTGATCAACGCCTGTTCGTTGTGAATAAAAGCCCTGAGTTTCCTCAAACGGCGCGGGCGCTTTAAGGCCTGTAAAAACCCGGAAAATGCAAAACTCAAACGATGATAAAACGCCATCAGCTGTTCTTGGCGAAATCCACAAGCCTGACCTCGGGTCTGCCCAATGCTTCCCAGGTGGATTCGGCAACAAATATTTCATTGTTATTGTTCAGTGCTTCGGAAAGCTCAGCTATAAATTTCCATTTATTGCTGAAAATGGCAAGGAACTTTGCCATCCACATCGGGAAAGTCTGGAATTTGAGGTTTTCCTTTGTATAGTGTTTTATGAAGATCCTGGCTGCCTCCTGCATGGTATAACAATCCATGCCCTGAAGGAAATACTCTTCATCTTCGGTGCCCAGCCTCTTAAATGAATTAACCACCGATTTTGCGTAATCGCTGACACTGATAAAATAGATCGGAAACCTGGAAACACCAACATGGCTGATAATTTTTCCCTTTTTATAGGTGGACAGGAAATTTTCCATGAACGTGCTGGCATAAAAAATGGTGTACGGGATACCGCAGTCCCTCACATAATTGACTGCATCCTTCTTCACGCCAAAAACCCACCAGTTGTTCTCCCCATCCACCTGGTTATATTGCAGGATCGATGACAGGTAAGATATGCGCTTGATCCCGCATTCCAGGCTTACGTTGATGATCTCCCTTAGCCCGTCTGTTTCCGAGTGAAAATCGTCAGGCCGCTCTTTCATGTCAATGCTGAGACTGCAATATACGGCATCCTGCGTGGAAAGGAACCTCTTCAGATCGTGGTGGTAATAAAGGTTTCCCTCAACGATATTAATATTCGCCGGAAATACAGCCCTCGCCGCTTCGGCATCTTTAGCCATAACAGAAACGTTGTAGCCGGCATCCGCCAAAGACATGGTGATAGGCAGATCCAAAAAATCCGTTGACCCGAATACCGCTATGTTTTTAATCATTCAACTTTTTTTAGGGTGTAAAAATAAGATTATTTCAAACCAATTTCAAAAGGATACGTGTTTTTAACCTGTACTGTATCTAAAACCCATTTTAAAGTTTGACAATCGCGTGACACTTAGTGTGATAAAATGATGTAACTTTGTAAAACCTATGAGACAATTCTACTCGCTTTTTATCTGCAGCATATTGTTTTTTGCGGCAGCTGGAACCGCGTCGGGAGCCAGGCCCACTTCACATGCGTCAGCATTGAGCTTTTCCGGCCTGCATTGCAATTCGGTAATCATCAGCTGGACCAATGGGAATGGAAACGCAAGACTTATTGTGGCACGCGAGGGCAGCCCCACCAGCTTTGCCCCATCCGACAATACAGTGTATAGCACTCCGCTGCCCGATCTCGGCAGCAAAGCGACACTTCACGGGGGAAATAACTATATTGTATTTAACAGCAGTCTCGACACCTTTGTCAGGATCGATTCGCTGAAGCCTTGTACCGATTACTACTTTACAATCTACGAACACGACAACAGTGGATCCAATACGCTTTATCTGACAAACGGAGCACCTTCCATCCAGGTCAAAACCTATTGCCTGAACCTTGATTTTGACATAAAATACCATGACAGTTGCCAGTCGCATAATTCCTATGAATTTACAAACAAGTCTGTTTCCACCATCCCGGGCGTTTCTTATGAATTCGATTTTGGAGATGGAACAACATCGGCGTCAAGCCCGGTTACCCATAGCTATACAATATCCGGACTGATTCCTGCAAAGATAAAAGCCACTACATCTGTTCAGGGATGCCCGGCAACTTTTGCAAGAGGCGTGAGGGTGTACCAGAAAAAGGTGGTGTATTTTGATTGGGCAGATTCCCGGACGGACACTTCAGAGCAATGTTTTACCAACAACATATTTAAAGTATATACCGGCAATTATCCAAATCCGCTGTTATGTGCTTACAGATACAGGTGGTTCACCCCGACCGACACATCGGATTTCAGCTTTTTTAACCGTCATATCTCAGTCGATGGCAGAATTAAGATCAGCCTGGAGGTAAGTATACATATTTTGAAAGGGTCCGTCTCCAATCCCACCGGATGCAAGGATACCATGAGCTTCTTTGTAAATGTTCCAAAGAACCTTGTTCTGAATGCGGGTTTAAATCAACAGGAGCAGCGCCTCGACACCAACAGGTATATTTTCAGTTGTACTGACACGGGGCTTTCGCAGGTGAAATGGTATTTCGGGGACGGCGATTCCAGCAGCCAGCCCGTTGATA
Organism: uncultured Bacteroidota bacterium; assembly: GCA_937867025.1. GTDB lineage: Bacteria > Bacteroidota > Bacteroidia > NS11-12g > UBA955 > JABMMZ01. Next base: position 720 of record CALMKH010000208.1, on the reverse strand, counting down.
CCCACTCCTACACCTATTCCAACCGGTTTTTAGTGACGCTAAAGGCCATGGATAAAAAAGGATGCCCATATGAAAAGACCATGTATGCCGACGTTTTGCCGATCTGGGATACAACTTTATCTGTCAATCCTTTCCTGAAACCGGCTTCATGCAGGGTGTACCCCAATCCCGCCGGTAATATCATCACTATAGAACTGGACAGACCCATCTCTTCCGTAAGCATACTTAATATGAACGGACAGGCGGTAAGAGAATTCCTCCCTGACGATGGCAGTGCCGGAGTAAGCGCTGACATAAGCATGCTGCCTCGGGGGCTGTATATGTTAACAATACGTGCGGGGCAGGAAACGTTCCATCAGATGGTCAGCTTGCGGCAATAAGTTTTTACCATGTGGTATTGGAAATCCTTCAGGATTTCACGAATTTAAGTGAATACAGCAGGATACCGTCGGGATCGTACACCCGGATATAATACATGCCTTTGCTTTGCCACTCCATATCAAGGATGGAATGCTGCTCTTCAATCTTCAATTCCGAGACATCCTTTCCCTGCATGTCGGTGAGGGTGGCCTTATAAGGCCTGGTGATGGGATCGGCTATATCGATGCTTAGCTTGTCGACCACCGGATTCGGATATGTCCTGACGACAAATGCCGCATTCCTTCCCGCTGTTTCCACTGCAGTTTCAGAACGCATTGCCTGAACGTAGTCAGAAAACCC
>CALMKH010000207.1 GCA_937867025.1 uncultured Bacteroidota bacterium | reverse complement strand
GTCATTCACCTTCCACTTTCCATGCGGCAGGCGCCCATATTATTCTCAATATTCGTGTTATATTTGCCCTATGAATTTTATTGATCCCGCTGATATAAAAACCAGGCTCATTGCGGATGTCAGGGTGCCCGATATCTTTGAAAGGGGGTTTATCCCGAACAGCATTAATATCGGCCTGAACGGGCCTTTTGAAGAGCGTTTCCCGATGTTGTTCCCAGACACGGAAGCGGAAATCGTCATTGTATCAGACAAGAATGAAGAGGCGTTTAAGCGCTTGCAGGACCTTGGGTACACCCGCCTGCTGTTCCTTGAAAACGGCTATGCATCATATGCAGGTGCGGCCTTGCCATTGGACATGGTCATCAGCATTACGCCGGAAGAATTTGAACTCGACCTCAATTTCAGGGAAGAAGCCGTTATTGATGTGCGCACCGCAGATAAATACGCAGAGGGGCATGTAATGGACGCCATTAACATCCCGTTCAACGAGATTGAGGACAACCTGGACAAGATTGATAAAGACAAGCCGGTGTACCTGTATTGCAGCGGCGGTTACAGCAGCATGATGGCCTCCAGCATCCTGCGAAGGCAGGGATATTCCCTGATCAAGAATGTTTACGGGGGCATTAAAAAAATCAGTGAGACCAAGGTGCCTATTGTGTCAACCAAAAAGTAAGATTTGCTGAAACAACGCCTGATATCCCTGCTGGCTTTCATTCTCGTATGGCTGACTTTCAGCTGGCTTGCAGGCATTTTCAGCCATATGCATGAATTGCCGCGAAGTGTTCATCAAAGCGCTCAATGCGACCGGGCTTCTCTTGCGCAGAATTATTATTACGGTGGATTCCGTTTCCTGTATCCGGAGGTCAATGAACACCGCTGTGTTGACGGCATCGTGTCCTGCGAGCTTCCGTTCACCAATTACCTCGCAGCCTTCCTTTATAAACTGTTCGGATATGATGAAACCTGGTTCAGGCTGCTCAGTTTCATATGTATCAGTGCGGGGATGTACGCCCTGTTCCTGCTGTTCAGGCTATTCATGAATACCCTGGCCTCGTTCCTGTTGCTGCTGCTGCTCAATTCATCCCCTATCCTGCTGTTTTACGGCGCCAATTTTATCCCGGACAGCAGTTCCCTGGGCCTGATGCTTTCAGCCTGGTACCTTTTTTTCAGGATGCATGTTCCCCATGTGTTCCTGCCGCGCTATGACAAATGGCAACACAGACTGCTCTTTGTATTATGCCTGAACATCGGCATTGCCGCCAAGACTACCTGCATGATACAGTGGCTGACCATGGCCGGAGTACTTGTCCTCTCGCATATACGCTACCTGAAAATAGACCTGCAGGCAAAAAAACAACTTTATGCCGATCTCATTCTGGCGCTTGTCATACCGGTGGGGTGGTATTTCTGGAGCAAGCACCTCGCCGACACGCACAACAGCCAGTATTTCATGATGCGCATCCCCCTTTCGGAATCCTTTGAAGCTTACAGGAATGCCTGGCTGACATACCTTGCCAACTGGCCTCAGCAGACATTCTCTGAACCGCTGATCTATATCGCTTTTGCGCTGTTTTTCGTGGTGATGCTGCTAAAGCGTTTCATCAGTCCGGGCATCTGGTTCATTACTATGCTGAACTTTTCAGGATCAGCCGCATTTCTTGCCTTGATGATTGAACAATTCAAGTATCATGACTATTACGTGATATGCCTTTTCCCCTGCTTTGCTTTTTCATGGATAGCCCTGGCCGATGCCATGAAAAGGTTAAGACCCGGTTACTGGTGGGTGAAGGTGATCGGCCTGGTATTTGTAATCTGGGCATTCAGCCATCAATACAAGCT
>CALMKH010000206.1 GCA_937867025.1 uncultured Bacteroidota bacterium | reverse complement strand
TTGTTGATGACAAATTCCAGCCTCATCAGCCCGACCCCGTTGTTGGGATAAAACGATAAGCGGTAAGCCTGGTCGGGATCGCCGAGTATCATCATCACTTTAGTGCGCGGTAATTTTATATCTTTAAAATTGATGTCCTGTTTTTCCCAGGGTATCGCGCCTTCATATATCTGCCCTGTCTTGCCTTCTGCACACGATACAGTGACAAGCTGCCCGTCGCGTATCTTTTTACGTGCATCCTGGGTACCTACAACAGCGGTGAGTCCGAGTTCCCTTGCCACGATTGCCGCATGACTGGTTCTGCCGCCCGTTTCCGTTACCAGTGCTGAAGCTTTCTTCATCACGGGATCCCAATCGGGGTTGGTTGTGCCTGTTACCAGCACTTCGCCCTTGCCAAGCTTGTCAATCTCAGCCGGTGAATTCAATATCCGCGCAACACCGGTTGCAATTCTTGAACCTATTGCCTTGCCCTCTGCCAATACCACACCCTTGCCCTTCATGTTGTACTCGTGAATAATATATGGATTGGCGCTTGCATGTATAGTCTCAGGCCTGGCCTGCACGATGAACAGTTTACCTGAAGGCCCGTCAACCGCCCACTCTATATCCATGGGCATGCCGTAATGCTCCTCGATTTTTAAAGACCAGCGGGCAATGGTTTCAATTGTGTCCTCAGGCAATACATACATCGCCTTCTTTTCGTCGCTTGTCTCCACATTCACAGTACCGCCTTCATCTGAGAGTATCATGGTCTTTTCCTTTGACCCGAGCTTCATGGATACTATGGCTTTTTTATGTTTGACAAGGGTTGGTTTAAACACATAATATTCATCCGGGTTGACGGTGCCCTTGACGATATTCTCCCCGAGCCCCCATGATGCTGCTATATGTATGATATTCCGGAAGCCGCTCTCCGGCTCAAGCGTAAACGCCACACCTGAACTGGCAAGATCGGACCGCACCATTTTCTGCACGCCGATTGACAAAAGCACCTTCATATGGTCAAAGCCTTTATCCTCGCGGTATTTTATGGCCCTGTCGGAAAACAGGGAAACATAACAGGCCTGGCAGGCCTTGATCAGGGCAGTCCTGCCGCTGATATTCAGAAACGATTCATGCTGACCCGCAAAACTTGCTCCCGGCAGATCCTCAGCTGTGGCGCTGCTTCTCACGGCCACCGCGACATCAGCTCCATATTCCCTGCACAATGTAATATAAGATTCCGTAATGGCCTCCTCAACCTCAACAGGAATAACCGCGCCTGCAACCAGGTCCCTTATCCTGCTGCCCGTTTCGGCGAGATTACTGTATTCCTTCCTGTCGAGCCCGTCCAGGATGTCCTGCAAGGTGTTGCTTAAATGGTTGTCCTGCAGAAGCCTGGCATAAGCTGAACTGAGTATGGCAAATCCGTCCGGAACAGATATGCCCTGATCCGAAAGACGGGTGTACATTTCGCCCAGCGATGCGTTTTTACCGCCCACTGAGGCGACGTCCGCCGAACTTATCTTCCGGAAAGGAAGAATATAGACATTCGCCGGCATATTTGTCGCTTGATTCATGTCTGCAAATTGCAGCGGATATGTCCGGCGGCATATGACAAGGGACAAATGAAGGGATGATCTTTATCAATTATGAATGCACTTCCGCCTGACCGGCAGATAAAACAGAAATATTTTCCAATCCGTACCATAAAAAAAATCCCCGGCTGGCGGGGATCTTTTTATGAAGAACCAGAGTCTAGCCGACTTTGATTTCTTTAGCAGCTTTTGAAATGGTTATTTCCTTTTTGGGAATAACAATGTTCAGGATGCCGTTCTCATACTTTGCCTCGATTTTTTCCGGTAAAGTATTTTCAGGAAGAATGAAGGAACGGTTGAAGGCATTATAAGAGAATTCCCTTCTCATATAATTTTTCCTTTCTTCCTTTTTCTCTTCTTCCTTTTCACAGCTGATAGTAAGGGTATCACCCTCGAGGTTTACCTTAAAATCTTTTCTTTCCAGGCCCGGGGCAGCAAGTTCAATCCTGAAAGCTTTTTCTTCTTCTGCAATATTTGCATCAGGAAGCAAAAAGGATGAAAGATCTTCGCCGAAACTCCTGTTAAAGTCAATAAGACTTGGACCGGGGAACCTCTCGGAATTGAAAAAATCACTGATCATGGATGGCAGTGAATTGCGTTTTTTTTGCGTTAATAAAGTCATAATATTAAATTGTTATTTTTTGTTGGAGCAAACTTATAACGGAGGTGCCTGCCGGCAAATGATGCTTTGCACCGCATGAGATGATCTTGGGCACGGGAAAAAATGTCAAACATCAGAAACATGATCAGGCATGTGCGGATGACGGCTTCGTGTGCAGTATTTGATGAAGATCAACCCGGCGCATGAGAAAACTCACGCTGTTTCATACCAGATCATCCCACTTTTGTACCATTATGAACAGCAAGCAACAATGGCAGACAGATATAGCCACGGTTTATAACCGATTGTCGGAAGTACGTGATACACCCTGTATCAGCATTCTTATGAACACACATTCCGCTGCTCCTGAACAGGCGAATGATCATTTGCCCGTAAAAGCAGCATTTGAACAAGCCCTCATACTGGCGGAAAAAAAATTCCCCGGACAAAGTGAACTGCTCACCGGAAAAATGAACACACTGTTAAAGGAAATGGATTTCGACCAGGCCCAGCAGGCCATTGGCATATACCTTTCGCCTTCCGTGGCTGAAGTGGTGAAATATCCCTTCGCTGTGAGGGAAAAGGTGAAAGTGGATAACAGGTTTGACACAAGGGACCTCTTATATTATTCGCAAACGCTTGAACCGTATTATGTACTGTCTGTTGCCGCCGGGAAGATCAGCTTTTTCGAAGGCCGGGGACCTGAACTGCACGAAATACACCATAACGGTTTCCCGGTGGTGTTCCACGAAACCCGTGAATATGCCAAGCCGGTAACCGGAACTTCCTTCAGCCCTAACAGGGTGAAAGAATATGAGCCTGATGAAAGCCAGAGAAGAGCATTGAATTTAGAAGAACTGATCAGGAAGGCCGATCACAGCCTGCATGTGTACATGCATAACTCAGCACGTCTTTTGATTGCAGGAGGGACAAAAGAAGTATCCGCGTTCATCAAAATTACGGCCCACGGAAAACACATCATGGCAAAAGTCGTTGGAAGTTTTCATGATCAGCGGCTGGCTAAAGAATGCTGGTTGAAGGTTAACGAATATACGTCTTACCAGAATGAAAACCTGGTGACCGCTTACCACGAGCTTATCGGTCGTAAATCCGTGGCAGTGGGGCTTGCAGAGGTATGGCAGGCCGCCAATGAAGACAAAGGACTCGAATTGCTGGTGGAAAAGGATTATGAACAAGCCGCATATATAAGCGCTGACAGCATAAAATTATCCTTGCGCAAAGACGCAGGCAGCCACCACATACCTGACCCGGTATCAGACATCATATCAACCGTCATAAAAAAAGGAGGCCGCGTCAGGTTTACCGGTAACGGCGTGCTGAAAGATTTTGACGGCATTGCCCTTCAACTGCGGTATCCCGAAATATGATCGCCTGCATCTGACATCCGTAAATAGAAAAAAAGGACATGAACATCTGGATTCCATACACCATTACAAATGTCGCCGGCCTGCTCTTATGGTATTGCGCCAGCAGGAGCACCCGGCTCGCCAGGTTGTTTTTCTTCCTGCTGTTCGGCTGGGCATGCTGGTTTAACCTGCATACGGCCTTGAACAATCCAACACTTTACCTGATGTATAGCAATGGTTCAGCAGATTTGTATTCGCGTTTTATCGAAGGCTGGTTCAGCAGGCATATCACCGCCACTGTCTCTGTCATCGCTATTGGTCAGGGAGCTATTGCCACAGGCATGCTGCTGAAGGGGAACTGGGTAAGGCTTGCCTGTGCGGGAAGCATAGTGTTCCTCCTGGCCATAGTTCCCCTGGGCCTCAATTCTGCTTTTCCTTTTTCCCTTACGGCCGCGGCTGCGTCGTACCTGATATGGCGCAATGATCCGCTGACATACTTATGGAAACATAAACAACCTGAACATGTCCAGACAATATAACATATACAGGAGGCGGAAAACCGCAGGGGGTATCCTTGCGCTTTGCTGCTTGCTGACGGCGCACGTACTTCACGCGGGTGAGACTGACTCGTCCCGCACAAGGCATTACCTGTCCCTGCAGACAGGCATCAATCAGCTGAGAGATGAGTTGCTGCTTCCGAAAGTCAGCACAGGTACTGTTACCCGGCTGAACTATGGTTTCGAACGCAACAGGAATTTCCTTTCGCAGTTCAGTTTGCATATGGGGTACAGCAGGCTCAGGAACACATACGAGGATGTATCAAAAACCGTTAACCTGGAATTTCACAGCAGGTACGGCCTGGGCATCCTTGCTGCATCGGCAGCAAAACTCAGGATGTATATCGGGCCTGAAGCGGGTGTCACTTACAATGCCACCTATTTTCCGAATTGGGA
>CALMKH010000205.1 GCA_937867025.1 uncultured Bacteroidota bacterium | reverse complement strand
CCGACTTTAAGAACAAAACCTTTTTGGGTTCCTGAAAGGACCACAGATCCGACAATGACTACATTATTGTCACGATCCAGTATAAAGTGCTGTGCAGTTTCGCTTCCATTGTTAATCGAATAGGTTCTTGTCCAGGTGATAACGCCGGCAGAAGTAAGGCGCGTTACCATAATGTCGCTCTGGCCGTTCCTGATAATGTTGCTCACGTTAATAAGAGAGCCTGATGCATCGGAGGCCTCGAGAATGCCCACTTCATTTTCAGGATTTGTGGAGCTTAATGTTCTGGTCCAGGTTTGTGCCTTCAGGTTCACCCCGAAAAAAAAGCAAAAGCATGCTAAAAGTAGTTTTGGTTTCATAATATAAGTTAATATGCCCCGAAATAGGGCTAATCAAACCATCAGGACAAGAGAAAACATGATTTATTATTCACAAATAGTAGCTTGCTACTATGTTTCAGAATACATCGTGAAATACATAGTTTACTCTTCCCCGTTTGTCAACACCTTACCTTCATCTTATGATGGCGATCCCATACTTATAGGCATAATTAACCAGTCCCACCACACTGTCAACATTCATTTTTTTCATGATATTGCTCCTGTGATTATTGACGGTTGATTCGGTGATCTCAAGGAATTCAGCAATGTCCTTAGCAGAATAACCGCTGCACAGGAAGCGTATCACCTCAATTTCCCTGCAAGTGAACATTAAGAACGAATTGGCCTGGACACGTGATTTTTTTTGCAACTGGTATTCTTCCCATACATGCTTTATCTCCTGGGTGAAAAATGTATCGCCATTTATAATATGCCGGAGCGCCAATAAAATGTCCTCCCTGTCCAGCTCTTTCGGCAGGTATCCTTTCACTCCCAGTTCAATCAGCTCGATTATCTGATGTTTGGCCTGGAACATGGTTAAAATAATGATCTTTATATCCGGGCTATGTTTTTTGAGATGCCTTGTGGTTTCAATCCCATCTAAAACAGGCATGCTGATGTCCAGAAATACGGCATCATAATCATTGTCTTTACAACGTTGGATCGCTTCGTGTCCATTTCCAGCTTCATCACAGCTTACAACTTCCGGCAGCGATTTCATAACTCTCAACAGGCCTTCCCTGTACAGCGGATGGTCATCTACAACAAGTAATTTAAGTTGGTTCATAGTGGTTGATTAATAGGTGAAAAACAAAAATAAAAGAATTTTATTGCTATTAAAGAAATCGAATTTTAAATTTTTTTAAAGATTCTGAAAAATAATTTTTCAGAGAAGACAAAAAATGACTTAAATCAAAAACCAATGCTCTGAGACCTTTAATATTTCATTTTAATACTTGTCCATATATGTTTTTCATAGTAGTTTCTTACTATTTGTTAACAAAAATTAAAAAAATATATTGGTTCATAGTGAAATATTTTTCTACGTTTGAAAAAAGTAAAAAAGACTTTACGGACCATTCCGATGGGCTGAAAGTTAATTACTTTAAGCCCCCCATGTTATCAACTCCTGAAATATACCGCCCATTCTCCAAACACTATGAAGCTATTGTCTTACGTCATTCTATGCATAGCGGCCATGAACAGCTATGTATCCACCGCCCAGGTAAACCTCGAGTTCAATGCCATCAACGAATATGCATTCAACACCAGGGAGGCTTTGAACCTGGTGGCCGTTAACGGCCATCCAAAAGCATTTACTGTTTTTATAAACGGACGTATTACCGACCAGTCGGGTGCGCAGGTAGCCGAATTCAAAAGTTCGGAGATTGTGCTGAATACCGGTTCGACCATTATCACGCCGATGACGGCCAGTCTTACCGACATCCGGTATTTCAACCAGGATATAGCCGAAATAGAAAACCGCACCGGCACCTACCCTTCCGGAAATTACACCATCTGCGTATGGCTGCAATGTGTGACCCAGGACTGTAACGGACTCGGACAGGATGCAGCCGGCATGGAGCAGGCCAAATGCACGCAGGTACATATAGAGAACCCCACTCCTCTCCTGCTCGCCACGCCCGGCAATGATGAACAGATCGACGAGACCCGTCCAATGTTCACATGGATCCCTCCTTCTCCCGTAGCCGGTTCTGCCAGCCTCAACTATACCATGATATTGGTAGAGATCATGCAGGGTCAGAACACCGCAGACGCTCTGGCGCTCAACAGGCCTTTGATGGAAATGGAAGGCATTGTCAACCCCGCGCTGATGTTTCCCTCCGATCTTCCCGAATTGGAAAGGGGAAAAGAGTACGCCTGGCAGGTGGAAGCATTTGTCGGCAGAACATCCATCGCCAAAAGCGAGCAGTGGAAGTTTAAGGTGAAAAAAGATACACTTGACCTGAAAAAGATACCAAAAGATATATCATTTATCGAAATTGCAGGCCAGACCGGCACCTCGCAATTCTATGCAGTAGGTGTATTTAAGTTAAGGCACGTTACGCGTCTTCAAAGCGGTTTTATTAACCTCGAAGTGAAGGATAAAAGCGGAAAAGTCATTAAACTTAATGAGAACCGTTTCAAAATTGAGCCCGGCGATAACCGTCTCGTTCTTGACCTGGAAGGTAGCATGAACTTCAGTCATGGGCAGCATTACACTTTGAGCGGCAGTTTGTTGACAGGCGATCCTTTCATCATGAGGTTTATTTATATCAACCCTAAACTTCTTAGCAACGATTAATTTATGAAAAAAAATATGTTTATAGCGGCATCTGTGCTGCTATCCCTTGCTGCCATTATCATTTCCCTGATGAACATGAAGAACGACAAAACTATTTATTTCGTCAATAACGGCAAGCTGTATGACGGCTTTACCTTAAAGATCAATTACGAACACCAGATCCAGACGCTCAGGAGTACACGAAGGAACATGCTTGACAGCATGGAACTCAACATCAAACAGCTTGAGGCCAAACAAATGACAGAAGAAGCTAAATACGCTGAGGCATATTACGTTGAAAAAGCCAGAAGCTTTGAAGAGGAGGAAGAAAACCTTCTCGGAGAATACAACCAGCAGATATGGAAAAGGCTGAACAGCTATGCAGAAGAGTTCAGCAAGGAAAAGAAGATAGATATCCTGTTCGGAGCAACCGGTAATGGGACTTTGCTGCATGCTGATGCTGCGATTGACCTGACGGACGAGTTGGTGAAGTTTGCCAATAACCGGTATGCGGGAAAATAGTTAAGGGTTAAAAGTTAAGAGTGAATAGTTGTGAGTAATAAATTATTATATGAATCAATGTTTTTTGACAGGGTTCACGGCTCTTGCAAATCATTTATTATAAAAAATGAACGCCATTGCGATGCCACACCTTATGTTGCCACCAGTACGGCAGAAGCAACCTGTATAAACTATGTCGTAAGGGCGCAGCAAGGACAATTTACTGAGCCATTCCCAGACATTGAATGTAAATCTCCACCCTGGAGACTTGGTTTATACAGATCATTTAGCCATGCAGAGCCATTGCTCAAGATGACGATGTTTTTTTGATCCTTAATTATTAATTAGACGTAATGAATAATAAAAATTATGAGATATATAGGAGAATTGATTCCAAAACTCCCGTACTGATAATTGAAATAACAAACAGACAGCAACAATAAATTTATAAAATAATGAAGACCGGATTATATCTCTTAACGGGGGTGGTGACATTCCTATGCTCATGCCAGACGGCTGTTCTCGAACCGGAAGCCTATATGCACTGGGTTAATGACAAAAGCAACGGACTCATAAAAGAACAGACCATTGGTAAGGTGAAATACACGGTTGCCTACAGGCCCGGAAATTACCAGCTGGCAAAGAGCATAATGGACAACGACAGTTTTGCGATGAAAAAAAACACAGGCAAAAACCATTGCTTCATTATCAGGATGGAACCGGCGGATGGCAAGACACAGGTGCTTACTATCGATGCACAGGAAAAGCAGGAACCTTTTGAACGGATCAACTATTACTTGTCGGAAGCGCAGAACGATATCCGCCTTGTAGAAGGCGCTGACACTCTGAAACCGGCCAGCTACATATACGAACGGTATTACAACCTGTCACCTGCGCAAAGCATGGTGGTTGGATTCAGCCAGAAAGGAAGTCTCGGCGACAAAGACCTACAGTTCGCCATAGAAGACAGGGTATTCAGCACCGGTAAAATATACTTCCATTTTGATGCAGATAAACTTAAGAACATTCCATCACTTAAAACGAAATAAAGACACTATGACATACCACGCAAAAGGATTTTCATCCATAAGGAAACGGGCTCGTTACATTGCCGCTTTCTTTGCACTGAACCTCTTATTCGAGATCGTTGCTCCCCTCAAATTGTTGGCGCTCACCGGCGGTCCTTCGCAACCCGAAGCGACCAGCTTTGAACCGGTGGGCACCACGGATATGGTGGACCTGTTCTCAGGGGACTTTACCTATAACATTCCCCTGTTTGACATAGGGGGCTATCCGGTAAACATCAGTTACCATGCAGGCGTATCCATGGACCAGGA
>CALMKH010000204.1 GCA_937867025.1 uncultured Bacteroidota bacterium | reverse complement strand
AGGGATCTGTATAAACTACAATCTCAGACAAGAGATGTGTATGGCCATTCTAATGTGTTCTGGTCCTGGCTTTGCCAGGCCGGTGTGAATAATGCAAGTCTTATCTGAAAACCTGATTTTTGCTTTGTCAGTTTTGGATATATATACCGCAGAGGGTGTTATTGAGGAAACCAGGGGAAAGCTTAACGAACTTAAAGAATGATGCCGGGATTATGTTGCAACTTTTATACCATTGCATATAAAGATTATCAGTGCAAAACATGTAGTTTTGTATAAGCAATAAGACTAAGCATATGGAACAAAAGAACATTGACCGGTTTTTCGAAGAATATGAAAAACACTTCAACCTGGGACTCTCGGAAAAAGAAGATGGAGTAAACGAAGCCGTGGCCGTTTCGTTTGAAAACTGCTTTATCGGCTCAAGCCCCGCCGGGGTCGAATGCGGGAAGAATGATGAGAGTTTTCCTGCCAACATTAAAAAAGGTTTTGAATTCTACCGGAATATCGGCACCCAGGCTATGAATATCCTGTCGAAAGACATCACAGTGCTTGACGAGTACCACGTGATGGTGAAGATCAGGTGGCATTATTCCGCCTTCAAGCAGGATTCCAGCATGGTGATGATCGATTTCGACAACATCTATTTCCTTCGTGTAGCCGACGGGCAGACGAAGATATTCGCCTATATAACAGGCGATGAACAGAAAGCGCTTAAGGAAAACGGCTTATTGCCTGAAAATTAAGTTATCAGGCGCTCTCGATAGGTCGAATGCTTTTCAGCCAGGTAATGGCGTCATTCGTGTTGTCAAACGCCCTGGCGGTAATTTTCGGCTGGCTTCCCCTGATAAAAAAGTCGATCAGCATTTTACTGAACAGGGTTTTTTGTATGAATGCCACTGCTGTTACTCCTCCAATGCCTTCGTCTGAGGCAAAATAATCCCTGGCAGGTTTGTCCATGCTGAGCAGCCCCTCATCAATAACTACGGCAGGATATTGCTTTCCTTTAAGGAATTCCAGTCTTTTCGCAACAAATTTCCTGGAAATATCCAGGTCGAATCTTAGTCCTTTCTTGTAATGGATAAACAGGATATCATCCTTTATCTCCATTTTAAACCCCTCATCTTCCATTGTGTAATTTTTTTTCATAATGCGACACGAATATAGGATTAATTTAACAGACCTGCCAAGCGTATTTATTTTTATTCACATTGTTTTAACAAAATATTTTTAAATACGTAACGTGCAATACTTTAGTGCTCAATTTTTTAAAGATTCCATGCATTCACAAACCGGCAACTTTTCCGGGGAGCGGGAGGATTTGAATTTATTCTCTAATTTTGTTACTGGTAAAAACCATGATCACTTCTTCCCTGAACGACATAAAAAAGACACTTTTTTCAAAGGACCCGGACGAGCTTGTCACACTTTGCCTTCGCATGGCGAAGTATAAAAAGGAAAACAAGGAACTTCTGTCTTACCTGCTGTACGAGAGCGGTGATGAGCAGGGTTTCATCGACCACCTGGCGAAAGAGGTGGATGACCAGTTTTCTGAACTGGTTTTTACCACAACTTATAAATTTACCAAGCAGGTCAGGAAAATATTGCGGAATGTGAACAAACATATCAAGTATTCAGGCCTTCCGTCGACACAGGTGGAGCTGCTGATACATTTCTGCAGCCATCTGCTGCCTCTTATCAAAAGACGGTCAAACCAGACCGCCCTTATCAATATATACGCCCAGCAGATCAAAAAGATCAATGCCGCCCTGGGAAAAATGCACGAAGACCTTCAGTACGATTATGTAAGCCACATGGAGAAGATGGGATTGGTGTGGGAACCCTAAGTAATTGAGAGTTGAGAATGGATAATTGATAATGGAGAGTGATGGATAAACTAATGTTTTAAATAATGGAAGCCAGAACCATAGGGATACTACTCAATTGTTTTAAGTTTGTAATTTTTATGACCTGTTTCATTGTGGCTGTACATTTTATTGTTAAAGGCCAGCGCGAAGAGGACAGGCAGATTTATAAAAGCTGGCTGAAGACTGTCGGCAGGATTATTAAAACATCATCCCGGAAATCGGGAGAGTATGGTACAGTGGCTTTTCATGTTAACAATAAACGTTATGTGGAGGAATATGATTTTTACGACCCGATAATCGGCAACTGTTATGTGGTCTATTATGATTCTGTGAATCCAGGTGACTATTCCATTGTAAATGAAGCAGAGCAGTTGTGCTTATCTCATCCCCAAAACGAAGATGTATATACCTCCGACTTTGAAGTTGATGATGATACCACTCCATATGGCTGGCATCGTATTGATTATAACTATATTTATAATGGTAAAGATTATAGCGGCTATAGGTACATCAAGCATGAATATTACAGGAAAGAAAGGCCCGGATCCCTGCTTGTTGCAGTTCACCCGAACGTGCCAGCCGCATCCTACGTATTTTGGCCATGGGGTTCAACATTATATTGTATTAAGAGGAACGGCATTATCGGTTTTTACTGAATTCTTAGGTGTTCCGGAGTTTTGCGCCCTGAGACCGTAACGGGCCTGACTGTACAGGAAGGCCGCCCCTTTGCCACAGCGAAGCACGGCATAGGGCCGGAGCGACAGCGGAGTGTGTAGGGCGAGGATCAGGCGCCACATGGCATTGTAGCTTCTTAAAGAAAAGCCGGACACATGGACTAAAGCCCGGATATGCTTTTTGATATTCCACGGCCCATAGCTATCGCCCCTAAAGGCCGTGGCTATTACTAATAATTCTGAATCCTAATCCCTAATTCCTGACTCATCACTCATCACTCATAACTCACTCTGAAAACTATCCGCTAGCTTCTAACCACTTTCCTAAATCCTATCCCCTAATTCCTATTTTCCTCTTATCTTTGCGGCATGAATTCCAAGTCGACCGACCATATTATCAAGGCTCCAACAGGTTCGAAACTGCATTGCAAGAACTGGGTGACAGAAGCCGCCTACCGCATGCTGATGAATAACCTCGATCCCGATGTTGCTGAAAAGCCTGAGAACCTTGTGGTATATGGAGGAACAGGTAAAGCCGCGCGCAACTGGGAAAGTTACCACCTGATCGTTAAAGCCCTGGAAGATCTGAATGAAGATGAAACACTGCTGGTGCAATCCGGTAAACCTGTTGGTATATTGCCCTCGCATAAAGATGCTCCGCGCGTTATCATCTCCAATTCGCAGCTGGTACCGCATTGGGCTACCCTTGATTATTTCAGGGAACTCGAGGCGAAAGGCCTTATCATGTACGGACAGATGACAGCGGGAAGCTGGATTTATATAGGTTCGCAGGGCATTGTGCAGGGCACTTACGAAACCTTTGCCGAATGTGCCAGGCAGCATTTTGGCGGCACCCTCAAAGGCAGGCTGAATGTGACTGCGGGTCTTGGAGGCATGGGTGGAGCCCAGCCACTGGCCATTACCATGAACGAAGGCGTTTGCCTTGCTGCGGAAATGGAGGAGTGGAGGATAAGGAAGCGTCTTGAAACCCGTTACCTGGATGTGATGACAAAGGATATCGACCAGGCTATTGACATGGCGATGAAAGCCAAGGTAGAAGAACAGGCGTTGTCGATCGGCGTGCAGTGCAATGCAGTCGATCTCCTGGAAAGGTTGAAAGCAAGGGGCATTGTTCCGGATACGCTGACCGACCAGACCAGCGCGCATGATCCGCTGGTGGGATATTTTCCGGAAGGGTATGATGTGGAAAGCGCGGATAAGCTGAGACGCACCAACCCGGAACGATACATAGAAGAAAGTTATCAGACCATGGTGCATCACGTGAAGCTGATGCTTGAATTCCAGGCCAAAGGCAGTGTAACGTTTGATTACGGAAATAACCTGAGAGGCAGGGCGCTGGAGAAAGGTCTGAAGAATGCCTTTGATTTCCCCGGTTTTGTACCCGCATTCATCCGGCCGCAATTCTGTCTCGGCCGCGGCCCGTTCCGCTGGGTGGCTTTAAGCGGCAATCCTGAGGATATTTATGCAACGGATAAAAAGATACTTGAACTTTTCCCGGAGGACGAAGGCCTGAAACGCTGGATCAACATGGCCCAGGAGCGCATAGAGTTCCAGGGTCTGCCGGCACGCATATGCTGGCTCGGCCAGGGAGAACGCGAAAAGGCCGGCCTGGCGTTCAACGACATGGTAAGGAACGGCGAAGTGAGTGCCCCTATTGTGATCGGCCGGGATCATCTCGACTGCGGCTCGGTGGCAAGTCCTAACAGGGAAACGGAAGCTATGCTGGACGGAAGCGATGCCATTGCCGACTGGCCGGTATTGAATGCACTTATCAATACGGCGGGCGGAGCCAGCTGGGTAAGCCTGCATCACGGCGGCGGCGTGGGGATCGGTTACAGCATACACGCAGGCATGGTGATAGTGGCCGACGGTACCGACGAAGCGGCAGTAAGACTGAAACGCGTGCTGCATAACGACCCGGCAATGGGAGTTATCCGCCACATGGATGCCGGGTATGATATTGCAAAGGATACAGCCCGGAAACACAGGCTGGATTTAAAGGAAAGATTAAAGGCCTGAACATTATCCTGATCCGGAAAAACATATCCCTAAAACCTTACAATACATTCGGACTGGATGTAAACGCATCTGATTTTGCAGAAGTGTCGTCCCTGGACGAGCTCAAACAGGCTCTGTCGGGAACGCAACGGAATACGTTTTTCTTTCTGGGCGGAGGCAGTAATATTCTGCTGAAGGGAGATTACGACGGTCTTGTCATTAAAAACAATATTAAGGGTATTGAGATCATCGGTGAAACGGATGAACATATATTCCTGAAAGCTTACAGCGGCGAGAACTGGCACGAGCTGGTCATGTATTGCGTGAGTCGCGGTTGGGGAGGGTTGGAGAACCTTTCGCTGATACCGGGAACTGCAGGCGCGGCACCGATGCAGAACATCGGGGCGTACGGTGTGGAGCTGGAAAAGGTGTTCGTGAGCCTTGAAGCGCTGAACCTTGAAACGTTCGGTCTCGAAGAATTCAATGGTGAACAGTGTGAGTTCGGGTATCGTGAAAGTGTTTTTAAGCGCAGGTTCAAAGGGAAGTACTTCATTTATTCTGTAACCTTGCGCCTGGATAAACATCCTGTTATTCATGCCGAATACGGCGATATTAAAACCGTACTCGCTGAACAAGGGATCGACTGGCAGAATGCCGGCATAAAGGATATCAGCGACGCCGTCATCCGCATCAGGCAGAGTAAGCTGCCCGATCCCAAAGATATTGGAAACAGCGGTTCTTTCTTTAAAAATCCGGTGATAACACCATCACATTTTGACACCTTAAAATCACAATATCCCGACATCAAAGGGTTTGAGCAATACAACGGCATAAAAGTACCTGCAGCCTGGCTGATCGAGCAGTGCGGCTGGAAGGGAAAACGGGTAGGGCAAACAGGCAGTCATGCCAGGCAGGCCCTGGTGCTGGTGAACTACGGAGACGCAAAAGGCGAGGACATATGGCAGCTGGCACAGGATATCATTAAAAGTGTGAAAGACAGGTTTGGCATCGACCTGGAACCCGAAGTGAATGTGATAGGGTGA
>CALMKH010000203.1 GCA_937867025.1 uncultured Bacteroidota bacterium | reverse complement strand
CAGACATTTCAACTGGCTGAAAAAGTTCCGCTTGGTATTTCCTAGGTCCAACACGGGCGATTTTGTTATACTCAGAATTGTGACCCGCGATACCGATAAAGGCTGGGCGCTGCATATGAAAGATCATTATTTCGGAGAATCCGTCAGGCTTTGCTTTATATATAAAAGTCAATCCGGGCAGGATTCGATAAGCCGGATGCTGGTGTCGGAAACCACGCCTTTTGTCCTGGTTCCATTACGGAATGAGGCGGGTTACCAGGTACATCTTTACAGGCAAATTTTTGAAGGTTCAAGGATACGGAAGGACTTTATAAAAGGCATTAAGCGGTTTCTGAAGGATTAAACCATCGGATGCCATGAAGTCCGCCCTGATAACGACCGCTTACAAGCGAGCTTGACGCATCCCTTTACCAATAACTATTAACCAATAACTGATAACCATTAACTGATAACCCCATTAGGGACGCAAGGTCTAATATCTCCTGGTATCGAAATTCAATACAAGCCCGGTACCAACATACATGCCGCCGTATACCATTTCATAGTCTACATATCCATTCTTCCTGGTATCAAATATGCCGTTTTGGGAGGTCACGGAATAACCGAAATCGAAAGACATTCCGAAAGCTTCGGTCCAGTACCAGTTAAGGCCAAGTGTGCCGCCGTAAGAAAATCCTCCTCCCTTGCCGGTGTGGTTCTTCACCTTGTCGTTGATGGTTGCACTGCCGAAAGAAACACCTATAGACGGTGCTACATAGGCTGCAAATTTTTCAAGGTTGACAAAATACCCTTTACCTTCAAAACCCAGGCCAAGACCACTGACAGTAAAACCGTTAAAAAACGTCTCGACATCGGTCGTGCTGTATACACCTCCCTCTTTTCTTAAATAACAGCCCAGGCTGATACCCTCGGTAATGCCGTATTGGGCGCGGAAATTAATATGATAGCCCATTCCAAGGCCAGGTTCCGGCCAGGTAAGAAGCCCGGTATCGGTTACGAGCATCCAGCCTGCGCCAATGGTGGCGCCATAACCGAGGCCCAATTGCAGAACTCCGGGCCTGTTGGCACACGTGGCGTAACGCCTTGATGTGTTAAGATTGGTGAGCAGGGGTGTCGATGGTGCCGAAGGTTTCAAGGCACTCCATAGGTCGGACTTTGTTTGCCATTTTGAAGCGTTACGGCTGACAGTTGCGGGACCGAATGGAGCCTGAGCTGATAAATAACCGCAAGTAGTAATGAATAGAAATGTCAGTAGTTTAATTTTCATGATGTGTTCGATGTAAGACTGTACAAATAACCAGAATTTAATTTAATTATACAGTTATCCAAAGGCAAAAATAATATAAATTGTTGATTATAAGATAAATATAATTTAAAAAATTGAATTATGCTTAACAATAATATATATATCCTTATGCAATTCATTGGCTCGCTAAGTCGGCAACAGATTCTATTCCCGATTAGAATTAACCAATAACTGCAAGGTTTTACATGTCAGGAAAAGGTAGTTCGGCCAACTATCCGGTCTCCTTATAACATTCAATCGGAACAACGAATAAGCTTCCGGGGAATGAGCGCATGTTGCGACCGGACACAATCACTATGAAGGTTTCTTCGAATGAGGGTGGTATTCCGAACAAAAAATTTATACAGTGTCTTTCACTGTGACTTGCCCCAATGGTCGGTGCTGCCACA
>CALMKH010000202.1 GCA_937867025.1 uncultured Bacteroidota bacterium | reverse complement strand
CGCATCGACAGGCTCATCGACGAAAAAAGCATGCGCTGGCTGGAATTATCGGAAAGATAAAACTTTCTACCTCGTACCTCGTACTTCCCACCTCGTACTTCGTACTTCCTACCCCGTACTTTGTACCTTGTATCTACTACCTCGTACCCCGTACTTCCCACTTTGTACTTCGTACTTTCTACCTCGTACTTCCCACCTCGTACTTTGTACTTTGTACCTCGCACTTTGTACCTCATACCTCGTACTTTCTTTGTACTTTGTAAATTGTAAATTGTAAATCTATCTTTGCACGTGCAGATATCCGTAATCATCATCGCTAAGAACGAGGAAGACAACCTCAGAAGATCTCTCCCCAAACTTTCATGGTGTGAAGACATTATTGTTGTGGATGATAACAGCACGGATAACACGGTGGCAGTGGCGGAATTATTCGGGGCGAAAGTATATGGAAGGACTTTCGACGGATATGGCCCCCAGAAAAAATTCGGGATATCCAAGGCCAGGTTCGACTGGATCCTGAATATTGATGCAGACGAAGTGCTTACGGATGCCCTGATTGATGAGCTCAGAAAACTCGATTTAGAATCAGGCGGTTTCAGCGGGTTCGAAATCCCGGTCAGGCATGTCTTTATGGGCAAGGTGTTCAGGCATGGAAAGGAATCCCGTTTCTACCACCTCCGTCTTTTCAACCGCCATAATGGTGACTTCAATTCGGCGACAGTGCATGAAAAAGTGGAAGTAGATGGAAAAACAGGCAGATTGTCGAACGTCATCCTTCATTACAGCTACAAGGACCTCGACCACTATTTTTATAAATTTAACATCTATACAAGTGTCGGCGCAAGGAACCTCAAAGCTAAAGGGAAATCCAGGAGTTTGTTGCTCTGCCTGGCGGCTTTTCCCTTCTATTTTGTGAAGCATTTTTTCGTTTACGGCAATATTCTGAACGGAAGGCCCGGATTCATCTGGAGTTACCTCAATGCGTGGTACCATACCGTCAAATACCTGAAACTATATGAATTAAACAGAAAATCATGAGCAAGTTAAGAGTACTGATGTATCATAAAGTGAATATCAGCAGGAGAGACAGTTTAACCGTGGATGTTCCCCAGCTGAAAGAACAGCTGATGTTCCTGAAAAAGCGGTTCCATATGATCAGGTTATCAGAACTTGTCGCACATATCGTTGAAGATCAGCCTCTTCCCGAAAAATCCCTACTTATCACATTTGATGACGGTTACGTAAATAACTATAAGCTGGCCTATCCGGTCTTTAAAGAGCTGGACATACCTTTTTCAGTGTTCCTCGTTGCGGATTTCATAGGCAAGAAACATCTTTACGATGGTGAATTACATGAATTTATGTCCGAAGATCACCTGATCGCCATGCAGGATCTGGCAGAATACGGCCTTCACAGCAACAGCCACCAGGATATCATGAACCTGCCGGAAAACCTCTGGCATTCCGAGGTAAAAAAATGCAAGGCTACCCTGGAAAATCTGCAGGTAAATATACAGCCGGCCTGGGCGTACACATACGGAAGTTTCCCCCGCGAAAATGCAGGTTTGATCGAAAAGCTGGAACTGGCTTTGAAGGAAAATGGCGTTGCGTGCGCCTTCCGCATAGGCAACCGGATTAATCGCATCCCCCTGAAAAACCGCTATTTAATTGAACGTATTGATGTCAGGGGCAACCAGTCCAGGTGGCGTTTCAAACTAAAAACCAGGTTTGGCAAACTTTTTTAAAAAAACCCGTTTTTATTGCAGCGTTTAATTGGTTATATTTGTCTAAACCATATCAGTGATAGTAATGTTTGCGGAAAAGCAGGTCATCGAAGGTTGCATAAAAGGCGACAGGTTATCTCAGGAAGCCTTGTACAACCGTTATGCCGGCAAGATGTTAGCCATAAGTAAACGATACCTGAAAGATGCAGAACTCGCTGAAGATGCGTTCCAGGAAGCCTTTATCAAGGTTTTCAGCCACTTGAAGAACTTTACGTTCCAGAGTAGCCTCGAAACGTGGATGACACGCATTTTCATCAATGAGTCCATCAACAAGCTGAGGTCGATGAAACGGCTGGCATTGCAGGTGAATATTGATGAAAACACAAGGCAGATACCGGAGAACTATAACGAAGCTCCGGACAGGTTTGACTCCGAATTGGTCATGCTGCTGATGGAGAAACTGCCTGAGAACTATAAAGTAGTATTGATGATGTATGCCATAGACGGCTTCAGTCATAAGGAAATAGCAGAAAAATTAAACATGCCCGAAAGCACTTCGCGCAGCTCCCTGACAAGAGCCCGAAGCATGCTCTGGCAACTATACAAAAGTGAAATCAAGAATCATGAGTCCAGAAGAATTTGATAACAGACTAAAATCATCATTCCAAGACGAGTTTTTGCCACCTAAGGACCTCCTGTGGCAAAATATCAGCCAGCGCCTTGATCAGAATGCCAAAAAGCCATTCTGGTATTGGTTGGTTCCGGTCATTATAGTCATCTCCGCAGGTATAGCCTGGCTCGGAAACGGATTATTCAAAAATTCAGGAGGCAGTACGGTCCAAACCACCCAGGGTCCGGTGGAACAGCCTGCCATTGCCGATAATGACATAACTGATAACCAGGCGGATATCAACCAAAATAACCAGCCTTCAACCTATGAGCCTGCAAACCTTGGGGATGAAGAGGCACAGAACAATGATGCCGGAAACGACGGTAATGCGTCCGGTAAAACAGGTATGCAGGACGGCAATACCGGTAACGAACGCTCAGGCAAGTCCACCGGCGGTGAGGAAACTCCGCGCAAAAAGCCTGTCGTTAAGAAAAGCCTTGCAGCACAGGAAAATGCCGGGGAAACGCAAAGTTCCGGAAACAGACCCAGCCTGATCGACCAGTACGGTGACCTTTTCAGGTTGCCTGTTGCCAGTTTCCCATACTTCAGGCACGATTACATATTTGAGAAGGAAGAACCTGTACTGGCATTCGGAATGCCCTCAAAGCCCGGGAAAACTGACGGCAAGAACAAAAAGCCAAACACCCCCAAACAAGGCTACCGGAGCAATTTCGACAATTCAAAGTTCGAATCCAAGTGGTGGTTCACATTCGGCGGAGGACCTCAGATCTCATTCAACAATGCTTCCATAGAAGCCGATTCACAGGCCTACATTCACAAGGACCTTTGGGCAAACCGGTCTGACCTGACCCGCAAAGGGAATGGCTTTCATGCTCAGGGGCTGATCAATTATCAGGCAGGCAGATTCATTTTTGAAACCGGCCTGGGCTACAATCTGAGGACTGAAGACATTCGAATGAATGTCACAAGCTACAGTATCGCCTTCAGGGACACATTCGGAAGAATCGAGCTGTACAGGGATTCGCTGGAAATTATAGGATGGATTAAATACCCTAATGGAGATTCTGCAAAAACACGCTATTACGGCGTGGCTAATTTTTCTTCCACCGTTAAGAATAAATACCAGGTTTTCACCATACCGTTTAATGTGAAAGTTCAGCAACCCTTAGGTGCCAATAGCTTTATAACTGCCGGACTCGGAGGAGGCATTTCCTACATCACCGGTAAAAATATCAGCCACCTCAATATGGTGAGCGAAAAAGAATTTGTACAGAACAGGACAGAATCAGGCAAAAAAGAGAACCGGTTCCACCTGCTGACAGGATCCGCTAACGCCTCTGTTGCCTTCTTTACAAACTTTAATGATGTCGGCCAGATAGGCTTTTATACATCTTACCAGATGTATCTTAAACCATGGCAGGTTATACCTAACCAGTATACCATACGCATGAGCGACCTCCAATTTGGCATTATGCTCAGGAAACCGCTGTAAAAGCTGACCGTTTTATTACCTGTTGCGAACGTGCCTGCCTGATGTAGCAAGCCTTCCGGCGGCTTCACCCATCCTTCTTCTTCATATCAAACAGCCGTTCAAAACCGTCATAGCTTTGGAGCGGTATCACATCGAAAGTAATTAATCCGGCTTGCACAAGCGGAAATGTATCCAGGTGCTGCCTGGCTTCCTCTTCGGTGGCACATTCAAGCAAAATCACTGCAACGTGTTCATGCACGGAAAACCATATCTCGCGGAGAATCCCCTCCTTCTTCAAAGACCATACATGAGCGGCTTCTTCACGCAACAATTCCTGGTGCTGCGCCCCAAACGGCATCAATTCTTTCTCTATGGCTAATATCT
>CALMKH010000201.1 GCA_937867025.1 uncultured Bacteroidota bacterium | reverse complement strand
ATTTTTTTCTTGGAAATCCGCTTTTAACGCTTTTATCTTTGCGCCCAGTTCTGAAACAAAAATTTCTTATCCAGAAAGACTGAGGGAATTGACCCTATGACGTCTTGACAACCTAGTCCCGCCCCAAGCGGGAAAAAGGTGCCACATTCAACAACGGCAGTTATGCCGTTGACAGATAAGTTAGAAAACGTGCATTGACGATATATCAAGATATTGAAAAAGCGCTTCTGACTGACCTGTCGAAGCGCTTTTTTTTATGCGCTCCGGCGGTCGTGCGTGTGTTTGGGTTTGATGTTTTTGCGAACAAGACGCAACCATTTTTAAACCCTTCATATCATGAAAGAACAAACTAACATCCTTCACGCCATTCCGGCTGACCCGCTCACCGGAGCCGTTTCCACCCCCATCTATCAAACCTCCACCTTCGTACAGGGAGCTCCCGGAGTTCACAAAGGTTTTGACTACGCCCGGAGCAACAACCCGACCCGCCAGGTACTTGAAGACCTTATCGCCACACTTGAGAATGGCAGCAACGGATATGCCTTTTCAAGCGGGCTCGCGGCTATCGACGCCGTCGTCAAACTCCTCAAAAGCGGTGATGAAATACTCGCCGTAGATGACATTTACGGAGGAGCTTTCCGCTTATTTACACATATATACAGGAAGTTCGGAATTATAGTCAACTATGTTGACAGTACCGATGCTTCGAATGTAGCTGAAGCCATAACGCCCAACACCAGGCTTATCTGGATTGAAAACCCGACAAATCCCACCCTGCGCATCTCCGACCTCGCCGCCATCGCACAGATAGCCAAGGCCAATAACTGCCTGCTTTGCGTGGATAACACCTTCGCATCGCCCGCTTCGCAGAAACCGATTGAATACGGCGCCGACATTGTCGTGCACAGCGCCACCAAATATCTCGGGGGCCACAGCGACCTTATTGCCGGTCTCGTAGTAACAGCCAACACAAAGCTCGGCGAACAGGTAAAATTCATACAGAATGCCTCCGGAGCCATACTGTCCCCTTTCGACAGCTGGCTCGTCATTCGCGGAATTGAAACCCTGAGTATACGGATACAGCGCCATTCGGAAAATGCACTTAAAATAGCTGAATTCCTGGAGCGGCAGGAATTTGTCAGACATGTGTACTATCCCGGCCTGCCCTCACACCACAATTACAAGCTGGCTGTCAAGCAGCTGAAATATCCGGGAGGGGTGATCAGTTTCGACCTGAAAGAAGACGACAAAGAGCTGGCAACAAAAATCGTCAGCGTCACACGCCTGTTCAAGCTTGCCGAAAGCCTGGGCGGAGTCAAAAGTCTGATCTGCCTTCCCTGTGAAATGACCCACAAGTCCATCCCTCCGGAGAAACGGTATGGCGCCGGGGTAAGCGACAGCCTGATACGCCTTTCCGTCGGCCTGGAGGATCCCGACGACCTGATCGACGACCTGAAACAGGCGTTTGCAAAAGCCATACAAACCAATCGCGAAACCTTACCTGAAATATCCATTTAAATCATTAAAAAGCATGAACAGAAAACAATTGAATATAGGCTTATTCGGCTTTGGCTGCGTAGGCTACGGCCTGTACCAGGTCCTGAAGGAAACCCCGGGACTTAAAACCACCATTAAGACCATTGTGGTAAAACATCCGGGAAAAGCGAGAGCCATTTCGCCCGGGCATTTTTCCTACGACAGGAACGCCATACTCGACGATCCGGAGATCAACGTGGTGGTTGAACTTATCGATGATGCGGACGCAGCATTCGAGATCGTCTCCCGGGCGCTTAAAAACGGCAAGGCGGTGGTAACTGCCAACAAAAAGATGATTGCAGAACATTTCGATGAATTGCTCAGGCTGCAGCGCGCTTATGACGTGCCGCTGCTGTATGAGGCTGCCTGCTGCGCCAGCATTCCCATCATCAGGAACCTCGAGGAATACTATAACAACGATATGCTTCAATCGATAGAAGGCATTGTCAACGGCTCTACAAATTATATCCTCGACAAAACATCAGAAGAACATTTAAGCTACAGCGAAGCCCTCACACTCGCACAGGAAAAAGGATATGCCGAAAGTGACCCGACCCTCGACACAAAGGGCTTTGATGCCAAATACAAACTCACCATCCTCCTTGCGCATGCCTTTGGCCTTTCGGTCGATCCCTCCGATATCGTCCATATTGGCATAGACCGGATCGGCGAGCTGGAGCTTGCATATGCCAGGGAAAAGAACATGAAGATAAAACTGATTGCCCACGCTTCAAAGAATGCCGCAGGGAACATCTCTGCGTATGTATTGCCAAAGTTTGTTCCCGAAGGGCACAAATTCAGTTCGGTGGACGGCGTATTCAACGGTGTGATCGCACAAACCAGCTTTGCCGATACGCAGTTCTTTGTTGGCAGGGGCGCCGGCGCTTACCCGACTGCTTCGGCTGTTCTTTCAGACCTGTCGGCACTGACATACGACTACCGTTATGAATACAAAAAGTTAACGGGGAATGAACAATTGGAACACAATGAACATATACTTTTGAAAGTGTTTTTCAGGCATGACAAAGATGTAAAACCGGCATACGGGCATTATTTCGATTCCATAGAAGAATCTTACACCAATGCAAACCATGCGTATGTCACAGGTTATATCAGCCTGAAGAACCTGGCGGAACTATACAGGAACGACGAAGGCCATTCATTCATACAACTGGACCATGCCGCCCGGATCGATACGAAAAAAACAAAAAAGGAGGAATCAGCATATGCAATTATTGAATAAACGCATTGTCATGGGGAAAGACATAGGCATTCACGGGAACCTGTTCGGCGGAACGCTGATGTCGTGGATAGATGAAGCTGCGGCAGCCTTTGCAAGCGAGTATTGCTGCACGCCCAACATGGTGACGGTAAGGGTTGGCGAGCTCGTATTCAGGAAACCGCTGAAGGCCGGGCAGCACGTGAGGATATACGGGGAAGTATCGGCGCTTGGCACGAGTTCCATCACCATGCATATCAAGGCTACGAAATTCAGCCTCTACAGCGGGGAGGAAGTGACGGTTTGCACCACCGGCATTACATTTGTCAGGATCGATGACGACGGCAGCCCCACGCCGATCGGCGAGTCGATCAGGAAAAAACACGGCATGCCCGAGCAGGCGAAGAGCTGATGGGCATGACGGTTAACTTTTGAGCTGCTGGTCTTACTTCGTATTTGTCTCTTTTGCGGGGAGCGATTTCAGGTACATATACATCGCTGAAAGTTCTTCATCCCCAAGATCGGCAAATGCCGTATAAGGCATAAAGTGCGGGTCGAGCTGCTTGCCTTCAGGAGTTTTTCCGGTCTTCATGGTGGCAAGGAAGTCCTGTTCGCTCCATTTGCCCAGATTGCCTCCGGGAGTAATATTGGGCACGATCGGTGATTTCGGGTTCGGATGTTTTCCTCCGTTGAGTTCAGGCTGATGGCATGACCTGCAACCTGAAATCTGTACCATGTATTCGCCGTATTGTGCTGTAGCCCCGGATGCAGGCGCTGTTCCCGCAGGCTTTGAATGGTCAATCTCGTTGGCGCTGTAAAGTTCGCCGAACTGGCCGGTGCTTAACAATATCTTTCCAAGCGTGGTCAGATAATTATCTCCGGGTTTTTCATGGTCGACAGGCGGCAAAGTTTTCAGGTACGCTATGAGATCGCTGATATCATCCTTGCTCATCGCATAAAAGTCTTTGGAGGGCATAATCATAAGGCCGTCTCCGTTAGGTCTTACCCCATGCCTGATGGCGCGTATCCAGTCGACATCGGTATAGCCGGCAACCACGCCTCCCTTGCCGGGCGTCAGGTTCGGGGCGTACAGCATGCCGAGGTCCGCCTCATTGAAAAAGGCATACCCCTCAAGCTGTTTGCCGTGGCATTCCTTGCAGAGGTTGACAAATTTTTTACCCCTGGCGACCGATGCAGAGTCCGAATCAACGGTAAAGTAAGTAGGACTGATTGTAAATTTCTGTTTCATCATCCTGTCAGCTTTGCCGACGAGGATAAAGCCCGCAACGACAATGAGCACAAGCAGGCATCCGAGGATAATTCCTATCCATTTAAGAACTTTTTTCATACGCTTTTTGATTATTTTGAAAGACGAAAGTACTTAAAAGAATAAAAAAAGCAAATTTTTTTAAAAATATCCGGCAGAAGCGTGACGGTTACACCTGTACCAGTTAGGTTTTCGAACCTAACGGTACGGCATTACTCATTCTACAGAGTGTTTTCTTCGAAAACCTACTTAGAATGAGTATACATACCGTTCTTCCGGGTATTCACCTGTACAGGAACTTCCGGCAGCCCCGGGGCCTTAATCTCCTGTCGGCATGATTTCACTGGTCTCCACCATGAGCATGACTGTCTTCCTGGGCGCTCTCGGCCTATGCATAACTCCTTTGGAAATGGTGACGCCCTGATTGGGATTGAGCTCTATGGTGCGGTCTTCAAGGTCGATCAGCAGCTGGCCTTCCAGGACAAAGAAGTACTCATCATCGTTGTCGTGCTTATGCCAGTGGTATTCGCCTTCGACGATGCCGAGCCTCACCACGCTGTCATTCACTTTGGTCAGGGTCTGGTTGAACCACTTATGCGTGTTGGCCTTGACCAGCTCATTGATGTCCATGCGTTCGAAATGCCCGAATTTAACATCCAGGTTGGTATTGTATTTTTCAAATTCCTTTTCCATATGATTTATTAATGTTTTATGTTTTCGTTATTGAGCCACTTTTCTATCAGCGGCCTGTTATGCGTGATATCCGCTACTACAAATACCTTCGACTGACCAAGGGCTTCCGAGGCGGACGCCTTCTCCTGCACGACACAGGTTGGATCGAGGTAACTGGAATGGATGAAGAAGACCGATTTTCCCGACTTGTATAAATATCCGACGTGAAAAGACAGTCCTACCATATACAGCCCATCCCTGAATTTCTGTCCGAACACTTTCAGGAATTCATCCCGGTCACTGTATTTAATAAATAGTGAATCTTTCGGTTCAAGCATCAGGGCGCCATCCATCGATGATTTCTGAGCCATTTTATACCGGTTAAGTTTCATGCCGCTGTGAAGCAATGTTGTTGAAACAAAATATCCGCATGCCACGGTTCCTTTGCCCGGAATAGCGGTGTACCCGTTAAAATCCCATGCTGTACCGTACCAGTGCGGAATAATATGATTTATCATTAAGCCTGTATACGCTCTTGCAACACTGTCTTCGTTAATGGTTTTGGCCTGCAGCGAAGATTTGAGGGACAGGCGCATCTTTCCGGCATAACTTTTACAACTGTCATATGATATGCCTCCGGCAGGGTTGGCGGGAGGATCGGATATCTTAGTCCTCTTGCCTTCATGTACTGCTATAAACGCCATCAGTAAGAATGGCAGGACGCCGGGAAGTATGCGTTTCATATGGTACATCATAACAAAAGTAGAAGAATTCCCCGAGAAAACAAATGTGTGCGAACCGGGGCCGGATTTCTCTACAACATTATTAAAGGAATACTAAACATATGTATTGATATAAACATTTTTTCCTAATGATGAGTATATTCTTCTTTTTGAGTTGTATGCTTTAACAAGCAGATAATCTTCCATATCCGGATAGGTATGGGGCGAGGCCACAGACTTTGTCATTATACCTGTACCAGTTAGGTTTTCGAACCTGACGGTACGGCATTACTCATTCT
>CALMKH010000200.1 GCA_937867025.1 uncultured Bacteroidota bacterium | reverse complement strand
AGGCTCCGGTCCAAAAATTTACGCTGTACCTGGTACAGCGATTTTTTATGCTTGCTGGTCTTGCAAAAGTTTACTTTTGCCGCCCCTCAAGCATAAAAAAAGCCACCTATCGGTGGCTTAAATTTTTGTGATCCCGCTGGGACTCGAACCCAGGACCACTACATTAAAAGTGTAATGCTCTACCAACTGAGCTACGGAATCATACCCCTTTTGAAAAAGGAAGTGCAAAAGTAAGATTTATATTGGTCTTTGTCAAACCATTTTTAAAATATTTTCTCAACACGTTATACATTGAATCGGAAATGCATGCAATCACCATCCTTCACCACATACTCTTTGCCCTCAACACCAAGCTTTCCCATCTCACGAATCACACTCTCACTCTTGTATGTCACATAATCATCATATTTGATCACCTCTGCCCTGATAAAGCCTTTTTCAAAATCGCTGTGTATCACTCCTGCGGCCTGAGGAGCTTTCATGCCCCTGGTGATGGTCCACGCCCGTACTTCTTTTTCGCCGACTGTAAAATAGGTGATGTAATTTAATATGCGGTAAGCGGCCTTGATCAGCTTGGCCACTCCGCTTTCCTGCAAACCCAGGTCGCTCAGGAACATGGCCCTCTCTTCGGGATCCTCCAGTTCGGCTATCTCTGCTTCCGCGGCGGCGCAGATCACCAGCACTTCAGCGTTTTCGGACTTCGCTATATCCCTGATCTTGTCTACCCATGCATTGCCGTCAGGTAAACCTTTTTCGTCGACATTGCATACATACAGCACGGGTTTGGCCGTCAGCAGGTTCATATCGGCGGTAAGCGACTGCTGTTCTTCCGTCAGCTCTTGCAATGTCCGTATATTCAGCCCTTTCTCCAGGTGAGCCTTGTATTTTTCGCAAGCGTCCATAATCTTTACGGCTTCCTTGTCACCGGCTTTTGCCTGTTTCTGTACCCTTGACAGCCTGTTTTCAACAGATTCAAGGTCTTTCAGCTGAAGCTCGGTATCAATGATTTCCTTGTCCCTTACCGGGTCAACGGATCCGTCGACATGTATGATGTTGTCGTTTTCAAAACAGCGCAGCACATGCAGGATAGCATGCGTGTTCTTGATGTTTCCCAGGAACTGGTTGCCCAATCCTTCGCCTTTGCTGGCCCCTTTTACAAGTCCTGCGATATCCACAATTTCAACCGTGGCGGGCACTACATTCTGTGGTTTGGCTATTTCGGTCAGTTTCTCCAGCCGCTCGTCAGGCACGGTGATCACGCCGATATTCGGCTCAATGGTGCAGAAAGGGAAATTGGCCGCCTGGGCCCTGGCATTGCTGAGACAATTAAATAAGGTGGATTTACCGACATTGGGCAATCCTACTATTCCACATTGTAATGACATCGATGTTTGGTATTATAAAAGGTTTGAAAAACAGATCACTTGTTGGCTATCTCGCCGATATCCTTGATGATCTTCATGGTAAGGTTGCGGGCAGTTGTTTCCGACTTGCTTTCCGCATAGATGCGTATGATAGGTTCGGTGTTGGATTTCCTAAGATGTATCCATTCTTCATCAAAATCTATTCTCACACCGTCAATGGTGTTGATCTCGAACTTTTTGTATTTCTCCTTGATCTTGTTCAGCACGTCGTCCGCATCGATATCCTTGGTAAGATCTACCTTGTTCTTGGATATGATGTAGTTCGGAAAACTCATTCTCAGAGCCGTGCAGGTTTTGCCTGATTTAGCCAATGACGTAAGGAACAGGGCTATTCCCACAAGGGCGTCCCTGCCGTAGTGCAGTTCAGGATAGATAATGCCGCCGTTGCCTTCACCGCCGATCACCGCTTTGGTTTCTTTCATCTTTTCCACAACGTTCACTTCGCCGACGGCGCTGGCTGTGTATTTCCCGCCGGCTTTCTCGGTGACGTCTTTCAGCGCCCTCGTAGACGAAAGGTTGGAAACAGTATTGCCTTTCTTTGTATTCTTCAGTATGTAGTCTGCAACAGCCACCAGGGTGTATTCCTCGCCGAACATGGCGCCGTCTTCACCTACCAGGGCCAGCCTGTCGACGTCGGGGTCAACGCAGATGCCAAGGTGTGCCTTTTCATTTTTAACCAGTGAAGACAATTGTGTCAGGTGTTCCGGCAGGGGTTCCGGATTATGGGCGAAATGCCCTGTCGGCTCGCAGTTGAGTTCTATGATCTGGCTCACTCCAAGTGCCTTCAGCAGCATCGGTACAGCTATTCCACCTGTCGAATTGACTGCATCCACAACGATCTTGAATTTTTTCTCCTTAATGGCTTTTACGTCCACCAGGGGAAGTTTCAGTATCTCCTCGATATGTTTCTGTATATAGTCATTGTTGACTGAATACGTGCCGAGGGACGTGATGTCTGCATATTCAAACGTCTGTTCTTTGGCATATTCCAGCACTTTCTCGGCTTCTTTCCCGGAAATAAATTCACCCCTGGAGTTCAGCATTTTCAAGGCGTTCCACTGTTTGGGGTTATGACTGGCCGTCAGGATGATGCCTCCGGCTGCCTCTTCCATTTTAACTGCCATCTCAACAGTAGGAGTGGTTGACAGACCGAGGTCCATCACATCCAGTCCCATGGAAAGTAAAGTGGAAACCACCAGTTCCGAAACAATCTTTCCGGATATCCTCGCATCGCGTCCTACAATGACCAGCTTGCCCGTTTGGTTTAACTTGACCCATTGGCCATAGGCAGATGCAAATTTAACTATATCAATTGGTGTCAGGTTCTCGTCAGGAACTCCACCTATAGTGCCTCTAAACCCCGATATCGATTTAATTAACGTCATTGATTTTAATGGGCTGCAAAAGTAGGCAAAAAAACTCAATATAAAATAATAGATTACCAACAGTATTCTTGTTGAAATTCACCCTTAATTTACATGTAAAAATCACCAAATCACTTAATTATTGCCTTATTTTGCAGATTGTCATATGTGGAACAGGATATTTGCGGGTGTTGCCCTTTTTTTAACTGCCGGTGCTTTAACATGCAGGGATTCAGACAGCTCGGCGTCGGACGGTACGCTTTCCGTCGCTTTTTATAACCTTGATAATTTATTTGATACCCTGGATGATACAAGCCATCATGACGACGATTTCACGCCCGGGGGGCGCTATAAGTGGACGGATGACCGTTATGCGCGCAAACTCGTAAATATGGAAAAGGTAATTTCCGGCCTCGCCGGGGGATATGCGCCTGACATTCTGGGCGTATGCGAGTTGGAAAGCCGGAAAGCCTTGGAAGACCTTCTTTCAACGGGAAAATTGAATGGACACTACGGTATTGTGCATTACGACTCACCCGACGAACGGGGGATTGACGTGGCCTTAGCCTACAATGCGTCCAAACTGTCAGTGATCGATTCAAAACCTTATCGTGTAAAACTCAGCAAGGATTTGCGGGATAAAACCAGGGACATTCTTTGGGTAAAAATACTGTCAAAAACATCCGGTGACACGCTGCAACTGATGGTGTGCCATTTTCCT
The DNA here is from genome assembly GCA_937867025.1 of uncultured Bacteroidota bacterium. GTDB lineage: Bacteria > Bacteroidota > Bacteroidia > NS11-12g > UBA955 > JABMMZ01. Next base: position 628 of record CALMKH010000200.1, on the reverse strand, counting down.
TCGAGAAGGGAAGGCAAGGCGGAAACGCAGCAGGACAGGGTGGATGCTGCCAGCCAATGCAGGGCCATTCTCAGGGAACAATGTAACCCTGTCAGCCAGAATCTTGTCATTATGGGCGACTTTAATGACGAACCTGTTGATCACAGTGTGTCGGGCATACTGGGGGCGGGGAAGGAAATGTCCGATACGCTCATCAACCTGATGTGGCCATTCCGTGAGCAGGGAAGGGGATCCTACAAGTTCCGGGGCAGAATGGAAATGCTCGACCAGTTCATTATAAGCCGGGCGCTTGTGGATAAGAAGGGAGCCGAATATGTGGATGAATCTGTTGATATCCTGGATGCCGCCTGGCTGACCCAAACAGGAAAATACAAAGGGTACCCCCTGAGGACTTTTGGCGGGAACAAGTGGCTGAATGGTTACAGCGATCATTACCCGGTTTTCATGAACATACGGTTAAACTCACTATAATTGCATACACAATGGCTAAGAAAAGTCTCTATATGATCAACCGGGAACTGAGCTGGCTTTCGTTCAATGACAGGGTCCTGCAGGAAGCGAACGACCCCACCGTGCCCTTGCTCGAGCGCCTGAAATTCCTGGGTATTTTCTCTTCCAACCTCGATGA
>CALMKH010000199.1 GCA_937867025.1 uncultured Bacteroidota bacterium | reverse complement strand
GAAGTACGAGGTGCGAGGTACGAGGTACAAAGTACGAGGTATGAGGTGGGAAGTACGAGGTGAGAAGTACAATATACGAAGTATGAGGTTTGAGGTAAGAAGTACGAGATGTGACGTACAATGTACGATTTGGTCAAGAAAGCTTTCGTGGGGCTTAATAAAAGTCTACCACAATTTATTAAAACTTTCAGGTGTGAAAATTTTATTCCTGTCCTGGAATGTCGAAACATAATGCCTGCGGATCAGCAAGGGATCTTTCCGTGAGAACACCCGTGACAGCAGTGCAACAGGGAACAGCACAATATAGAACATGAACGACAGGATGATCTTAGGCATGAATAGTCCAAGCACCTGCGCTAATTTCATCCACACATACTCTATTTTACGCGAAAGAAACCCGGAAAACACTGCGATCAATCCCATAAGCAATCCCAGGTTGAACAACCATTCCCTGCCTGTTATAAAATACAGTATGACTAAGGCTATTGCGATGGTGCTGACCGATCGGCCGGGTTGGTGTTTCTCTCCAGGTTCCGCATATACGTTCACCGGCGGAATTTTAACATCTGCAGGCTGCTCGTGTTTCAGGAAAACATACTGATTCATTACCAGCATATCCATTTTTGTATTCATAAAACAACGGAACGCGTCTTCAGGTGTGTTCACCACAGGTTCACCCCTCACGTTAAAACTGGTATTCAACAGTATGCCATGTCCCGTTTCCCGTTTGACAAGCTCAAGCAGGGAATGGAACTTTTCATTAAAGGCTTTTTTGACACCCTGGACCCTCGCTGAAAAATCGACATGCGTTATAGCCTGGAATTCGCTTCGCGGGGTCTTTAACTTATCGCGGAGGTGCATTGAGGCATAAGCTGCGGGGACAGGTTTCCTGTAGGCGTCTTTCAAGGGCGCGACCAGTAGCATGTAAGGCGATTCGCCTTGAAGTCCGAAATAACCGGGCATGTCCTCTTCCAGTACAGAGGGGGCAAACGGCCTGAACCCTTCCCTGAACTTGATATGCGCATTCACTTTTTCCTGCATGTCCGTGGCTCCGGGGTATGCCAGGATACTGCGGTTTCCCAAAGCCCTCGGCCCGAATTCCATTCTGCCCTGGAACCATCCTGTAATTTTACCTTCCGCCAGTTGTGAAGCGACAAACGCAGCCGTTTCATCGAATGTAGGATACCGGTGGTATGCAGCACCGCTTGCTTTGCACATGGTCTCGATGTCCTTGTCGGTGTACGCGGGACCCAGGTAAGCACCTGCCATGGCATCAGTCTTTGATGCGGGTTCCTGGTCTCCGAAATACATGCGGCTGGCAGCCAATGCAGCTCCAAGGGCTCCTCCTGCATCACCGGCAGCCGGTTGTATATAGATGTCCTTGAATAATCCGGATCTTAATATCTTGCCGTTTGCCACGCAGTTCAGCGCTACGCCGCCGGCCAGGCACAGGTAATCGGCACCGGTGAGTTTCCTGGCCTCGGCAGCCATTCTGAGCATGATGTCTTCCGTGACCTCCTGTATGGCTAATGCCAGGTTACAATGTGCAGCGCTGAAATCCGTTTCACCGTCGCGCTTCGGAATACCAAACAATGTTTCCCACTTGGTGTTGTTGATCATGCGGAGTCCTGTGGCGTAGGTAAAGTAGTCCTGGTTGAGCGCAATGGAACCGTCATTGTTAATATGGACAAGATGGGTAGTGATAAGCCGTTTAAAGTGGTCTGTCTGTGCATCTGCAGTGTTTCCGAAAGGAGCCAGGCCCATCAGTTTATATTCACCTGAATTCACTTTAAATCCCAGGAAATACGTAAACGATGAATACAGGAGACCGACAGAGTGGGGGAACGGCATTTCTTTCAGAATCTTAATGGTATTGCCTGTTCCGGTGCCGATGGATGCTGTGCCCCATTCGCCCACGCCGTCTACGGTAAGTATGGCGGCAGATGGAAACGGGGAGGGATAAAACGCACTTGCAGCATGAGACAGGTGGTGTTCACTGAACAGCAGTTTCAGCTTGTCTTTTTTATATGGGCCGATATGCTTCAGTTGTTTGTAAATGTTCTTTTTGAGAAAAAGTTTTTCATCCAGCCAAACAGGCATGGATGCCAGGAACGAATGGATGCCTTTCGGCGCAAAGGCATAATAGGTTTCAAGCAGTCGTTCGAATTTCAGGATAGGCTTGTCGTAGAATACAATCGCATCGAGATCATCCACCTGCAGGCCGGCATGGTCAAGGCAGTAGCGGATGGCGTGCACGGGAAAGGCCGCGGTGTTCTTGACCCTTGTAAAACGTTCTTCCTGCGCCGCGGCGATAATCTTACCACCGATCACAAGGGCTGCCGCCGAATCGTGGTAAAATGCTGAAATGCCAAGGATGTTTCTCATCAGGAAAAGCACAAAACTACGAAACAATGGACAATGGACAATGAAAGTATAATCAATACAAAGGATGATCCCGGATGAACCAAAATAATTTGGTTCCAGCCCTCAACCCCGCAAGATAGGGATAAAAGATTTTGTTCCGGCTTCTTCAACCTCAAAAGATAGGGATAAAAGATTTGTTCCAGCTCCTAACCCCGCAAGATAGGGATAAAAGATTTTGTTTCTGCTTCTTCAACCTCAAAAGATAGGGATAAAAGATTTGTT
>CALMKH010000198.1 GCA_937867025.1 uncultured Bacteroidota bacterium | reverse complement strand
CCAGGTCAGATAGCATTGACAATATCCTTAGCCACCTGGTCAAACGCCTTCCTGGAGGTTTTCGGAGTAAGTTTGTTCACTTTCATGCGCACCAGGATATTGCCTTTCCTGGCCAGGAGAAAATAGAAATTTTCGTTGTCCGTATGTGCATACGCCTCGTCCCCCAGGTCAGGAATGACGGTAATCCCATGAGCCTTGTTAGCCTCCAGGATGGATGTATACAGAGCGTGTGCTTTTGCTTCCTGCTGAAACATTTCGAGCATGAAATACACATTTCCGGTCCTGCCGGCATGACTATCCTTTGCCGTGTAGGTGTATTTCATATCCACAATCCGTTTATTGTTCCACATGGAGCTATCGGTCAGATCAGCTGCCTCTCCGAGTATGCTCTCCGCCTGCCTTTTGGTAAAGATCTTCTTTACGAAAGCGGGAGCCTGGGCGCTGCGGTCTTCCACGCGGAGGGTTTCAGTTTTCGCTGCGGACTCCTTATTCCCGGCTTCAGTCTTCACCCCGGGTTTGCAGCCACAGGATGCCAGGACAGCAATGTATAAGAGGATGTTTTGTTTTTTCATAGGATGAGGCTTATCTGCACTTCCCGAAAATTTCAATTTTTATTGGTGATCGCCGTCCCCCGCATTCAAATGGGTATGGGACATCCTTATAGTTGATCAATTGACCTTCAGCAGTTCTTTCGCATTCTTTTTGGCTATTTCGCTCGTCTGGTTGCCGCTCAGCATTTTGGCCAGCTCTTCCACCCTCTCATTCCTGTTCAAACGTTTCAGGTAGGACACCGTGGTATTGTTCTCTTCTTTCTTGCACACCATAAAATGCTCTTCGCCATAACCGGCCACCTGCGGCAAATGTGTAACAGTGATCACCTGGTGATGAGCGGCCACCTGTTTCAGCATCTTACCCATCGTAGCAGCTACCTTACCTGATACACCCGTATCAATCTCATCGAATATCAGCGTGCCCAATTGCTCATTGCTTGCCTGGATACAACGGATACAAAGCGCCAGCCTGCTGAGTTCACCTCCTGAAGCCACCTTGTTCAAAGCCTGCAAAGGCATGCCAAGGTTGGCTGTAAACTTTACCTGCAGCGAGCTTGCGCCATATTCGTCAAATGTTTCCTGCGGACTGAGCTCAAAAGAGATTCTCGCATTCGGCATTTCGAGATCTTTCAGCAGGCTCCCTATTTTCTCCTCCAGTTTCCCGGCTGATTGTATTCTCAACGCGTGCAACTTGCCGGAGGAGATCCTGAGCCTGGCCTGAATATCTTCATTGCTGGTCTTTATCCGCTCCACTTCCTGGTCAATATTGCCGATATTAAGCAGTTTGTCTGCTATGCTCTCATGCTCTTTCAGCAGGTCTGCGTATTCCGTAACCCCGTGTTTCCGTTTCAGGTTCTGTATCATATTCAGGCGTTCATTCACCAATTCCTGCCTGTTACCGTCCATGCTCACCGATTCGCGCAGGCCGGCTGCCTCCGAGGCTATATCCTTGAGCTCGATAACAGCTGACTGTAGCCTTTCGAACAGCTCTTTTGCCAGCGGGCTCACCGGCTCCAGCTGCTTCAGTCTGTTTTTAAGCTGGGTCAGGGTATCCGCAACGGAATTCTCGCTGTCGGTAATGGTGTGCTCCAGCAGATCGGCCACCTGCGCCACCTGTTCTGCATTCGTCAGGAGGTTCAGTTCCGTTTCCAGGCTTTCCTCCTCACCCGGCTGTAAACCGGCCTGTTCAAATTCATTCAGCAGGAACTGCAGGTAGTCCTTCTCTTTCATGAGCTCCTGCTGTTTATGCAACAGGTCTTTCAAAAGCGCTTCATTCTGCCTGAAGAGACGGTATTGCGTGCGATAGGATACGCGCTCGTCCATGGCATTTGCAAATCCGTCGAGCAAGTTGAACTGAAAATCCCTGTCATTCAGATGCGTGTTTTCATGCTGCGAATGAATACTCACCAGTTTATCCGCCAGGCTTTTCAACTGCGCCAGCGAGGCAGGGGTATCATTAATAAAGGTTCTGCTTTTGCCCGCTGAGTTGATTTCCCTCCGCACAATGCATACAGGTTCAAAGTCGATATCCATGGATTTAAAAAGCGGTTCGAACCTTGTTTTATCCACGAGGAATTCCGCTTCCACCACGCATTTGCCGCTATCCGTTCCCTGAGATTTGACATCGGCCCGGCTGCCGAGCACCAGGTCAATGGCATCGAGTATAATGGATTTGCCGGCACCGGTCTCACCTGTAATTATATTGAGTCCTTTTACCGGCTGCATGACCAGTTCCCTGATAATGGTGAAATTTGATATGGAGAGTTTCTGCAGCATTAATGGCTTAATATTTTTGAAAGTTCCCAAAGTGTGGCATCAATGGTTTTCCGTTTATTGATAGCATCGGAAAAACTGGTCAGCCTGACATGATGGTTCACCACCCCTACGCACATATTCGACACTCCGTCCAGCAGGGATTTGACAGCTGCGCTTCCGAGCGTGCTTGCCAGAATACGGTCGTTTGCCGTAGGCTTTCCGCCTCTTTGTATATGCCCCAGCACTGAAACCCTTATATCGTACATGTCGAACTTTGCCTGGAATTTTTTTGCTATTTCAAAGGCATTGCCATCCTTTTCGCCTTCGGCCACAACAATAATGCTGAAATCCTTCCGCCTTCTCGACTTATTTTCAAAGTGCGATATCAGCGCACCAAAATCGCTCATTATTTCGGGCAGCAGGATACTTTCGGCGCCACCGGCTATTCCTGCATTCAGGGCAATAAAGCCAGAGTCCCTACCCATCACCTCGATAAAAAAAACCCTGTTATGGGAATCGGCGGTATCGCGGATCCTGTCGATTGCATCGAGGGCCGTATTAACAGCCGTATCATACCCTATAGTATAATCCGTACCGTAAAGGTCATTGTCTATTGTTCCGGGAACACCGATGCTGGGTATCCCGAATTCATCGTAGAATTTAAGAGCCCCGGTGTAGGTGCCGTCGCCTCCGATGCAAACAAGCCCTTCAATGCCGTGTTTTTCGAGGTGATTAAACGCCTTGCGTCTTCCTTCCTCAGTCATGAAATCCTTGCTCCTGGCGGTTTTAAGCATGGTTCCCCCGTATTGAATGATGTTGGCTACATCCTTCATCTCCAATCTTGCCATGTCGTTTTCAATCATCCCCTGGTAGCCCCTCCTGATGCCTATCACCTCAGTGTCATAATGCGCGGCAGACCTGACGACAGCCCTAATGCAAGCGTTCATGCCCGGTGAATCCCCGCCGGAAGTAAATACTCCTATCCTCTTCATTCCCATCTTAACATTTCAATTTATTGTGATACAGTATAATCTGCGTTGTTGCGCAGGCAAGCAAATTTGCTAAAAAAAGCCGACATTCCTGCCGGCTTTCCTTAAAATATTTTTGCACTTAGCGCAGTGTGAATTTTGCAGAACCTACTTTATATCCTTCTGCGAAAATCTCGACCGTATATTCTCCTTTAGTATAGTTACCCTGTTTTTTGCAGTATACAACCTGTTCGGTTTTTTCGTTCTGGTAATCGACAGTCTTTTTCTCGGTGTAGAGCGTTTCTGTTCCATCTACCTTGGTGGTTTGAGCCTTGGTAGTGATAGGAGCCCCGTCTGGACCAATAATCTTTACAAAAATGTCCTTATCGCCTGCGTCAGCAACAGGATTCTGATCAAGAACAAAGCGCACCTTGATCTCTTCAACCTTGCTGGCTTTTTCAGTTTCAACCTCTTTTTTGCCGAACATCTTTCTCTCTCTCACGCCGGTGGCCACTATGACACTTGAACGAAGGCGCTTGGCAAGACTAATGGTCCTGTCCTTGCTTTCAATCATCTTGTCTTTCTCTGCTGATCTTGCCTGCTCATCGGTCAGGTTCTGGGTCAGATCGCTTTTTTCCTGCGTCAGCCGTTCATTCTGCATGGTCAGCTCAGCTATCTTGTTCTTGTAATCTTCTATTTCCCTTCTGAGGTTGGTTATCTCCTCCTTGGCTTTCCTGTATTCGCTTTCAGAAAGTTTGCCTTTGCTTAACAGGAGCTTGATCTGTTTGATCTTCTGCTCAATGGCGGCATCTTTTTCAGCCAGCTGATCCGTAAGTCCGGTGTTTTCCGATCTCAGACTCTCCACTTCAGCGATACGTGCCTCCAGTTCTTTTTGTAATGAAGCCTTATCATTGGATAACGTAGCCACCTGTGTGGTCAGCTCCTGCTTCTCTTTCTGCCCCAGCCACAGATTTATGCCGATACCGATATTCAATGCGAGTAAGGCCCCTATTAAGATCATGAGGTATGTTTTGCTTTTTTTGTCTTTCTCGTTTTGCTGAATTTCCATTTTATTCTGATATTAATTTTTACAAAAATAATGATAATTTTCCCAGAACATCAATTATTTTTTTCACAGATTCTGTTTGAGTTCCTCTAAAAAGGACTTTATCCTGTCAAGGCTTTTCAGTATCTCCTGGTTCTTGTCTTTCACCTTTCGGTTATTTTCGATAAACTCATTCGCACCAGGCAAGGTGTAACCCTTTTCCTTCACCAGGTAGTATATTGTCCGTATATCTTCGATATTAGAAGCAGTATAAAGCCTGTCGCCTTTCCTGTTCTTATGAATGTGTTTCAGGCAATCGAACTCCTTTTCCCAGAACCTCAGCATGGAAGGCGGTATGTTGGTCATTCCCGAAACCTCTCCCATTTTATAGAAGAGCTTGCTGTCGGCGGTGTCGTCTTTCAGTTTAGGCATTAGTCAAATGATTGGTTTGGAGCAGAGGCCCTTTCTAGCATCTGCTGGTATTCTTCGTTGGTCAGATCGTTATAAAAGAAAAAAGCGGGATTAAGCTTTTCCCCGTTCTTATGCACCTCATAATGCAAATGGGGGCCTGTCGATTTGCCGGTGCTTCCCACAAGGCCTATCAGCTGTCCCCTGATCACTTTCTGCCCTCTTTTCACTTTGTATTTGCTCAAATGCCCGTACAGGGTCTTGAACCCGTTTCCGTGGTTGATGATGATATGCTGGCCATAACCCCATATTTCGGTAGTGACTTCCTCCACAGTACCATCTGCGGTAGCATATACTTCCACACCCCGGGGAGCAGTAAAATCAATGCCGGCATGGAATTTCTGCGTACGGTAGAACGGATCGGTCCGGTACCCGAATCCCGAGCCTATCCTTTCCAGCGTTTTATTGGCTACAGGCTGTATGGCCGGCACACGTGACAGGTAGTCTTTCTTGTTTTTGGCCATCGACAGCAGCTCATCAAAGCTGGCGCTCTGCACTTTGAACTGGTTGCCGAGCTGATCCAACCGCTGGTTGAGTTCCACCAGAAGAGTCGAATTGGGCAGTTTGCGCAGGTCGTTATATTTTTCTGAATTTTCAAACTCCTTCTGCCATGATTTTCCATCTACGGGTTCGCTTTCATAAATGGAACGGTAGACATTATTATCCTTTTCCCTCAATTTATTGAGTTCGGCGCTGAGTGTGGCGATACGCTGATCCATATTGTCAAGCTCGGCGCGGATATCCGTATTGGCTGATTTCACCTTTTTTTCGGCAGGTGAATCCAGGAATCGTGAAAAGATGAGGAAGAAGATAAAACCCAGTATAATGGAAAAGGAAAAAACCCCGATTCCCCTCAAAAACAGGATCCACCTGCTCAATTTGTATTTCTCGTAACTGAGGGTTTTGGGATTAAAGAAATATTTGGTCTTCGCCATGTGTATTTACTCTTCCGTATTTTGTATTTTCGCAGCTGGTTTTAAAACGTCAAAAATAACGGAATATTTTAAATTGCATGATATCATCGCGGGAAATACGATCAACATTTCTGGAATTCTTCCAAAAAAAACAACATGCCATTGTGCCTTCAGCACCTATAGTCGTAAAGAACGATCCAACACTGATGTTCACCAATGCGGGCATGAACCAGTTCAAGGACTATTTCCTCGGCAACAGGAAGGCGCCTTACAAGCGGGCAGCCGATACGCAGAAATGCCTAAGGGTTAGCGGCAAACACAACGACCTTGAAGAGGTAGGCGTCGACCATTACCACCACACGATGTTTGAAATGCTGGGCAACTGGAGTTTTGGCGATTATTTTAAGAAGGAAGCCATAGAGTGGAGCTGGGAACTGCTTACAGATGTGTATAAAATCGATAAGGACAAGCTTTATGTCACCGTATTCGAAGGCGACGAAAAGGAAGGCCTGCCTTTCGACCAGGAGGCATACGACTGCTGGGCCCGGCTCATTGATCCTTCGAGAATACTGAAAGGAAACAAGAAAGACAACTTCTGGGAAATGGGCGACACAGGTCCATGCGGTCCTTGCAGCGAGATTCACGTAGACATGCGCAGCGATGATGAGAAGAAACACACAAAAGGCGCCGGGCTGGTGAACAAGGATCACCCCGAAGTGATAGAGATATGGAATAATGTGTTCATGGAATTTAACAGGAAAGCGGATGGAAGCCTTGAAAAATTACCTGCACAGCATGTCGATACAGGCATGGGATTCGAACGCCTGACCAGGGTATTGCAGGGCAAACGCTCCAATTACGACACCGACATTTTCCAGCCGCTGATACTGGAACTGGGGCATATATCCGGGAAAACATACGGTGGAAGCGACAGCAAGCAGGATATCGCCTTCAGGGTGATTGCCGATCACATCAGGGCCGTTTCATTCTGTATTGCAGACGGGCAACTGCCTTCCAACAACGGGGCAGGTTACGTGATACGCAGGATATTGCGCAGGGCGCTCCGTTACGGATACAGTTATCTCGGCATGAAAGAACCTTTCATTTATAAACTGATTCCGGTGCTTTCAAACGAATTCGGTCATGTATT
>CALMKH010000197.1 GCA_937867025.1 uncultured Bacteroidota bacterium | reverse complement strand
TAAGTCGTAAGGCGCTTAGGATTTTTCCCGCTTCGCTCATTACCTGAAGTATACGGGAAGTCCTGAAACAAAATTAAGGTATGCTTGCCACAGAGAACTTTTTAGACCGCTTCTGGTTAAAAGGGGTCAAGAAAGAAAAGTCAGTTGATTAATTATTCGGTATAAACACTGAATTTTTTACCGAAAGCATGTATTTATTATCCGTGTTCTTGTAATAAGGTGTCCTGGGCAGTACATTTGATTTGCCATAGAGTTTTGCGTTCATTATAAGTAAAAGGGGCGGGTTTATACCCGCCTTTTTACATGCGTATGGATATGTAGGGATGCGTAAGTTGCAGCTCCTGTGATGCATGTTTGAAAAACATCCCCGCGGGATTAAGTTCCAATGTTCTTCAGATTAATTCAGCGTTAAGGCATGGCGTTCTTTTTAGCGTTTTATTAAATATTTCATAAAGCCAGTTCAGCATTATGATTTCATTGAGCTTGAAATTTTGCCACCAACAAAATCAACTCAAAATGAACATAAGACTTACCAAGAGGACGACATTGATTGTGGGCATATTATCTGCCTTCATATCAATATCCAAAGCACAGATTGTTTTACTGAAAGACTACCAGAACAAGTATTCCGCTCCAATCGGAACATTCCAGGGTATCAAATTCAGGGAAGGCGGTTTCTCCGGCATGTATGCCATCCCCGGAACCAACGGAAAAGAATTCTGGATCTGCTCGGACAGGGGAATGAATGTGGATGCCGCCAATGCTAATACTGCATCCTGCCGCCCTACCTACGACAAAATATTCGGATTCCCCGATTATGCTCCCAAGATTCACCGCATCAGGCTTAACGGAGATTCCATACAGATACTTCACACCATAACCATCAAGCGCCCGAACGGAAGCACCGCCACGGGTCTTATCAATCCGACAGGATTCGGAAGCACGGCTGCCGAACAGGTGTCTACCGACACTGTAATGGACTGTGCCAATTTCAATAACAAGACAGTCGCCAAGGACATCTGGGGAATGGATTGCGAAGGTATTGTGGTCGACAAGGATGGCAATTTCTGGATTTGCGAAGAAAACGGTCCTACCATCTGGAAGGTCGATCGCAACGGCGTTGTCATCAAACGTTTCACGCCTTACGCCAATCTCGCCGGCGCACAGCCCCAGGATGTAATGATAGACTCGGTATTCAAATACCGCAAGAACAACCGCGGGTTCGAAGGCATTTCCATCACTCCGAACGGCAAGATATATGTCATGATACAAAGCCCCCTGCTTTATCCTTCGAAAACAACAGGCGAGAGCACAATGATACACCGTATTCTCGAAATCGATCCTGTTACCAATGCGACCCGCATGTTTGCCTATCTCAATGAAGGCCCCGTCGGCGCCGGAAGTAACCAGATCCGTCTCAGGGACTGGAAGATCGGTGACATGGCCGCTATCAACGACAGCACCTTCCTGGTGATAGAACACGCTTTAAGAGGTACTACCGACAGGAAAAAAATATTCACGATCAATATCAATGGCGCCACAAATGTCCACTCGGGACTTTACGGCGGTAAAACTCTCGAGGCTTTGGTAGATTCGGCCGGACTTGCCGGCAATGCGATCAAACCTGTAAGGAAAAAATTATTCCTCGACCTGCTCGCCAACGGATGGCCCGCTGTCCTGGATAAACCGGAAGGTATCACCATACTGAACGACAGTACCATAGCCGTAGGCAACGATAATGATTACGGCCAGGTATCGCTTCCAGAAGACGGTATTGCCGCGCCATCTTCCAACAATTGCCATGTATTCGTCTACAGGCTGAGGGGAAGCAACCGGCTTTCAAATGTAAAGATGCTGGCTACGACTTTAAGCCAGGGTATGACAGGTCCAAGCAGTTCCAAAACTCCGTATGTCGAACCTGTTATCCCAGGGGCTAAGGCCACATCCATTATTACCGCAGGTGATACTGTAGGTTCCTATATGATGGCGGGCATACCGGACGGCATGGGGGCTTTCGACAACGGTAACGGTACATTTACAGTACTGGTGAATCACGAAATACCCAACAGCTCCGGTGTAGCACGCGCTCACGGACAGAAAGGAGCTTTTGTATCAAAATGGATCATTAATAAATCGGATCTTAAAGTGATAAGCGGAAGCGATCTGATAAAGGATGTAAACCTCTGGAACGGCACATCCTATACGACATACAACACATCCAATCCTTCAGCCTCCGCCGCGATGGGCCGGTTCTGTTCGGCTGATCTGCCGGAGCCTTCAGCGTTCTATAACAGCATTACCGGTTTGGGAACGCAGGAACGCATATTCATGAACGGTGAGGAATCGGGCACAGAAGGTCGCGGATTCGCACATATAGCAACGGGTACCAACGCAGGAAAATCGTATGAACTGCCTCTGCTTGGCAAGTTTAGCTGGGAAAACTCTGTAGCAAGTCCGGCTGTAGGCAACAAAACAGTTGTTGCAGGGCTGGACGATGCTACTCCCGGTCAGGTGTATATATACATAGGGACAAAAACGAACACCGGGAACGAAATCGAAAAGGCGGGTCTCACCAATGGCAAGCTTTACGGGGTGAAGGTGTCGGGATTGACCGCAGAAACAAGCACAGGTGTTCCTGCTGCAGGCACTGCATTCAGCCTGTTCGACCTCGGATCGGTTGGCAGCATGACCGGTGCAGCGCTGAACACTGCCAGCGATGCAGGCGGGGTTACCAATTTCCTTCGTCCTGAAGACGGTGCCTGGGATCCTGCAAACCCTAACGATTTTTATTTCGTTACCACCAACTCTTTCTCGAATCCAAGCCGCTTGTGGAGACTTAGGTTTATTGACATGGCCAATCCTGAAAAAGGCGGAACCATAGAAGCTATGCTCGATGGAACAGAAGGTCAGAAAATGCTCGACAATATCGGTATGGATAAATACGGCAATATCCTCATGCAGGAAGATGTCGGAAATAACATTCACAATGGCAAGATATGGCAGTACAATGTCGCCAAGGATGCCCTTACGTTAATCGCACAGCACGATCCTGTCCGTTTCCTTACAGGCGGAAGCAACTTCCTTACCCTGGATGAAGAAGCCTCAGGAGTTATTGATGCGCAGGAGATTCTCGGACCGGGCATGTTCCTGATGACAGATCAGACACACTATGCCGTTGCAGGCGAACAATACGAAGGGGGACAATTACTGGCTTTCTTTAACCCTGAATCCGCAAGACGAACTTTGGGCGCAGGTTTGTCAAGCTCACAAACGCCATATGTGGTTCCCGTAGCTGCGGGTGTGCAAACAAAAGCCATACTCACAGCAGGTGATTTGGTTAATACATATAAAATGGCTGGAATTCCTGATGGAGCCGGTGCCTTTGATAACGGCAACGGTACGTTCACCATGCTTGTAAATCATGAAATACCCAGTAACTCAGGAGGAGTGCGCGCTCATGGTTCAAAAGGGGCCTTTGTTTCCAAATGGGTGATCAGCAAATCTACCCTGGCAGTGGAAAGCGGCAGCGATCTTATTAAGAATGTCAATCTCTGGAACGGAACCGGCTATACACAATATAATGCTTCCAATCCTTCCGCTTCTGCAGCATTCTCAAGGTTCTGTTC
>CALMKH010000196.1 GCA_937867025.1 uncultured Bacteroidota bacterium | reverse complement strand
ATTTCATACCAGACAAAAAAAATCACGGAAGTGAGTCAGAATGTGGTGGTCATGAACAATAAAGGTGAGAAGCTGAATACTGAAAAGCTTATCTGGGACCAGAAAAAACAGATGATCTACACGGATAAATTCGTCAGGATCACCACACCAACAGAGGTGCTTACAGGCGAAGGCATGGAAAGCAAGCAGGATTTCAGCGACTGGAAGATACGCAAGCCCAGGGGCCGCTTTCAGCTCGGCACCGACTCCGCAGAGACACAACAACATGGCAAATAAAACATTAATATCAAGTCAGGTGATGATCACGTTATGGCTGCTTGCGGCGGCTATGGCCTGTATAGAGACCTACGCACAATACCTTGAGCACGGATTTTCAAACTGGAAGCTTTACCTGTTTGCCGCGCTTGCAATCGGATGCATTGTGATGTATTTCATAAAAAGGAAAGAAAGACTGAAGGGGAGTTGAGAGGAATGATTGAAAATTACTTTTCCCATATTCTACGCCACAACTGCCCAAATGCCTTGTTAAAATCCTCCTTTGTAAATTTTGGCCGTATGGCATCCAATGTAAAGCCCGCTTTGGTTTTCTTTATTTCATGGTAAAAGATAAAGGCCTCTTCAGGTCTCGTCTTTTCGTAATTGGCCCTCCCCCATTTCACTATATACACTCTTAAGGTCTGGCTATCTCTTTTCTCAAGGAAATACAGGCCCTGGCTGAACCATTTCAGGGCGTCGAGCTCCCGGCTCCTGAATTCATTTTCCAGGTGAAGGTTCCGCTTGTACTGCACAAAGTCAATCCATTTATCCTTCTGCAATACCGAGTACTCACCCACTATCAATGTGCTGTCGTTATAGGCCATTCCGGCCCAGAGGGCATTGTTGAAAAACGTCGGTGAGGTGCTCATCCGCTCATAGGCGATCGACTGCTCCTTTAACGCGTTCCTGAACGTATTGTTAATATGCCATTTCACCCCGAAAGTCAGCAACATGTAAGAAGAACTTATGACAATACCCCTCCATGCCCATTTTATGCGTTTTGGATCATCTCTTCCCAGGAACAGGCAACCGATCAGAAAAGCCATGAACGGCAGGGTATACAAAGGATCGATCACTGATATATTGTTAAAACCGACAAGGTAATTGCTGAACGGCAGGAAAAGCTGCGTACCGTATGTGGTACAGGCATCAAGAAGTGCATGAGTGGTTAGCGCAAAGAACCAGAGCCAGTACCAGCCCATGTAAGGTGCCTTTTTCTTGTTCAACAGCCACGATATCCATGCGAACGGGAAAGCTGCCAGGAGATGGCAAAACAACGCATGCGAATAGCTCCTGTGAATAACGATTTCGGAAAGGGTATCATCGTAATACATGGTAGCCAGTATGTCCAGGTCGGGAATGGTACCGGCAATGGCCCCTGCCAGCTGAGCGCGGTTTCCGATCTTCCTGCCGAGAACGACTTCTCCAACCGCCGCTCCCAGTACAATTTGTGTCAATGAATCCATGATATATTAGGGGACAAATGTAGCTTATTTATACATACCTTCGTATGGTGTTATCCGTTGATCTTCCTTCCTTTCCATTCAAGGGATTTGCCATAGAACGGCAACAAAAATATATACAGTTGGTAAAACGGCATCAATAATACGTCTGCCAAACGGAAACTGAATACGGCTTTTAAACGGATGCCATATATAAGGTCAGCCATATATTTAAATGCAAGTAATGAAAATGTGGGCCAGAAGTATACGCTTAACCATATGCCGCCCACAAAATAAAAGGCCAGCAAATGTATCACCACAAGAGCCTGCACACGCTTGTTATAGGGATACAGATAGGCATGGCGCTTGCTGAGCCAGCGTTTTCTCTGCGCGAGCAATTCATTCATATCCTGCGCGGCCCTTGTTGTAACTATGGCATCCTTATTCAACATGTATGACACTTTGCCGGGATTGTCCTTTGCAAAGCGCTGCATCAGCAGGTCGTCATCACCGGACATGATATGTGCATGGGTATCATAACCTCCGAGGCGGTTAAAAACGTCTTTCCTGAACATCAGGTTGGCGCCGTTGCATGTGGCGGGCATTCCCTTATTGAGCATGACGGCGCTCATGCCAACGATCGCGGCCGATTCAGCCTTCTGGAGTTGCTGCAGCCAGGATCTGCCGCTGAATTCAATCGGTCCGCACAACATGTGCAGATCGTTACCCAGGAACATCGCGGTCATGGTACCAAGCCACAAGTCCCCTGCCACGCAGTCGGCATCTGTGGTCAGGATAATATCGGAGGAGGCAGATTCGATGCCTTGCTTCAGGCCTTGTTTTTTTCCCACTGACGTACTTTTTATCACCCTCAGGTTTAACCTGTCCTTAAACATCCCTGCTATCTCTGCCGTGCTATCGACTGAGGAATCATCCATTACAATCACTTCAACCTTCGCCAGGTCGTAGTCCTGCCGTACTATGCTGTTCAGGCATGCATCTATATGCGCTTCCTCATTTCTTGCCGGAATGATGATGGAAATTGCGGCGCTTTTGTATGAGGCGGGCCTTTGAACTTTTATATTAAGGGCAAGCCAGAGAATGAAACATCCGTACATAACGACAGACAATATCAGCAGCCCTGTTATCATTTCCTGAGTTTCGCAAGTAATAAGATCACTGCTCCGATACACATCGGAACGGCTACATTGAACACATAGATGAACATGCCCGGTATATATGCATTGTCCAGCCCGGCCATTGAACCGGCCCCGAAAACCATTGCAGGAACAGTAACGCGAATGACCAGGTCGGTCAATATAAAATTGGGCGATACCGTCTGCAGAAAATATATGCATGCCACACTTGCCATTCCATACATCAGGCCAGCACCGGGAGGCAGATCGAAATACTGTGCGATCAGCGCGTATGGTATAACGAACGATGCATACCGCAGTACGGATAAAACGAGCACAACCGCAAAATCCTTTTGATCCAGGGGCTCAAAAGCCTCCCTTACAGCGTTAAAAAACCTGTTTGTTTTCAAGCGCTTGAATTGAGGCATATAAAAGTATCCTATAAGGAGCAGAGCCAGCAGCAGTATAAAAGACAGTATGAGATACCAGGGATAAGGCAAAGGTTCAATGATGACAAAACCGATGATGCCGAACAGCAACGTCACCAGCAACTGGCTGAAACTTCCGGCAACGGACAATATCCCGGCTGCGATCTTATGCTTATCGGACACATAGGCAAGCCTTCCGAGATATTCGCCCGTCCTGTAAGGGAGTAATTGGGATACGGCCACTCCTGAAAGGACCGATTTTCCGGCGGTTCTGAAAGTCATAGGCTCAAGTTTCTTCACAAGGTATTTCCATTTCCAGGTTTCAAGACCCCAGTTAAGCACTGAAAAAAGCGACAGGAGGACATACCAGTACCCTTCGATATAATGCAAGGGTGCCAGGAGGGGTTCAAACGAATTGTTCCTGTAAAATTTCTTGTAAAGTATAAGCGCTACGAAAAACGGAACTGTCCATTTGATGATACGAAAAACAAGTTGCCATTGACTATTTTGTATTATCTTTGTTTTGTTTTGCAAAGGCTGGAAATTGATGAATTTGATAAAATTGTGATCGGAATTGATCCGGGTACAAATATAATGGGTTACGGTGTAGTTGGCTTAAAGGCAAAACAATTTAATTTACTGAGCATAGGAATTATACGCCTGGATAAATATGACGATCATGCCCTCAAACTGAAGCATATTTTCGAAAGGGTAACCGGGCTGATAGAGAGCTTTAAACCTGATGAACTCGCTATTGAGGCGCCATTTTACGGCAAGAACGTACAATCGATGCTGAAGCTGGGCCGGGCCCAGGGAGTAGCTATTGCAGCGGCTTTGATGCGTGAGATACCTATTTTTGAGTACCAGCCCAGGAAGATTAAGCTGAGCATTACCGGTAGTGGCAATTCGACAAAAGAACAAGTGGCTGATATGCTTCAGAGGCTGCTGAATTTCGAGGAAATGCCGTCACACCTGGATGCCACGGACGGCCTTGCTGCCGCCATGTGTCACATTTTTCAGCATACGCCGAGAGGTTTCGGAGCCAAAAGCGGGATAAAAAAGAAAAATGCTTCCAGTTGGTCGAAATTCGTTGCGGAGAATAAAGACAGGATTAAGAGTTGATAGTGGCCTTTGCTAGGCGGACTCACCCGGCTGGTGCTGGAAATGCTTATTACCCCATTGGGCGGGCTCCCTTTGCGGGAAATGTCTTTATTTTATCCTTATATATGATATTGGAGATGTTGACGATCAGGCCAAACTTGCCTGAAAGATGCCCCCAGGTCACGCTGTTTTTGGGTTTCATGCCGTACTGCAGATGCGTGCCGAGGTAAATGTCTTTTTTATACAGGTTCCACTTGATATCCAGTTCTGCCGTTGGAATGAATCTCCGGTAAACCTCCTCGTATGGTTTACTGTATGGTGGTCCGTTATAATTTTTATCATAGGTGACATAATCCGAAATGCGTGAAATTGCAATTCCAACGCCGGCGATAAGCTCTACGGGTTTTGTATTGATCAGTTTACCTGTCAATAACAAAGGTATGATACGCATACTGGCGGCATGATCCATTCCTTCCGTCCGATAAACATGGCCATTATCAGGTAGTTTTTCATAAAAATCCCTGTCCGCCCACTGGATGCCTGTCTTAAACCCTATCCTGTTCCACATAAAGTCAAGGTCAACATATATCCCTCTGTGGATCTTATCGTGAACAAGCTCATTATTGCCAAAATGGGAGGGAAAGTAGTGCCGCACAAACATCTTTCCTATACCGATGGAAAATCGCTGCTTGCTCAGGTCCTCATATTGTGCATGAATTCCCAAAGACAGTAACAGCAAAGACCATACAAGAATATTCCTTTTAATCATAAGAATAGTTTACTGATAATACAAATCTGCAAGGCAGTAGGCTGCAATTAATGACAAATATGACAATTAATTTACAATTACCATGTATATCGTTTAGTAAAGAATTTGAAAGTAACTTACTTTTTGACATTGCGCTAAAAGTAACAACTACGCGCCAGCGTCTCATGAATGTCATTAAAAGGCTAGTGCGTTATGAATAAAAAATGCCAGTCACCGTAAATGCTTTTGGAGAAAACCATTTAATGTGACGCCATACCTCAGCCTTAGGGGCGGGAGATTATCATTAAATGTGACTATTTACATCCGTATGCATAACATTCTGTAAGGAATATATGAGCAAAAAATCTCTTCATTCGGAGGACCACAGAATAGGATTGGATACATCATTGTATCCGCGATTTCCTCAATTTACCACCAGTTTCCTGCCGAGCTTTAACGTGGTGGTGGCTGACATTTTATTCAGCTTGCAAAGCTTTGCAACGGTGGTTTTATGCTTCCTGGCAATGGCGCTCAGGGTATCACCCTGCTTTATCACGTGATACTTGTGTTTTTTGACCGTCTTGTAATGCGTCTCTGCAAACCTGGTGTCATCGTCTTTCTGCTGTTTCTTCACCAGCTTGTTATTCGCGAACATGGAGCTGTCGATCTGCACTTCATTATTCAGCAGGGAGAACTTATCGAACGCAATGAATTTGGAAGGATCGATCGGCTGTCCCATGAACCTGATCTCAAAATGCAGGTGTGAACCGAAGCTGTGGCCCGTATTGCCCCCAAGCCCTACTGTTTCACCGGCCTTAACCATCTGGCCCGGCTCTACAAGCACCCTGGACAAATGTCCGTAAAGGGTTTCAAGGCCGTTGTGATGCCTGACGACCACCATGTTGCCGTAGCCGTAATAGTATTTAGACATCCGTACGACCCCGTCGAATGCCGAAACGACAGTATCGCCGGTCTCAAGATCGATATCAACGCCCTGGTGCTGCCTGCCTTTCCTGTGACCATAGTTTGATGTCACTATATTGGCAACAGGCATGACAAAGCCAAGCGAATCGGGTGCAAGGCAGAGACTTACAGGACTGTTAAAGCTGTTAAAATCGTAAATGTAAGGGTTGAGTATTTCCGTATCCCAGGTATTCAGATAGATGT
The DNA here is from genome assembly GCA_937867025.1 of uncultured Bacteroidota bacterium. Lineage (GTDB taxonomy): Bacteria > Bacteroidota > Bacteroidia > NS11-12g > UBA955 > JABMMZ01. Next base: position 26,668 of record CALMKH010000196.1, on the reverse strand, counting down.
CCCATGCAGCGCTGAAGGAAGAATCAAAGGCCTCCCCGAGCTTAATGGGTTCACGGTAAGAATCGGTATCGCTGAAATTGATAAGATTGGTGAGATGATGCGCGTCAATATAACCGGTACTGATAAAGAAAAGGCATATGCCCAGTACAATTTTATAGAGACCCGATCTTGTTAAGCGCATTTTTTTTATCGAGTTGCAAATTTACAGATAATTCTTCAAGATTTTCAAATTTTTTTTCGTTCCTGAGCCAGCTGACAAAGAATATTTCGACCTCTTCATCGTAAATATCCCTATCAAAGTCGAATATATTTACCTCAATACTAAAGTTTTTGCCTTCCACAGTCGGGTTATTGCCGATGCTCATCATTCCCCCGTAATATGTTTTCCACACCCTGCATTTCACAGCATAGATACCATTGGCCGGTATCAGTTTAAAACTGTTATCAGGCACGATATTAGCCGTTGGAAAACCCAGTTTTCTCCCCAGCTGCATGCCTTTCACCACACGACCCCGTAAGGAGTACGGCCTGCCCAGATAGGTATTGGCTGTTTCTATATCTCCCGACAGCAATGCATTCCGTATTTTCGTACTGCTGATGGTTATGTGGTTAATATCTTCAGCTCCTATCTCCTTCACTTCGTAGTGATATACGGGACTCATTTTTTTCAGCAGTTCAATGTCACCTTCCCTGTTTTTTCCGAAACGATGGTCATAACCAATGATAGCCGTATGAATATTAAACCTGTTTACCAGTATTTCCCTGATAAATTCCCCTGGAAGCATGTTGCTGAATTCCTTTGTGAACGGTATCACCACCACATTATCGACTCCGCACTCTTCCAGGACCTCCAGCTTTTCTTCAAGCGTCTGCAGAAGCTTGAGGTCATTGTCATCAGGAAAAAGCAACAGTCGCGGATGTGGCCAGAAGGTCAGCAGTACGCTTTCCCCCCGGATCCGCTGCGCTTCATTTTTTAATTGCTCCAGTATTTTCCTGTGACCGATATGGACTCCGTCAAAAGTCCCCTGCGTAAAGACGGTCCTTTTAAATTCAGGCAATTTATCCAGCGATTCGAACACCCTCATAGATTAGAAACCGCAAAGTTCCTGAAATTCTTCAATTTTAAATGCATGATCTACATGAAACATGCCGATTTTTGTCCGCCTGAGTTTTGTGAGGCAGGCCCCGCTCCCCAGCTTTTGACCAAAATCCTGCGCCAATGTGCGGATATAGGTTCCTTTGCTGCAGCTTACTTCAAACTGCAGCTCCGGCAAATAACCCCAGACCCTGAAATCATGTATTTTCACCTTGCGGCTGCTCATCTCAATCTCCCGGCCCTTCCTGGCATGTTCATAGGCCCGGGTTCCATTGATCTTTATGGCGCTGAAAACCGGGGGCACCTGGTCTATCTCACCTGTCAACGATTTGACTGCTGCGTCAATAAGGTCATCCGTTATATGATCAATAGGATATTCGGCATCAAACTCTGTTTCAAGATCAAAGGATGGCGTTGTTTTTCCAACATAGAAAGTACCGGTATATGTTTTTTCCATCACCTGTATCCTGTCTATCATTTTGGTACATTTGCCTGTACAGAGCACAAGCAGCCCAGTCGCAAGCGGATCAAGCGTGCCCGCATGGCCCACTTTGACAGCCTTGCTGAAATGCCTTACTTTTTTTACCAGCCGGAATGAACTCCAGTTTTCAGGCTTATCGAACAATAAAATCGCTCCCTTTTTTATTTTCTCAGGATCAAAATGTACTGCATCAATAACATACTCGCTGAGCGCAACAGGCTCATTATTGTTTACTGAAACTTCCATCCTGTATGCGTATCTGCCCCGTGTTCACTGAATAAAAATAAATGCCTTTGCTTAAACCTGATATATTGATAAACGCCTTCTGGGCGCCCTTATCCTGCAACTCGTTTATACTAAGGACTGTCTTTCCTGCGGCATCACGCACCTCAACGGTGACCGTGCCCGTTTCTTCCAAGCGGAACGGAATGGTCAGTACGTCGGCGACCGGATTCGGATATGCAAGGTTCTCCGGATAATCCTTTACTGCAGAGACACTCACCTGGGGATCACTCATCGTAATCTTTGATATCCATGTCCCGACAACGTTGGTATTTTTCCCATATGAACCGGCAATCCAGAATTCCTTGCTGTTGGAATACCGTCTTTGTATACAGGTGTAATCCCCCCAACGCTCTGCGGAATCTGCAATAAAACTGTTGATGATGCCCTCGCCTTTCCTCGTCATCAGCACATCGGAGTACTCGCCGCTGTTGTCGCAATACACCACCGAGGTTCCGGGATAAATGGTTTCTCCCGAATGTGAAAATGTAATAAGGCATTGTTTCCCGAATACGTCATTGCCTGCATGAACAATGGTGGGATAAGCGATATCCATGCTGTCGTATGAGATGATCTTTCCAGTAACCGCCGGATCCGCATGATCGGGGTATTGGATGATCCCGTGATATACCGACGAGCGCCCGTTAATGGCATTATTGGTGGTTTGCACATACTGAAGCTTGTTGTTGGCAAAATACGCGCCCAAAACCCTGGCGTCGTTGGTCTGCAGCCTGAAACCGGCCTGTTTCTGAGGTGCGGCAGGTGGCAATCCGTATTTGGTATCCGACTTCAGCACTTTAAGGGAATATGTGGCGTTCCCGCTGCTGAAATTATGACTGATGGTATGCAGGAACACCGTATCATTGCTGGCATCCCCAGGCCTCACGGAAAGGAAATACAAGCCCTGCCTGCCGGGCTGATAGGCATCCTGCACCGGGCAAATGCTCCAGATAGGCTTGCCGTTGAACACGATATTGCTCCACAGGTTATACTTAAGCGTATCGCCGTTATAACCGCGGTCTTTAGGTATCTGCCAGATTACTGACTGGGTGAAACCATCCCTCCAGTCGGTATTGTCTTTCAGGATATTGACTGTAATGAAGAGGTCTTCTCCATTGATTGCAATCATCGGATAATCGGTCCAGAATTTTCCTCCGTAAGGATTTCCGTTCAGCTGATAGACATTCCATCCATCAAGCGGGTTGCTTGTCTTGCTGTATGAAACAATAATACGTGTATCCGGACTTTCGCTTCCTTCCAGGAACACCACTATGAACCTGTTAGCGACAGGGTCGAACAGAACCTTGGGATCGTAACTGCGGTCGAGCGTTCCCACACCGTTTCCGGGCTTGGTGGCTTTCGGATCAGTGGGAAAGAATTCCAATCCCCAGTTTTTCTTGAATACGCCGTTCGTATTGTAAACCCTGATATAGGTATTTAAAACGCTGATGACCATGCTGTCATTGTTAACGGCCATATTATTATCATTAGGCGTTCCGACATTGAGTGCCCCGGAAAAACCGGAAACCAGGAGCGGAGCAGGCGCCGAGCGTTTACGGGAACCAAGGGATGGGTATTTATTGCCCTTCAGGGCCTCCCGTTGCTGCTGGACTTTGTATTTGACGGCAGGATCAATACCACCCGGAAGCGGATATGCCTCAGCAAGGCTGTAAATACCGCTTTCCATTTTCGTGATGTCTGAAGGGGTAAACACGTTATGAAGGGGTACCGATCCGGTGGTTAATCTGACCTTGTCCTGAGCAATTGCTGAAAAACAGGCAAATACAGCCGCAGTGAGCAAAAATTTTCTCATGCTTCAAAAATAACACAAGAAAATGGAATTTCCCGCGTTATATCTTGAAATCGTCAAAGGAGTACCAATTGAAAACAGACTAACGAATCCCGAATCAAAACTGCGGAAAACCAGTTCAAACACCTTATTATACGATGTTTAAAACTAGTTTTGTTTTGATTCCATCGAATAGTTTAATTTGCAATTGATATTGAAACTCATGCGCCCATCCAACATATTGCTCTTCCTCTTGTTTGTCCTGATATCCCGACCGGGGTTTTCACAAAGGACGGCAGCTAACGAGGAAAAGATAAAACTTTACAATACCGCATTGGAACTTTACGATAAGCAGCTGTACAATGCTGCCATATCGAATTTCAAGGATTACCTGCCTTATGCAACCGACGCGGTTAACATCAGCGATGTAGAGTATTACATTGCCAGTTGCAAGCTTAAGTTGCTGCACAACAATGCCCTGTCGAACATGCTAGACTTCATGGAGCGTTATCCGCAAAGCAGGAAAGTGAATAACGCCAACCTGGAAGTGGGAGACTATTATTTCAATATCTCCAAATACAAAAGCGCCCTGGGTTATTACAAAAAAGTAGATGCTTTCAGTCTCGGCAAAGACGAAAAACAACGCCTTTCTTACAGAATGGGCCTTTGTTACGTCAAGTCCGGCAAATACAAGGAAGCGAAGGAAACGCTTTATTCCCTTACCACTTCTGAAAATCCATACATGGACCAGGCCACTTATTATTATGGTTATGCTTCCTATATGGAAAAGGATTACAAAGCTGCCCTGATAGCATTCAAAAAAGTGGAGCACCGGGACGATATGGGGGCTGTGAAACTGTATATCGCCGAGATATACTATCTCCAGGATGAATACCAGAAAGCCATTGACTATTCCGGTGGCAAGGATTTCGGTGAACTCAACAACAAGCGCGACATGCTGCTCGGCAAATCGTATTACAGGCTGGGCGATTATGAAAAAGCGCAGCAGTACTTTGAGACCAGCAGGTACAGAATGGAAGATCTCACCAATGCTGAAGCATACGAGATCGGTTATACATATTACACCAATAAAAATTGCATAAGGGCCTCACAGTTATTTGAAAGGATTGCCAATACAGGAGACGCCATGGCTCAAAGCGCCAGTTACCACCTCGGTGATTGTTTCTTGAAGGTAGGCAAAAAACAAAATGCATTCAATGCGTTTTACGAAGCCCAGAGAACGGAATTTGACAAAGGCATTCAGGAAGAGGCAATGTTCACCTACGCAAAGCTTGCCCAGGAACTGGAATACCCCAACAAAGCCATTGCAGCTTACCAAAAGTTCAACGAATCGTTTCCCAAATCCGAACACAGGAACGAGGCCCGCAAAAACCTGGCTACGCTTCTGTATTCATCAAATGATTACAAAACCGCCATTTCAGTGCTCGAAGACATGAGCATAACCGACGACCAGACAAAAGAGCTTTACCAGAAGATATTATTCCTCCGCGGCCAGGAACTCTATATACAGAACGATTACAGCAATTCTGCCGATATGTTCAGAAAATCCCTCAGCATAAAACTCGATAATTCCATTATCGGGCAATGTTATTTCTGGCTTGGCGAGATCGATTATAAACAAAAGAGGGATGAAAGCGCCAGGGCCAATTACCAGAAGTTCCTGGACAACGTCGATTCACGAAAAACCAAATACTATCCTGACGCCCTCTACGGCATAGGCTATACGTATTACAACCAGAAGAAATACGCCGAAGCAGCCAACTATTTCCTGAAATATAAAAACACCGTGGGGTACACCCTCCCGGAAGACATGTTTCACGACGCTACGCTGAGACTGGGAGATTGTTATTTCGCCACGCGTAATTTCACAGGGGCGCTTGACGCATATACATATATCATCAGCAACCGGAAAGCCGGCGCCGACTATGCCATGTTCCAACAGGGCATGATATACGGTTACCAGAATAAATCCACCAACAAGATCAATATTCTGAAGAAAATACCTAGGGATTATCCGCAATCCACGTATATCCCGGGCGCTATCTTTGAAATCGCGTCTGTTTATCACGAAATGGAGAATTACCTGGAAGCCGAAAGGAATTACAAATACATCATCGAAGATTATCCCAACAGCACGCTGGTCAAACAATCGCATGTCAGGCTTGCCAGCCTGTATTATTCGCAGGGCGATTATAACAAGGCAATTTCGGAATACAAATTCATCGCCGCCAATTATCCGGGCACAGCCGAAGCGCAGACGGCCATAAAAAATGCCGAAAATGTTTACAAAAAACAGGGTAATATCAAGGAATACCTCGAATGGGTACGAACCATTCCCAATGTCAATATCAGCACAAGCAAGGAAGATTCGCTCTATTACGACGCAGCTTACCGCAAATATACCAGGAACAATTGCGCCGAAGCGACCAGGGACTTTGAGGAGTATTTAAACAACTTCAGCAACGGGTTCTTTATCATGTCCGCGCACTATTATGCGGCCATGTGTTACCTCCAGATGGACATGAGGAGCAAGGCTGTCCCTCACCTGAAATACATCGCCGACAACCAGAACTCGGAATTTATGGAAGATGCGCTCACCAGGCTTTCCAATATGTATGCGGATAGTTCCAACTGTACCGACGGACTGGCCTATTATGAAAAACTTGAGAAGTACAGCAGCAATGCCGTTAACTCCAGATTTGCCATTTTCCACCAGATCGCCTGCCACAAGAAAATGGGCAGTAGGGAACAGGCCAAAGCCAAAGCTGAACAATTGCTGAAATACAGTCAGCTCGACAACAGGGAAAAAGGCGAAGCCAATAATGCCATAGCTCATTTTTACCTGCACGACAGCTCGTATGTCGGGGCCAAAAGCTACTTTAACAAAACCCTTAAAAACCAGCAGGATGTGTATGCCGCCGAAGCCAAATATTACCAGGCATACATGCATTATATGCAGGACAGCCTTGACAAATGCAAGAAGAGTATAGACCAGTTCTCCAACCAGTTTTCAAATTTTGACTACTGGTTCTTTAAAACCTTCATCCTTCTTTCCGACTATTACCTGAAAAAAGGCGATCCGTTCCAAGCCAAGGCAACACTTAACAGCATTATTGAAGACTCCTCGGACCCTGAAATACAGGAGATCGCCAGGAGAAAGCTTGAGGCCCTTGAACCTGCAAGAAAACAAAGGGATAATCAAAACGGTGAAGGGGATTAACCCGGAAACCACACTAAGGCTTATGCCATCTGAAATTGAATTAAAGCTTGAACCCTCAAAGGTTTTTGATGAAACGCATGTGCGTTCAAGGGTGTGTCATGCATTAAAAATAAATTCTGAAGACATTCAGTCAATCGTTTATCTTAAACGTTCAATAGACGCACGCAAAAAGCCGGTCATGTACCTGCTCAGGCTGAAAGTGTACATGCAGGGCGAGATTCAGGATTCTCTCCCTCAGGGTTTCAAGGCTGCTCCTTTCACTTCAGGTAAAAAAGTAGCCATAATCGGTTTTGGGCCGGCCGGTATGTTCGCCGCTTTGCAGTTAATGGAAATGGGAATAAAACCCCTTGTTTTTGAAAGAGGAAAAAAAGTAAAGGAACGACGACGTGATCTGGCTGCAATGAATAAAGAACTCATCGTCAATCCGGAAAGCAACTATTGTTTTGGCGAAGGCGGAGCCGGCACTTACAGCGATGGGAAATTATATACCCGCAGCAAGAAACGCGGGAATGTGCTTAAAGTCCTGCAAACGTTTGTCGACCACGGAGCTGACAACGACATCCTTGTCAACGCCCATCCCCATATAGGCACCAATAAGCTTCCCGGAATTATTGAACACATGCGGGACCATATCCTGGAATGCGGCGGAGAGATTCATTTCAACAGCAAGCTGACAGATTTCAGGATAGAGGATAATAAGGTCCGGTCCATCCTTATCAATCATAAAGAGATAGCTGTCGATGCAGTCATTCTTGCCACCGGTCACTCAGCAAGGGATATTTTTGAACTCCTGGATAAAAAACATCTTCATCTGGAAGCTAAACCATTTGCCCTCGGGGTACGGGTTGAACATCCCCAACAGGTCATCGACCAGCTTCAATATGGCGATCCCGTTCGAAGCGAATACCTCCCTCCGGCGTCCTACAGCCTGGTAACTCAGGCTGCCGGCAACGGCGTGTTCTCTTTCTGCATGTGTCCCGGGGGAATTATTGCTCCGGCTGCCACCGATGATGCTGAAGTGGTGGTCAACGGATGGAGCCCGAGTAAAAGAAACGGACGATTCGCCAACAGCGGTATGGTGGTGACCGTGAACCCTCAACACTGGCAGAAAGATTTTGGCAACACTTCCCTTTCCGCCATGGCCTTCCAGAAGTCGGTGGAAAGAAAAGCATTTGAAGCGAATATGAGTATTGTGGCGCCTGCTGTCCGCATGGAAGATTTCGTCCGGCACCGCATGTCGGCTGATCTGCCGGAATGCTCGTACCTTCCCGGGGTAAACCCTGCAGATCTTTACAGCATACTTCCTCCATTCATCAGCAGGTCTTTGGGGGAAGGACTGGTGCATTTCGGTAAAAGCATGAAAGCTTACATGACCAATGAAGCTATCCTTGTAGGCGTTGAAAGCCGCACGTCTTCTCCCGTGCGTATTCCGCGCGACAAAGAAACCCTCAGGCACACCCAGGTAGACAATCTTTTTCCATGCGGTGAAGGAGCGGGCTATGCAGGTGGAATCGTCAGCGCAGCGCTCGATGGGATGGCGTGTGCTATTGCAGTGAAGAATTGAGAATGATAATGAAGAATGGATAATTGATAATGGGTTTGGGTCGAATGCTAAATTTATATCCCAATTATTAATTAGATAGACTTCAGGTCAATTTTTTAATTGTATTTTGTTGGGATGAAAGAAAATATAATTAAAACCAGGACCTTCAATTTTGCACTGAAAATAGTTGAGTCAGGCAAATGTCTTACCGAAAGGCAAGAATACATAAATAAACAGGGCATTGTAGCGTTAAATTAAATCCTATCTCAAAAGCTGCACCATCTGTTCATAGGTCTTCAGCGTACCCTTGAACGGTACGATCTGCACCTTTACCAGATAAGCGCCTTCCGGACATGGTTCACCCTGGTAATATCCATCCCAGCCTTTATGGATGTCATCCGTCTCGAACATCTTTTCTCCCCAGCGGTTAAACACCTGCATATGGAAGCTGTAGACGAATATGGTTCCTACCCCCTTGAATTCATTGTTATGAATATCATTATTCGGCGAGAAGGCATTTGGCAGGAAAAAGAAGAAATCAGGCAATACAACACCGGTTGACCTGACAATGGTATCAGAACAACCCTCATCGGTAAATGCGACCAGCATGACCTTGTAACGCCCTGTATCCTTATATGTTCCGACAGGATCGGAATCGGTGCTGCTGTTTGAATTGCCGAAATCCCAGTAATATTTAGTGGCGTTGGAAGATCCATTCGTGAACTGGTACCGTGTTTCATTCAGCACAATAGTGGGCAGCTGTTCGAATGTGAAATCAGCCGCAGGTTTCTGCTGAACAACAGCCGCATCCGCGACAGAAAGAGAATCCAGGCAGCCATGGTCCGACCAGGCGACAAGTTTTACATTATATGTACCATACGCATCGTAACTGTGCTCCGGATCCGGGAATACAGAACCGTCGCCATCACCAAAGTACCATTGATACTTTACAATGCTTCCTTTCTTGATGGTGCTTTCATCGTTGAACTGGCTTGGCTCAGGAAAACAAACTTTGTCCACAGTAAACCTGGCCACCGGATGCGGATGCACCACCACATCCCTGTACGTTGTATCCTGGCATCCCACGGCAGATTGTGTCACCAGCATCACCTTGAATTCACCGTCGGCATTGAATATTTGTACGGCCGGAACAGCTTGCGTTGATTCCTGTCCATCCCCGTATACCCATTTGGAACTGACGAACGTTACCTTGCTGTTCGTGTTGATATTCCTGAAATTATATGCATTCCCTCTCAGGCATTGGGAATCTTTGTCAGAAAGGTCGATGATGGAATTCTTATCCTTCTCAAGATAAACGGTTTGCCGGAACGTATCCGAACAACCCTTGTCGGATAATACCGCCAGTCGTGCTACGTGGTATTGCGGCTGCTGGAACTGTTTGCCGGTATAATCCTGACTGCTGCCGCCGGTATTGTCATCAAAATACCATACCTGGGTCATCTTGCCTGTTTTAATGGTGGACTTATTGACAAAATCGAACTGGTGCCTGTTATAACACTGTGTTGAATCATTCACCTCAAAAAGCGCTAGAGGAGTCGGGTAAAACCCTATCGGCTTTTCCGCGGAATCCTTGCAACCGTAATTGGTTGTTGCCACCAGCTTAACTATATACGCTCCTTCACTGACATAGGATTTAACCGGATGGGTGGTTGTATCCGTCGCCCCATCTCCGTACGACCATTTGTATGTATTGCTGCCGAACTGCACCTTGCTTGTATTGGTAAAGACAAACTTGTTGAAGCGCAGGCATTGCGAATCGTTGTTCAGGGTATAATCCACCATTGCATGAGGAGCAGGGATCACGGTCTTGAAAAGCGTATCGTAACAATTGGTAAGGGAAGAGTAAGATATTAGTCTTACATCGTACAGGCCCGGCGTATTGTAGGTGGCAGTCTTGGGGGTGATGCCGATGCTGGTGTCGCCGTTGGCGTAATCCCACCAGTAACGCAGGGTGTTCATTACGCTGAAGGTCGTATTATTGGTGAACGAGAACCGGTGGCCCCTGAAACACTGGATGGAGTCGTTAATGCCGAATTCTGAGACAGGCCGTTCAAGCAACACGATCCTGTGCTGGCCGGAATCACTGCAACCGTGCTCGGAAACAGCTTTATACTTCATGATATAGCTTGCGGACGCATTGGGATATTTCTTATCCGCCGGACTAAAATCCGATGAGCCGGTATTATCGCCGAAATCCCAGCTGTTGGTCAGCGTTCCGTACTTCAGTTTGGTCTTGTTGATAATGACGAAATAATTCTTCTGCCAGCACTGGCTGTCGTTTGGTATGATAAAGTCCACCTGCGGCTGGGCGAACGTGATGGCTTGCTTGGTAACGGTATCGTTGCAGTTCTTGTCAGAATACGCTATGAGCCTGACATGAAACGTATCTTCCGTCAGGTACTTGTATCCCATAACATCTGTTGTACTCAGTATGGTCTGGTCACCCATCTGCCATTGATAGCCGGTGATGCTGCCTTGCGCAACCCTGCTTTGATTGACAAAATTGAACAGGTTGCCCCTGAAACATTGTTTGCTCTTGTCAAGCTGATACAACGCGTCGGGACTGACGTTCAGCACGACTGTCCTGCTGACGGTATCTCGGCAGTTATGTTCGGATGACGATATGAGCCTGATGGTGTAAGTAGAATCCCGGGCATATTTTTTCCTGAAATGGGTATCGGATGAAGTCTTGCCGTCGCCAAAATTCCAGTTATAGGTAAGTTGGCCATACTTGAGCGAAGAGGTATTCTGAAGGATAAAATCCTGCTGTTTGAAACATTGAACCGGATTATTGACGGTAAATCCTGCCTTAGGCTGAGCAAAGGTAACTGCCAGGCGTTTCACGGTATCAGCACAGCCCTGGTCTGACCTGGCAATAAGCCGCACATCAAATGAATCTTCTGTGAGATAACGCTTGCCTGCAACATCTTTTCCTGTAAACGTCATGGCGTCGCCAAGGTCCCAGTCATATTGTGAAATGACACCCTGGGCGATACTGCTGGAATTGGTAAAGTCAAACTCATTATTTCTGAAGCACTGCCTGGCATTATTAATGGCGAAATTGGCTTTAGGGCTGGCATGAAGGGTTATAGTTCTGCTAAGCGTATCACGGCACTGGTGGTCGCTTATCGCTATCAGTGATAATTGATACACCCCCATGGCACTGTATTTCTTTTCGGCATTCACACTATCACTCGTTGTATTATCTCCGAAAATCCAGCGATAGGTCATAGAACCGTATTTTATACCCGACTGGTTGAGCAGTTTGTACGTATGCTGATTGAAACACTGTACAGCATTATTGACGGAGAAACCGGCCCTGGGTTGGGCGAAAGTGACGACTTTTCTGCTGACTGTGTCCCTGCAGCCCAGGTTGGATATGGAAACGAGGGTCACGTTAAACGTGTCTTCCTGCTTATAGTTGTAATTATCAACATTGGCGGTAAAAGCCGAATCACCGTTGCCGAAATACCAGACCTGCTTTGGCACGCTTCCTTTGAGTATGGTTGACTGGTTCGTGAAATTGAACCTGTTATCCCGGAAACATTGTTCGAGCGGGTTAATGGCGAGTTTGGCCACAGGATATCCTCCTATATGTACGTTTTTAACCGCTGTGGCATAACAGCCTGCAGTTGTAGTGGTTGAAAGGCGCACTGCGAACACCGAATCCTTGGCATAGGTTTTATTCAGGACATTGCTGTCGGTGCTTGAATTTCCGTCACCCAGACTCCAGGTATAATTCAGGGGACCGTTGCCGAAGCTTGTGCGATTGATAAAATTGAAATTGTGACCGGCAAAACATTGCGTATCCCTGTTGATCACAAAATCGACCCCGGGCGTCTTATGGACAAGTATGGTCTTTACCGCACTATCCCTGCAGCCGAAAGGCGAGGTCACAGTCATCTTGACGTTATATGACCTGGCATATCTGAACACTTTTTTCGGTGTGGAATCGGACGAAACAGTGGTGTCTCCCCATTGCCAGTTCCAGCTGAGAGGGTAATAGGCTGATGTGGCCGTGCTGGTGAACGGTATTGTATCCAGCGAACAGAATATGGAATTGGTATACGCGAAATCCGCTTTCGGATTCGGCACGACATCGACAGACCTCGTCATCGTATCAATACAGCCGTTAGTGTTCTCATAGATCAGCATGACCTTGTATTTCCCCGTTGCCGCATATGTTCTTGCTCCTGAAGGATTGTTGTTGCTGATGACGAATCCTTCGCTGAAATACCACTTGAACCTCCGGTGATAATTGGTATTCACAACCGTATTATTTTTCAGTATGATGGCATTTGTATTCAGGCAGGTATCCTTTTTTGTGAATTCAAAATCGGCTTTCGGAGAAGGTAATACGTCCACCACCATAAATGTGTCATGGTAACATCCATAAATCGTTGTGGCTCTCAGAATGACGGGATATGTATTGGCTGTGGTGAACTTATGATATGTCGCCGAATCCTTGTGATAGGTCTTAACCACCTTATTGCCGAAATCCCAATTGTAATCCTTGATGGAATCCACTGATGTGGAGAGGTTGGTAAACTTCACATTTTTGTTACGGTTCAGGCAGAAAAGCGTGTCAGATACCTTGAAACTGGCCTTGGGAACGCCGCTGTTGGTCACTTTCAGGCTGTCCCTGAAAACGCAGCCATTGCGCTCGGTCACTTCAAGCCAGTATATGCCGGGATTCTTTATGGCCCGGTAATACACGGGGTGCCCGTCATTCCACCGGTATTCGTTATCTATAAAGAACCCTTTGGATATGACAATGATATTGACAGGACCGCAGATGGCCGTATCGGAATTGAACAGCGACTGGATTTTGGTATCGGCGACATAAATATCCTTGGTGACAGAGTCCGTGGCATTCGTTCGTTTATGTTTACAGAACATGGTCACGCTGTACCACCCTGTGTCAGCATATTTGTGTTTGGCCGTTTTGCCATAAGCCGTTGCTGAATTATCCCCGAACCGCCAGGAATAATCACCAAAACTGTCATTCGTTATGGCCGTGAATTTGACGGTATCCTTTTTACACTGGGCATTTTCTATCAGGAAGTTGTTTTGTATCGGCTTGAAATTGGCTGCTGCAGCAAAAGCATATCCTTCGAAATAGCCGTAGCCATACACATATCCCAGGAAGCCTTTTTTACTGTACAGGTGATGACTTCCGCTGTCTATTTTCACCTGGGCATAACTGTAGCCTGACATATTTGGCGCCGTTTTCCACAGCGATCCGTTGATAGCCGTATTATCAAGCTTGAAACTGTCCTTATCCGCCGTTTTTACCATCACGTTCACAAAATGCTCCTGGTTGTTAAACCACCACCAGTTCCACCACCACCAGTTGTTTTGTGATACCGTATTGATCGTGGCGCTTTGCCCCATCTGCTCGTTTGGAAATAGCATCATCATGGACGGATCTCCCAACCAGGGTTTCGGATGCTTGGCGCACCAATACCCCCTGGTAAACTGCCCAACCGCAATGCGCTTGTTGGCCGTGATAGCCAGCGGAGTATCCCTGTTGACGGTATATTCGAAAAATTCGCCCTGGTTGAGTGTTTTATGGTATGCGCCATTCAACCACACAGTGGTCTTATTTTCTGCAGCCAGCACTTTCAGTACATATCCGCCAGGGTTGTTCTTGTACGGGATGGTTGTATAGTCCTGACCCCAGGCAACTGTCGGCAGCATCTGTTCGTATACATGGTCCCAGCTGCTTCCGCAGGTTGTCCAGTCGCCGTTAAAGGTCATCCTGTTGCCTGAAAACACCGCATATTTGGACTGGGGATACTTGGAACGTATGATAGATCCCGTAAGATCTTTATCCGTTGTCATATACTGGAAGGTCTGGCCTTTTTTCAGTTTTATCTGGAACGGATTATTCTTATTGGTGTATCGCGTGGATGCTCCTGTCGGGACAATTTCTATAACCGAGGAATCGGCTATGCCAACGATCAGGAATTCCGCAGAATTGAAACTTTTTCCATTGCAGGTCCAGCTCCAGCTGAATTTTTCCTCATTCGTCATGACAAAATACTCCGGCGACTGAACTATGGACTCGGTGGGAATGACTACCGTGGCTCCCTTGGAGTACCAGAACCTGTTCACGGCATACACATTGATGACATCATTGGAGTAAACGTGCACCCCGTTGGTGGTAACGGTATCCGAATAACGCGCTACAACCGTCCTTGGCAGCCGCACCATGCTGGTAACATTCGGGGCAAGGGAAATGCTGGTTGAAAAATTCTGACCGGGAGCCTCAATATTTACCGTGGTGGAAACCTGAGATGAGATGAAGAGTTCCAGCGTATCGCCCGTATTAAAGGTGGGATTGTAATAACAGGCCCAGTCGTGTGCCATGAAACCCAGCCAGAAATCTTTACCCGCTGTTCCCTGTGCCGATAATTTGCCTGTAATCAGGACACTTAGGAACGATATCAGTATGATCTTTCTGAACATGTTGGAGATAGGGGTTTCCGGTAGTTTTTACTTCAATATTTTTTTATTTTTGTCAAATCTATGGAAAAAAGCTTCAACAAAAAAGAACGAAGCACATGTAAAACACACATTTTATCCCTAAATAGGTAAAAACAACTAGTTTAACCTAGTCAATATTTCTATAACAATCTGTTAATCAATATAGTACAACATAATTTTACTTAAAATCATATTTTTTAAGTAAATTCGCTCGTTCGTCAAATTTTTTTGACAATAGGAATACTGTAAAACCCACAATCCGTCAAACACCTTGTTTTATTTATGGTTACGGCTTGTATTTTTTAAAATCTTACATATCTTTGTCCAAATTAAAACACCATTTTCTTACACCGGAGATTATCAAAATAAATGAAGACCGCGAGCAATTATGCCAAACAGATTTTTTGTATTGAAGGTGACTGGCATCCCGATCTGAGGCAAAAAGACACCATTGAAAACGCATTGAAATTCATGGAAACTGCAAGCGGCATGAAAATCAAGTATATTCACAGGCATTGCAGTACCGAGGAAGAGCTGCGAAACCGCATCAACGAATACAATAAGCGTCGCTACAACAGTTTCAGCATTTTTTACCTGGCGTTTCACGGAGTTCCTAACGGATTGAAACTCAGCCCAAAAACAATACTCTCCCTCGAAGAGCTCGCTGAAATGGCCGAAAACAAGCTCCGGAACAAGATTGTACACCTTGGCAGTTGCGAAACCCTGAATATCAACAAAAAAAATATCAAGAAATTCCTTCAAACCACAGGAGCCCTCTGCATAAGCGGCTTCAAGAAGGAGGTGCCGTTTGTCAGCTCAACGATTTTCGATGTGCTGTATTTCGAAATGTGCCAGTATTATAAGCAGATCCATGTCATCGAAAAACACATGAAAAGTTATTATGGCAAAATGATGAAAGAGCTTGATTTTGTAATGGTTTATGAATAGTAGTCAACTGTGTTCACCAGCTGATTACATGGTACCGCTTGCCCTATTCCCTTACTGTTTTCCTTACAGGTTCCTCTCCAGGTAACTGCTGATCTTTGTAAACAAATGCAGGCGGGTTTTTCCTCCGCGTATACCGTGATTGGTATTGGGATAAAATTCCGCATCATAAGGAATATTTGAATCATTCATTTTTTTCACCATCTCCGCAGCGTTCTGGAAATGCACATTATCATCGGCTGTTCCATGAATGATCAGGTAATTGCCTTTGATCTTCTCTACATGGTTGATTGGTGAATTTTCATCGTATCCTGCTGCATTTTCCTGTGGTGTCCGCATGTAACGCTCCGTGTAAATATTGTCGTAATAACGCCAGTTGGTGACAGGGGCGACCGCAACGGCGGTCTTGAAATAATCGGCTCCTTTGCTGATGCAACTGCTGGCCATAAAGCCTCCGTAACTCCAACCGAAAATACCGATCCTTGCTTTATCTACATATGGTTGCGATCCAAAATACTTTGCAGCTTCTATATAATCCATTGTCTCGTATTTACCCAGGTTAAGGTAGGTCACTTTCTTGAAGGCTTCGCCCCTTCCCCCGCTGCCGCGGTTATCCACTGAAATGACTATATATCCCTTTTGCGCCAGGTACTGATACCACAAATAGTTGGCCCCGCCCCACTGGTTTTTCACAGTCTGGTAACCCGGCCCCCCATACACAAAGAACAGGACAGGATATTGTTTGCCGGGATCAAAATCGGGTGGTGTGATCCTCCAGTAGTCGAGTTTTACATTCTCTGAACTCATAAAGCTTCCGAAATCCACTTTGCCCAGGTTGGATGCAGCCAGCTTATCATTTAAAGCCTTGTTGCTCTCCAGTATTCTGATTACTTTCCCCTCCCTGTCTTTAATGACTGTTGCCGGTGCGGAAGTCATGGTTGAGTACTGATCCGTAAAATACTCGTAGGTATATGTAAAATTCACCATGTGCCATCCTGGCTCCGTAGTGATCTGCTTCATTTCCCTGGTTTTGAGATTGACAGAATATAATTGCCTTTCAGCCGGGTTATCCTTGCCTGAAGTGAAATAAGCCAGCCCGTTCTTCTCATCGATGCCTACGAACTGGTCGATCTCCCAGTTGCCGGAAGTAAGTTGCTGTTCGGCCATGTTCACAGGAACCATCTTACCGGGTTTGGCAATGCTTTCTTCGAATGTCTTTTCCCACAGGTGCATATAGCCGCTCTTTTCAGACAGGTAATACACATGCTTGTGAACCCGCTCCTGGCTTATATCAATAGTAAAATGCATGTCATTCACTTCGAGGTATTTTTCATTGGTCTCGGTGAGCAATACATCAGGTTTCGGATAATCGTAACTGAAACTCAATAACTCTAGTTTGTTCTGCAAACGGTTCAACCTTTGAACGCCCAGGTAATTTTTACTTATCCATTTTATGCGGGGAAGATACTGATCGTTCCCGGAACCGGTTTCGCAGCGCATGTCTTTCTTTTTGCCGACTTTGTGAATGTACACATCCACCCGGCTGTTGGGCTCTCCTGCCTTCGGATATTTCCAGGTTTCCTTTTCGGGATACAGTTTGCCGTAAATATCCATGCTGAATTGCGGCACTTTTGATTCGTCAAACTTGTAATATGCTATGTACTCGCCGTCGGGACTCCACTCAAACCCCCGGCTCATGCTGAATTCCTCCTCATAAACCCAATCCACGGCACCGTTGATGATGGAGTTTTTCAGGCCATCCCGGGTAATCTGGGTTTCTTTGCCTTTTGCAAGGTCGAAACAGAACAGGTTATTGTCGCTCACATAAGCCACCTTGTTGCCATCCGGGCTGAGTGTGGCATACATAACCTTTTTATCTGAAATGCGGGTAAGACGGCTGTTGTCTATATCATATACATAGGTATTGCTTTTCCCGCTGTGACGGTACACAGGCTCAAAACCATTCGTGATCAGCACCTTCTTTTCATCAGGACTGAAGGTATATGATTCTATAACGACCGGCTGGCCGTCAACCAGCATCTTGTCTGTTGAGAATATGGCGCTCACCTTATTCCCCGTTTTGATATCGTAGCGGTTGCAGGATTTTGATTTATCGGGATTGTCATCCAGCTGGCAATAACTTGTGCCGTCGTTCAGGTGGTTAAAACCTTGGACAAAACGGGATGTATATTCCCGGCTGTTCCATATCTTTTCAAGTGTCAGCTGGGCTGAAACGTTCAGGGACAGGCCCAGGAAAATGAATACATATAGTTGTTTCATAAAAGTACGAAAATAACAGGTTTTCGGATAAAACGGAAACCAAAAGACCGAACCTCCTCCCAATTTCGATAAAATCCGAAAAGTTATCGCGGACTATTATCATGAATTTCCGTGTTTTTTTAATTTTCCAACAATACATGTAACAAATGTGGCGAATTTGCGTTTTAGTGATAACAAACCAATCACTATGCTTATGAAACATCTGTTTTTAACCCTCTTCATTTTCCTGTATCTTTCTGTTCAAGCCCAAACTTCAGAGGCGCCCTCACTTCCTAAAAAACTGGTCCGTGTCAGTACGCCTCGCCTTAGCCTGACCGATGAAAGCGATACAAACCTTATTCTGTTGAAAATGGAATTCAACGGTGCCATTCCGAAGTCGAAACTAAAGAATGTCAGACTGGACAGGATCGAATCCATCTCCCTCGCCTACTCACGTTACCGCTTAAGCGATATGTTCGACCAGCTGACCCTCAATGCACAGCGCATGGATAAACTGTATGCGTTGTTACCGGGCTTAAAGGAGAATACTGGTATCCAATGGTATTGGGTCGAGCAGACCGGCTGTGACAATGCGGATGCCTGTACTGATGTCTTCCATGGGTTTGTCATAAAGCTGAAGTCGGAAAAAGATATCCTGGAGAGGGAAACTGAAAAGATGCTCATGGAATATTACAGCAGCATTTACGAAGGCGGCGGGGAAACCAAAAGACTTGATTCGCTCATTTCAACCGGCAAGGTAAGTCTTATTAAAGTATGCGACACCCTCACATCCAAAGTCTTCAATCCCCATAACCGCCTTGCAAGGATCAGGGGCTGGAATCCCGACAACAACTCCAGGCTTGCCAGATTGCTGAAAGAAGAACTGAAGGATTCAGGCGTTATTCAACTCGACATCATGATCAACCAGAAGGGTAACCTTGTTTCGCTCGAAAACGGCGAAGATTTCGGCAAGCCTTCCAAAATACTCAAATTGCTGGATGATCAGCTTAGCATTTCCCCAGCCTTGTACAACAGGAAAAAAATACCTTCCCGCATGATGGTAACCCTCTACCTGGATATCAGGAACAGGCCACAGGTGTCAGTTATACAAAAACCCATATTACCCGGAAATGAAGAATTTGTTCTCGATAAATTCCTCTACACTACCAGGACAAGAATTGTCTGTGATTACAAGGATACATCGCCCAAAGACGTAGTCATGCCTGTTTTTGCATCCACGCCTGACATTATTTTTAAAGTATTCGACAGGAACAAGCAATGGAAAAACTGCCTGGTGGTAACCGATGTAACGGGAAGCATGTACCCTTACCTCGCGCAGTTCAAAGCCTGGCATAAGCTGCACCTTGACGCCAATTCGGGAAATCACGACTTTGTTTTCTTTAACGACGGGGACAACATGGCTGACAACATGAAAGTAACCGGCCAGGTTGGAGGCGTATATTACGTTAACACCTCCCAATATTATAAATTGTCAGCGCTGCTCAACACATCGATGCAAAAAGGAGGCGGCGGAGACGGACCTGAAAACAATATTGAAGCTGTCCTGAAAGGACTTGAAATGAACCCTGAATGCAAGGAAGTGATCATGATTGCCGACAACTGGGCTACGCCAAGGGATTTGTCGCTGCTCAAGAAAGTACGCGTTCCTATCAGGCTGGTCCTGTGCGGCGCACAAAGTGGCATCAACACGGCCTATCTGGATATGATCCGGTCGAATAAGGGAAGTATCCACACGATGGAACAGGACCTGTACGACCTTACAAGTATCAGTGAAAGGCAGGAAATTGAACTGGACGGGATAAAATACCGTTTCAGCAACGGCTCATTCACCATGGTCAAACAAACGTCAAAGCAAGCTTCAGTTATCAGGCACTAGTCCTTAGCAGGCACTGCTGTTTTGGTTTTCAGTTTAAAATTCCTTACATTATAGGTAATGGTAAGCATGTAAAACCGCGTCAGTATCTGAGTGGATCTGTCTTCAATATAGTTTTCTGTAACGGTCCTGCTGATGCTCCTGTTTTGTTTCAGGAGGTCGAACACCGAAAGCTTGAGTTCCGCCCGCTGGTCTTTCATAAACTTGTAACCAATACCTGCGTTCCACAACCAGATGCTCTGGTTGAAAGACGCGGCAAGTCCGGTATAGGTGCTGTTGCTCAATTCGGTATTGAGGACTATATATTTGCTCGGCAGCCAGTTGAACCTGGAGTTGAAATAATGTATGAGGTACGAATTGTTGGAACTGCTTTGAATCGTGTTTTGCACCACATTGTAATTAGCGGAGTAATTGATGTTGAAGTCGATCCTCTCACTGATATTGCTTGCCAGCACCAGTCCCGCATTGGTATTGGATGTCATACTGTAATTGGTCTGGCCGTTGATAAGCGCCGGGGAGCGGGTAAGGCTCTGGCCGAGATTGAGGTTCAGCACGGACTTGAGTTTTTTCACCGGCATCCCATACGTGGCAAACGACCTGAAACTTCTGTATCCGTTCAGGTTCACGGGCATATTCAGCTGTGACCCTTTCCGGAGTATGATCTCCTGTCCAATGACGGTGTCGCTTGTGGCCAGCAGGTTGCTGTTGCCAATAAAATTATTCGTCATTGACAGCCTGCCGAAAATGAAGAAATTACGGGTTTTCACTGTATTGGTGGATGTGTACCTGGCAAACAGGTTATGGGAATACTCCTGCACCAGCTCGGGATTACCCGCCGAAAGTATAATGGGGTTGCTGTTATTGATAACATTCTGCAACTGGTTGATAGCCGGGAGGTTCGTGTTCGTGCGGTAATGAATCCTCAGGTTCCTGGTTTTGCTGTACTGGTATGTCAGATGTGCATTAGGAAGGATTGAATGAAACGTTTTTGAAATGCTCCTGTCGGCCGGAAAGCTCTGTTTGCTCTCCATTATGACCTGCTGGGCATTGGCCCCGATATTCCAGAAAAGTTTGTTGTGCCTGTAGCGATACGTTACTCCCGCCCTCTGGGTGGTGCTGGTATTGTCAAAGGTGTTGCTGAGAAGGCTGTCGGTAATGGTATATTCATTTGTCACCGTATCAAACCTTGTGGTATATTTATAAGAACGGCTCTTGCTCAGTGTCGGGTTATAATTGATCTCCATGGCTGATTTTGTGCTTAATGCATAGGTGTATGACAAGGATGGGTTAATACTGTAACCGTTGCTTGTATTGTCGCTGTTCTGCCTGAAATGGTCTGTAAAAAAAGCCGGTTCATGATAGGTGTTGGCCGACACCAGCTGCGAATTGCCTTCCGAGCGGTTAAGACTGGTGCTCAGGTTCAGCGATATAGTATTTCCCGGCTTCCTGAACTTATGCCTGAACAAGATGGAATTGCTGATGTTATATCCTTTGTTTTCCGCATCCGTTGTGCTGAACGAACTGTTAAGCGAATCCAGTTCCTGGCTGCGTGTAATACCCAGAAAATTGCTGGCACTGGTATTGCGCTGAAGTCGGACGGATGGGGTCCATATCAGGGAATTCATTGAATCGAACGTATACTCCAGCCTGGCATTTACCCTGTGGTTATAATTCCTGGAAGTGCCTGTATCGCCCTGCGTGTACAATTGGTTCAGGCCGCCGAGAAAATATGTGCGGTTCAGCAATGAAGCCGTGTTATTCATGCCGTTATTATAGAAATAACTTGCCGTGATCTTCAGTTTCTTTCCACCGAATGCCGAATAATTAAAGCCGAACGAATTGGTGGTATTTATGCCGTTTTGCTGCCCCACCAGGAAATTGCTGTTATCCCCCCTTCCGTAATTCATCGGCCTGCCTCCACCCTGCGGGCCTCCGCGACCTCCGCCCGGCATTCCTCCCCGGCTTTCCGTGTTGCCGGTAAGACCGAGAATATCCTGGGAAGAGAAGTTCTGCTGGTTAATATTATTGCTTAAACCGATAAACGAGAAACGCTGCTTGCCTTTGAACACATTGATATTACCCCCCGCAGCCCAGCGTTCATCTGTGCCATAGCCTGCGTAAACCTTGCCAAACTGACCGTTACTCCTGCCTGATTTTGTAACTATATTCAGGGTTTTCTGGGCATTGCCATCGTCAAAACCTGTAAACTGTGCCTGGTCACTCTGCCTGTCAAATACCTGGATCTTGTCCACCACCTCTGCGGGAAGGTTCTTTAACGCGGCAGCGGCATCATCACCAAAAAACTCCTGGCCATCCACCGTTACTTTCTTTACTTCTTCGCCCTGAGCTTTGATCACGCCGTCCTCGTTGGTTATACCCGGCATTTTTGTTACAAGGTTTTCGGCCGAAGCATCTTTATTGACTTTATAAGCGGATGAATTGTATTCCACCGTGTCATTTTTCTGTTTGATCGCCTCCTTTTTCCCTACTATGCTGCCCCCTGAAAACAATGTGACAGGGTCGGTCAGCTGGGCTTCCAGCACAACTGCGCCACTGTCGGGCACATGCTGCATGTACTTCCGCGACTGATACTCAAAATGCCGGAACACCAGCAGGTAGGTTCCGGGTTTAAGATTGTTGAAACGGAAATTACCAAGTGAATCCGCATGCGTTTCAGCAAGGCTTACGGAATCGGGAAGTGATATCAGTTCAATGGAAGCACTGCCAAGTGGTTGTTTATCCTTATCCTTCACTTTTCCTTCAATGGACTGGGACTGAGCACCAAGAACCGGCAAAAAACATAGCGTTAAAAGCAACAAACGAAGGCCTGCGGAAATAGATTTAAACATGTGTTGAGTTAGACAAGGCAAAGATACAAAGGTTTAAAACGGATAAAAAATCGGGATGAATGAGCAGAATCACCAGACCAGCCTGTCAGGGGGTTGTGTTTTCGTAATTGAATCTTTCCAGCAGCTTGAGGATAGTGATAGGATCATCAGTTTGGATGATATCCGGCTTTCGTTTGAGAGCTGCCTTGTTCTCACTATAATTACCGGGACTGTAAACCATGACCTTCAGGCCGATTTCTTCCGCCTTCAAAATTTCCGAAGCCTCAATTTCCTTTGGCACGACTATGCCGCCATATTTATTCTTTGCACGTCCTACAGGATCTGTATCCAAAGCTGCGTAAAGGAAAAGTCTGTTTTTGAGCCCCATCTGCCTAGCTTTGTCCAGGAAATCATTCTGGCCTTCTATAAACACCTGATCGGTCATTCCGTATTTTTCACAGAAACGCCTGATAGCCCTCAGAAATCTATATTCATAAGCATCCTGACTGTTGCCGGATGTTTCGGTTTTGCAGTCAAATGAAAAGTAAAGCTCCTGCATATTACCGAATCTGGACAATATATCCTCAACACGGTAAAGAAATACGGGCTTAACAGCGAGGCTGTATTTACATGAACTTATCTCATCCCAGGTCATGTCCGCTATACGGCCTTTACAGTTAGTCTGTGTTGAAAGATCCTTGTCATGATATGCCACCAATACCGAATCAAGGGTGAGCTGAACATCTATCTCTGAGCCGTCGCAGCCTATTGATATTGCTGTGCTTACAGACTCATAAGAATTACCGGGCTGACTGAAAGCTATGCCCATCCCCATATGGCCCAATATCATCACTTTGTTACCTGAAATGGTATCCCCCGCATAATTTTCCCTGTCATGGCATGACCATATAACTAAAAGCAACACAGCGAGAATATGAAAAGTTTTAAAGCGCATAACAGATATTGATATGTGGTATAAACCAGAGCCTTTGCCTTTCATCGAACCACACTGATTTAAAAGGCTTGATATTCTTCATGTCCGGTTGCGAGTGAAGCGTGATCATATTGGCTATCAAAACTGCTTTCAATTCAAGGTGCCAGTTTCCTTTTATTCTCCAATTCATGGCGATGTGCGGCCCCAGGCCTATTCTTCCCTGTTCCTGCAACTCACTGGACTTTTCAAGGGTCATGGAATTGAATGTCCTGATCCGTTTCTGAAAGACATTTATATCGGCAGTAAGTCCTGCGTGGTATGTCAGCTTTTTTTCTGTATTCCGGGTGAGGCGGTAATGCCAGGCCGGCAACACATGAAAACCGTATGTCTTCACATTTCTCAGCATGTACCGGAAACCTTCCCCTGTATTAAAGAAGTCGTAATATTTATAAAAATTGTAATCGTCGTAAATGCCGCCGTCAGCATGTATTCCGTAAAAACTCCTCCTCTCCATGCCCCACTGGTACTCCAGGCCGATCCTGGCCTGTTTCCTCACATCAAAAAACACACTGTAAAGAGGCGCGAGGTCTAACTTGATATACCGCGATGAACTGTCTTTCGCCGCGTACATTCCGGAACTTCTGAAAAGCAGCATAAGCGCCAGGAGTCCATAGATCCCGGGCCTGCATGACGTTTGAAACAAGTTCTTCATGCGGTCAAATGTAGTTTTTTTTTACCAGAAACAACCTTTTTGTATGAGACGTACTTTGCTCATGATTTTCATCACTGCCGGAAACCAGCCATACGGCCAGGCGCGCCAGGCTATCAGGCTTCCGTGTTATATTGTATCCGCGAAAGGCCTCATTCTCCCGGCCTTCAGTCTGTTTACCGGCTTGGATACGGGTTATGAAGCTGCAGCCGACACTACGTATTTCCTGATCACCGATAAAGGTTAGTTCCCCGTCTCACCGGACAGTTAATTCATCAAGTACCTTCAGTTTCTTTCGTATCTCATCGAGTGAATATTCCTTGAAATCCACGTCTACAGGTTCGCTGCCTGTATTGAGCTCTTTCATAAAAAGGAACGCTTTGCCATCTTCATATTTAAGCGCCACGACCCAGGCTTTGATCCCCTTCGGTATCCTTGAAAACTGGTAAATGCCGCCCGCCGCAATGCCCTGGAGAATGGAACCCATCCTCGAAAACACAAGCTTGCAATCCACGTTCTTTTCGTTTTTCAGATTTACTGTCATATTGGTAAGATTCCTGGAGTCATACTTTGAAAACGCGTCACAATTGATCCACCCGAGCGAGGGGGTGTTGAATACATAATAACTGACATCATTGAGGCTGGATGTACCTCCCGACATATCCTTTTCAATATTCCTTAACCTTTCTTTCCTGAGAGTATCCATCAGCTTACGCATGCTTTTCACATTATAAAGCCTGAAGAGGGAATCAAGTGCCCCGCATCCGTACGACACTTCGTCCCTGCCTGTAACCCATCCCGAACCATTCGTACGCCGGGGGCGGAACATAGCCTTTATCTTGCAGAAAAATAATGGACATTTATCAATGCGTCCTCCCCTTCTTGACCAGCCGTTACAATTATCAATAACACTTCCAGGCAGGCGCAGCAGGTTTGACCGGAAATTGGTCTCCCAGTTCATCATGCTGTCGTGCGCATTGCGGTTGCCCCTGAAGAGCTTCATGTCGTTCCTGACCGTGTCCACGGGGATAAGCACACTAATGGTTTTACCCCGCTGAATATTCACCGCCTTGCCATTCTCATCAACTGCCTCCGTATAGATCATACCCTGGGTTTCGAGTACGGATCCGTTGGACATGGTGTTGAGATTGCCAAGCAGCATGTCCGATTTTTTATAATACTCCCTTACCGTCAGTGTTACTGTCCTTGACTTTCCGGTGAAGGTTCCGGCCGGAATGTTCAGGATCGTACCGTTCATGCACCTCAGGAATGTGTCCCTGTCTGTGCGGAAATTGAAGTCTTCACCCCCGGTATTCAGCTTCCTGTAAAGCGTCAGAATAGAGGGTTTTTCAGGAATGATTACAGGCACTCTCGTATATGCCACCAGGATTTCGACCCTCCTGTTCTTCTGTTTGCCCTCCTCGGTGGTATTCTCCGCCACAGGCTTTTTCATCCCATGCGCCGATACTGAAAAAGCGGATGACGGTATGCCCTTTGCCGTCAGGTATGCCTGTACGCTTGCAACTCTATGTTGCGAAAGACCCTGATTTCCGGATGAATCACCGGTATTGTCAGTATGTCCCCTCAGCGTAATCTTATAGGTCTGGTACGTAGCCAGGCTGTCGGCAAGCATGTCCAATACATGCATGCTTTCGGGCTTCAATACGAACTTCCCAGATTCGAAATGGATGCTGGTTTTAAATGTATGTTGCGCATTGGCGCTACTGACCAGGCAGCAGGCGATTATCCAGAAATAATACAAGGTTTTCATAACAATAGGCAGGGTTTGGTTGATCTTCAGTTACCTATGCAACGAACATACTTTTGGTTTAGTATCCCGGGAATAGATTATTTTACCAACAACAGGCTGGGTTGATTATATAATATGTTCAGCATTGAATATCCTGTTCACCCTTACCACAGGTATTTTAACGGAAGCAAACCAACATGGATATACACGGAAGCTCCGGCTCAATAACTCAAAGTCTCAATTTTGCCCGCCAAAGCCATTTCCTCAGCCGTAAGTTCAAAATCGAATATATTCAGATTCTCTTCCCTCTTTTCGTGCGTCGCTGCCTTGGGGATCGCTGCCACGGCTTCCTGCTGCACCAGCCATCTCAGGGCCACCTGGCTGGCGGATTTCTGATACCTCTGACC
>CALMKH010000195.1 GCA_937867025.1 uncultured Bacteroidota bacterium | reverse complement strand
TCGGGCAGATGAATATCCGGGAAATGACATACCAGGGCCTGACCCCTGAGTCCTACCTGGGCAGTGTGGCTGAACCCAAGCAATTCAAAGCTTCCGGGATCAAGCTTTTCATCCAGGGTATCCGTTATGCGGACTTTAAATGCGGGAGCATTGCCTGTGTTCTGAAAATGCACGGTATATGTTATCCAGTCGGAGTAACCCGGTTCAACGTCGATGGGATACACTTCCTTCATGTTGGGATCATATGATGCCCTGACGATATAGCGGTGAAGCACATCATTATTCTCCGGTTTGATATCATCTTTGTCGGGTGACACGCTGATCCGCACACTGATAGTATCGCCGATAGTCGCCAGCGTATCGGTTACAAATTTCAGACTGATGCCATCCTGTTTAAACGAAGAGAAATTGTCTACCAGGTACACAAACTCATTACCCTGGATGCTGTCGGGGGTCAGGGCATTGATGTCAACACCTGTAAATTGCGCTTTGCCCTGAACGGATATCTTTATTGTTCCTTTCAGGTCGGGATTGCATTTGCCCCCGAAGATACCGGAAATGGCTCCTATGCGCGGATTAACATAGAACGTCTGGCCAGGCATGGCAAACCATCGCGAAGGGCGCTGGATCACACCGATATCGTAGCCGGGTTTGCAGACAACAGGAAAATCCAGGTTCTGCACGCTTAGTTGTCCCGGTTTCAATTCGATCAGCGTGTCCTTTCCGGGATAGGGGCATGCAACTGCCATGGATGCTCCTTCAAGATCCACTTCCACCTTGTATTGACCGTTATCCACATGGAACGCATAGTCGCCGTTATGACTGTAGGATGTGGCGACCAGTTTTCCTGCAACGTCATACAGCCTCACAGGAATGTGGTTCATTCTTTTGTCGGTCTGGTCATATCCGCAGTTATTGTCCTCGTCGAAGTATATCTTCCCGCTGACAGGTGGTATAATCGTATCGCCGAATACTTTGCAAACCCTGTAGGCCGTATCATCATCGCAGAAGGTTTCATCCATGCATACCTGGTGGTCCAGATTATCCTCAGGAAAATAATACAGTTCATTCTTGTTGTCATATCCGTCGAGGTATTTTCCGTCGATATACCATTTGAAAGACGTCCTGGCAGTTTCCATACTTTCGCCGGTCCATATCCTGAAACCGTCATCGGCGGGAGTGA
>CALMKH010000194.1 GCA_937867025.1 uncultured Bacteroidota bacterium | reverse complement strand
ACTACCACACTGGCCTGATTATACATATCCGTAAGCTCCGGAATAAAGCCTGTGACAATAATATCCCGGCCATTGTCAAGCGTTTTCACCTTGTCGATCGGCCGTTGTCCCGCAATAATAAATGTTACATCAGGAAAGCTTTTTTTAATGACTGGAAATATGTCTTCGGCAAAATACAATACTGCATCCACATTCGGATCATAATCCATATTCCCGGTGAACAGCAAGGTCCGGTTATGAGAATAGTCGTGCCCGCCCGGCTTGAACTTATCCGTATCAACGCCATTCGGCAATAACCCTATATTCTGTATATTATGGGTTCTTTTCAGGAATGCAAGGTCTTCTGAAGAACAGACGAGGTTCAGGTCAAATGCATGCAATATCCTTGCTTCATATTTCATGACCCTTGCCGATTCTATATCATCCAGCAGCCTGGCAAATATATTGCGTTTGATTTCTTTGCGCCTTTGCCAGTAAAGCGAAAATGCATCCGGCAAATCCAGGATGGTATAGAGCTCTTTACGGTTCATGGCATATTGCGCCATGCGCAGATGCTGCACATGCACGGCGTCATAGGTTTCCTGTTCAAGTATAAGGTTCAGCTTACGCCTGAATTCACCCGACCTGAAATAGTTCACCTGCAGGGGTTCTGAGCCAAATAACCCTATAAACACATTCAGTATGCTTCTCCATTTAGGAAGACTGACAATGGTGATCCTTTTAAAGATGGGTGACAGTTTATCTATATGGTCGAAATCAGAACGCTGCTCCGCAAATGTGATGAGATGTATCTCATGTTTCAGGGCCAGCTTGCCGGCAAGATTATATATCTTCAGTTTATCTCCCCTGTAAGGAGGATAAGGAAACCTGTTAGCTATAAATAATATCTTCACAGCTTATGTAAAATGATAGCGGTAGGTAACATGTTTTTTTATTTCCCTTGCGCCCATTGACTCAAACATACTGAGCATTTTCGGATTAAAATCTCCTACCCATGCCAGCTCATTATCTTTAAACTGGGTGTTTTTCATCATAGCCTCCCTGAATTTCATTATCAGCGCTATTTCAAGTCCCAGGTTATGATATTTGGGAACCACCCCGAAAACAATACCTCTTATCCTGGTGACTTTAGGCCTGTAATACAGAAACTTCAATTTACCCAGCAGGTTCATCTTTCCGTTCACATGTTTGAATATCTGGTTGACATCGAGAACCGTTATATAGAAACCGACCGGTTCTCCGTTGGCATACACAAAGATATTGAGCTCTTCAACAAGGATGGGCAGCATTTGTTTCATATGGACCATGATCTTTTCATGTGTCATCGGAATGAAATTCTCGTGGAATGACCAGGCCTGATTGTATATCTTAATGAAGTCGTCAGCGTATTTTTCGAGATTGTTTTTACGGAGATAATCAAATGTATAGACGGGATTTGAAAACACCCTTGTAGATAATTTGCTGAAACGCTCGAAATTAAAGGTGGATTCGCTGATAAGGGAAGTGGTCTGGCCTATTTCAGGTTTAAAGCCGTAATTCTCGAACAAAACCTGGTAATAAGGGAAGTTATAGTTTTCCCGGTAGCTTGGGTTATTAAAACCGCCGACCATCAGTCCCCAGAAGCTGTCGCGTTCACCGAAATTAACAGGACCGTCCATGAAGTCGCAACCTTCCGATTTTACCCAGTCACGGGCTGCATCAAACAACATATTCGCTGCATCCTGGGAATCGATGCATTCAAAGAAGCCGCATCCTCCCATCAGCTTGCCGGTCTTCTGTACCTTGGTATAAAAAGCGGCTATACGTCCGACCGTTTCGTTATCCCTTTTCAATATCCACCTCACACAGTCTCCGGTGCTGAACGTTGGATTCCGGGCCGGATCAAATATCATTTGAATATCCTTATCCAGGGGCATAATATAATTGGCATCGTTTTTATACAACCTTTTGGGGAAGTTGATAAACTCAGCCGAAAGCGCTTTGCCTCTTACAGGTATAAGTTCAAAATTCACGGCTGCAAAAATATTTGATATTTATGTAAAGTCGTATTTTATTTTTTGATTAATGACGCAAAATAATTTTTACTTTGAAATATTCTTTTATATTGCGGCACTATTTTATATTCAAATGATTAAACACCCGGAAAGATGAAAGACAAAAGGTACATCATAAGTGGAGCCGGCAGCGGTATCGGAAGGGCCATTGCGATCAGGCTGGCTTCAGAAGGTGCAGGTATTATTCTGGCCGGGAGGAGTGAAGCAAAACTGGAAGAAACACTTAAGATGTTACCCAAAGGTAATCATTTGGTGATCTCGACAGACATACGACTGAAAAAGAACTGTACAGAAGCATCAGAAATCCTTAGCGGCTGCCACCTTGACGGCATTATAGCCAATGCGGGCGTAGGGGGTGAAAACCATTTCGGTGAAGAAGACCGCTGGAATGAAATAGTTGATACCAACCTTTCAGGTACATATTATTTTGTCAACTCCTTCCTTCCCCAGTTAAAGGAAAGTAAAGGCGGGCCCAAGCATATACTCCTTACCTCAAGCCTCCTGGCAAAGCTCGGAGTAAAAAATTATACGGCCTATTGCGCTTCAAAGGCCGGTTTGCTGGGACTGATGAGAAGCTGGGCTATGGAACTGGCCGGCGAAAATATTATGGTTAACGCTATCTGCCCCGGATGGGTCAATACCAATATGGCAAAAGAAGGCATGCAGGGTATCGCCAAGGGCATGGGCATGTCCCTGGATGAATTT
This sequence comes from uncultured Bacteroidota bacterium, assembly GCA_937867025.1. Lineage (GTDB taxonomy): Bacteria > Bacteroidota > Bacteroidia > NS11-12g > UBA955 > JABMMZ01. The sequence continues at coordinate 3,482 of CALMKH010000194.1, read as the reverse complement.
CACAGGGTCGCCATGCAAAGCGTGCCCCTGGGACGTATGGCTGAACCCGAAGAGATTGCCGAACTTGTCAACTATCTCCTCATGCAGAAGGCCATGACAGGCCAGGTGCTTGATATCAATTGCGGTAACCTTATGAGCAGTTAAGGTTTTCGAAGGCTCTTTCATACATTTGGCTTTTCACCTATTTTTGCCGGACTCAAACCCTATTGTACATGCCTGATCATTCAGAAACACGCGCATCCAAGAGCCACCAGGCGCATGAAGAACATATGAAGAAGCTGGTCCATGAAAAAGACCAGCGCCTTTTTGTATTGAAGAACAAAGATTGTTACGCTTACTGGATACATACCGAAACCCTCAGGATTATGAGTCCGCTCATGGACAGGCGCAACACCTGGCTTACAATCGGTGACTATAACGGATTTGAGGCGCAGTACCTGCTGGAACATGGCCAGGAAGCAGTAGCTTCCGACATATCCGACACATTTCTGAAAGAAGCCAAAGAAGAAGGCCTGATCAACGCATACAGGAAAGAGAATGTTGAACGGATCAACCTGGAAGAAAACAGTTTTGATTACGTGTCCTGCCGCGAAGCCTTCCACCATTTCCCCAGAGCTTATCTCGGACTTTATGAAATGATACGCGTAGCAAAAAAGGGAGCCATTATTGTTGAACCTGTTGATCCTCTTATGACAATGCCATTGATGTTGTGGATCAAGAATCTCTGCGACAGGATCAATCCTTTACTGATCAATAAGCTGTGGAAAAACAGGTTTTCCTGGGAAACTGTCGGCAATTATGTCTTCAAGATATCCGAGAGGGAGATAGAAAAAATGGCCATGGGTATCGGCCTTCCGTGCATTGCCTTCAGAACATGCAATATGCTGAACAAAAACCTGACGGTTAAAAACCAGTTTGAGGTGCCCATCAACCAACACCTTAAGAAACGGGCCATCCTGAGCACACGTATAAGGGATTTTTTCAGCCGCATAGGCCTTATCCCTTACAATACGCTCATCGCAGTTATTTTCAAAGAAATGCCTGATAAAACCCTGCAAGAGAATCTGAAGAATAAAGGGTATAAAGTATTGCCTCTTCCTCCCAATCCTTACCTGAAATAAAGCTTTTGCTGATATACGTCAGATGGCCGGGGATATAAAGAAATAAATCTCCCGATCAATGCCATTTTTTCATATTTTTGCACCCTTAATTTATTCATCATGAACAAAGGACCCGTTTCAAAATTCATAGAACATCATTACAGGCACTTCAACGCTGCGGCCCTTATGGATGCTGCGAAAGGATACGAACTGCACCTTACCGAAGGAGGCAAAATGATGGTTACGCTTGCTGGTGCGATGAGTACCGCGGAGCTGGGGATTTCGCTGGCCGAAATGATCAGGCAGGGCAAGGTGGATATCATCAGCTGCACAGGCGCCAATCTCGAAGAGGATATCATGAACCTGGTAGCTCACAGCCATTACAAAAGGGTGCCTAACTACCGCGACCTTAGCCCACAGGAAGAGTGGGACCTCCTAGAAAACCATTACAACCGCGTGACCGATACATGTATCCCTGAAGAAGAAGCCTTCAGGCGCATGCAACAGCATATATACCGCGTTTGGAAAGATGCAGATGAAAAAGGAGAACGTTACTTTCCCCACGAATTCATGTACAAGCTGTTATTAAGCGGCGCCCTTGAACAGTATTATGAAATTGATCCCAAAGACAGCTGGATGGTAGCTGCGGCTGAAAAGAATCTGCCGATCGTGGTGCCTGGCTGGGAAGACAGCACGATGGGAAATATTTTCGCCAGCTATGTTATAAAGAATGACATCAAGGCAAGCACGATGAAAAGCGGTGTGGAATATATGGTGTGGCTGGCAGACTGGTACAGGAAAAACAGCTCAGGAAAAGGTGTAGGGTTTTTCCAGATCGGAGGAGGCATAGCCGGCGATTTTCCAATCTGTGTCGTTCCAATGATGTACCAGGATCTCGAATGGCATGACGTTCCTTTCTGGAGTTATTTCTGCCAGATATCCGATTCGACCACTTCTTACGGATCATACTCCGGCGCCGTTCCCAACGAAAAGATCACCTGGGGAAAACTGGACATTACCACACCGAAATACATTGTGGAAAGTGACGCTACCATCGTTGCTCCGTTAATGTTTGCCTGGATACTGGGCTGGTAAGAAGGTATTATAAAATGTAGACTTCTGGCGTCAGGATTGTCAGGCCTGATTCAAAATAAATCCCTTACAGACTTTTTGGTTTATTTTGCCGTTATACAACTTTAAGTCTATGAGAAAAAAGTATTTACTTGTAATCCTGGCATTTGTCTCGTTACCTGTCTGGTCGCAACGGACAGATTCCATTATGTCAATTACAGGTCTCAGCAGGGATACGTTCTATATGATTCATAAGAATATTCCCAAAAGCAAGTTCCTGGGCAATTCGTATTATATGGCGGGTTCGGTGAATATAGCCCGGCATACGGAATCCGGCTTTGACTTAGGACGTACTTACGGCCGCTCTGAATGCGGAGGCGGTGGCTGCGTGTTTACAATGCTCTCCTGGGGCGCAGGAGTCGCAACTGTCTCCCCATTTACTCCCAAGCGGCATTTGCTCAGTAAAGGCTTCATGGAATACAGCTTATTTTACTATCCTCCCATCTCCTGGACTGTAAGAGGGGAATACCTGTACGACCATACAAACAATGTTCAGTATGTAAGGCCGTCTGCGGGTTTATGCCTGTTCGCTGTTGATATTCTTTACGGTTATTCATTCAGGCTGAGCGGTCCGGAAAACCTGTTCCGGCATGGGCTGACGATCCGGTTTAAATATTTTCACAGGACAAAAAACTGGCAGAAGAATTACCCGAGTAAATGCTGATGGTTTCAGACCTATGAGAATAAGTCGGGTGGTGTTTTTTTATCCAGCCCTAAAGCATTCTGGTCCTTGATTTTTCCGTTTTCATCAATGTGTGCCAGTTCAATGCCTTCTTTCGTCAGGACCTCTCCTATCAACCGGCTTCTATGGCACATGGCAGGATCTCTTTCACTGCACATAATGGCTAGTGGGACCTGCTTATGATAAGCAGTTTTAAGCCGGGATATGCCTTCCTTAAAGAAGTCCTTTTCCTTTACTTTATTTAAATCCACTTTGCCGTCGCTGTTATAACATGAAGGATCCTCGGGACGGCCGCCTAATTCATTACCCATAAACACATAGGTGATTCTATATCCGGCAAGAAAATCTTCCAGCTTCTTTTTATTGAACTGGGGATGGAACCTTGAAAATGGCTTGGACCTGACATCCACCAAATGCGTGATCCCATATTCCTGGAGCAGCGCAAGAAAATCGTCTGCTTTCCTGCTGCCATGACCTATGGAATAGAGAGGAAGCTGCTGCATGTTTGACAAAATTACATGGACCGGCTTGTGAGCCAATAATCAGTTTGTTCACCGGGAGTAATTAAA
>CALMKH010000193.1 GCA_937867025.1 uncultured Bacteroidota bacterium | reverse complement strand
CAGTTGGTGTGTGTATCGCAGGGTTTGCCGCACTGGTGGCATTTGGCGATTACTTCATCTGAAATCGATTCACTGAGTCTTTCATCAAAGACAAAATTCTTGCCGTGGAATTTATTTTTCAGTCCCCCGGATTTTACCTGGTTGGCATAATTTATAATACCGCCCTCGAGCTGGTAAACTTCCCTGAAGCCTTTGTGCAACATATAAGCGCTCGCTTTCTCGCAACGGATGCCACCTGTGCAGTACATGACTACCGGTTTGTCTTTTTTATCCTTCAGCATATCCGCCACCAGGGGTAATTGCTCCCTGAAACTCACTACATCCGGCAGTATGGCGTTTTCGAAATGTCCGACCTCGCTTTCATAATGGTTGCGCATATCCACGACAATCACATCTTCCCTGTCGGTTATTTCATTGAATTCCTCAGCCTTAAGATGCTTGCCGATCCTTGTCACATCAAATGACGGATCGGTGATGCCATCGGAGACGATCTTCTTCCGCACTTTAATGGCAAGCTTGAAAAACGATTTCCCGTTATCCTTTACAGCAATATTCAGCCTGATAGCCTTAAGAAAACCCGTGCTGTCCAGGTGATCCCTGAAAGCTTCGAGATTGGCTGAAGGCAACGAAAGTTGCGCGTTTATGCCTTCAGAAGCCACATAAATCCTGCCTAGCACGCCCAGGGGTTCCCATGCCATGTACAGGGAATCCCTGAAAGCCTGAGGATCCTGTATGTGATGATATTTATAAAAAGAAATGGTGGTGCGCTCCTCCTGGCTTTCGCTTATCCTTTTCTTAAGCTCATTCGCATTGATCTTATTGTACAAGGCCATATGACTTATAAAATATATCGGAGTTTATGGTACGCCACAACACAGTGACGAAATTATTTTTTCTTTGTGAGATCGATCATTTCCACCCCTGGGTAAGCGGCCGGATCAAATACGAACAGTTTATCATCCATTGCAGTGTTCGGCGTCTGGGAGATTATGGTATAGATTTGTTTATGCCCTGCCTTATAGGATACTTTCAGGTTCTGAACGGTTTTGGTCGTCTGGTCGACTTCCAGGTTCATCAGAAAATAAGGCTTGGTCTTATCAGTCGGGGTGAGTTTGATCTTCGCATTGTTCTTGTTTGTGCCGTCGCTGGCATAAAGGAATCCCTTTTCCCATATGGTGAATATTTTTGAAGGGTTGATGCCTCCGTTTGAATTCGGGTTATAATTATCCTTTACGCATTCATTCATGTCCTTGGTGTAGGTCCATATATATTTACCGTTGCAGAATATCTCCTGGCCACCGAATATCAGCTTGAAATTGGAGCCTTTTGACATCAGTGTGCCTTTTTCGGCTTTTTTGGCCGGTGATTTCGGATCGGAGGCTTCGGTGCTTACACTGAATTCCGCTTTAAGGGTTTTATAGCTTTTATATTTTTTGGATACTTCCTTTAACAATTTAGTGGCTGCTTTGTCTTTATCCTTGTTTGCAGTCGGTGTGGTATTAGGGGGAGTAAAGGCAAAACTGATCAGGGATAGGATTGCTAAAGACATTAAGGCTGTTTTCTTCATTTTCTATTTATTATTGTGTTGGGTTTCTTATATTATATATTATGGCTGTTTCAAAAGCATTTACCGGTGCTTTTTTTAACAGAGCCGCAAAATTAATAAATTATTTGGTATATAAAGCATCCAAAAACTGTTCCAAAGACGCTTCGTCCGGAATAAGTACCTTCCGGGCCTTGGCTCCTTCGAACGGTCCAAGTACTCCCGCCTGTTCCAGCTGGTCGACCAGACGGCCGGCCCTGTTATAGCCCAGTTTGAGTTTCCGTTGGATAAGGGAAGTGCTTCCCTGCTGCGTCATGACAACAAGTCTGGCAGCATCCTCAAACAGGGAGTCGCGTTCATCCGGATCAAAATCTTCTTTACCGCCGGATTCTTCCTCGCCCCTGAATTCCGGGAGGATCATGGCGCTTGAATAGCCCCGCTGGTTGCCGATAAATTCCGTAATCTTCTCAACTTCAGGCGTATCTACAAACGGGCACTGCAGCCTTATCAGGTCATTGCCTGTACTGAAGAGCATATCGCCCTTGCCTATAAGCTGGTCGGCGCCATTGCTGTCAAGGATGGTCCTGGAATCGATCTTTGAAGTAACCCTGAAGGCCAGGCGTGCAGGGAAATTGGCCTTGATTGTTCCGGTGATGATATTGACAGAAGGTCTTTGTGTAGCCAGGATGACGTGAATTCCAACCGCACGTGCCAGCTGCGCAAGCCTGGCTATCGGGGTTTCAACCTCACGTCCGGCAGTCATCATCAGATCGGCCACCTCATCTATCACGACCACTATGTAAGGAAGGAACCTATGCCCTTCGGTCGGGAGAAGCTTACGTTCCCTGAACTTGGTGTTATATTCAATGATATTCCGCTTGCCGGCGGCCTTTAACAATTCGTAACGCTCGTCCATTTCCATGCAAAGTGAATTGAGGGTATTGGTGACTAGCTTGGTATCCGTAATAATGGCGTCACCTTCTCCGGGGAGTTTGGCCAGGAAATGACGTTCTATCTTATTATATAAGGTGAGTTCTACTTTTTTAGGGTCCACCAGGACAAACTTGAGTTCTGAAGGATGCTTTTTGTAAAGCAGGGATACTATCAGCGTGTTAAGGCCGACGGATTTTCCCTGTCCCGTTGCTCCGGCGCAAAGCAGATGCGGCATTTTGCTCAGATCAGCTATATAGAGTTCATTGGAGATGGTCTTGCCAAGTATAACCGGTAATTCAAACTGGCATTCCTGGAACTTTTTGCTGGCCACCATCTGCCGCATAGGCACCATTTCAGGCTTTTTGTTGGGAACCTCGATACCGATGGTTCCTTTACCCGGTATGGGAGCTATGATGCGTATGCCCAATGCTGCGAGACTCAAAGCGATATCATCTTCAAGATTTTTTATTCTTGACACTTTTACTCCCGGTGCAGGCACAATTTCATACAAAGTGACGGTAGGTCCTATATTGGCCTTGATCTCCGAAATGCCGATATTGTAATTTTTAAGTGTTTCGATGATCAGGTTCTTGCTGCTTTCCAGTTCGCTCCTGTCAATTTCGGTTTTTGTAAATTCATAATCCTGCAGCAGATCAATGGTAGGCATCTGGTAGCCCGGAAGGTCAAGAGTAGGGTCGTACAGCTCATCCGTTTGCAGGCTCCTGGCGGGCTCCAGCTGAACAGGAGGAGCTTCGATAACTTCTTCCATCACCGGTGCTTCTATTTTCAATTCATAACTGCCCGGCGTCTCCATTTTTTTAGGTTTCGCGGCAGGCATATCAAACATGATGGTTTCAGACACAAGTTCCTCTACCTCTTCGAATGCTTCAGGTTTTTCTATTACTGTTTCATCTTCAAGTATCACTTCCTCTATATCGTGATGGACATGGTTCCCGGAGGCATGTATTTCCTGGTTCCGGATATCATTCAGTATTTTCTCTGCTTCAAGCTCATGTTCAGAAAACGGCACTGCCGGGTACATGGATGTATCCTCCGGGGGGAGGTCCTGCACCAGGCTCTTCATCCTGAACCTGAAATCCACATTGTATACAACGATCATGAACATCATGGCGTATAATGCAAGGAACATCACGGTGCCGGGATAACCTACGAGGCTTTTCAGCCACATAAAGCCAAAGTAACCGAACCCGCCGCCCATAAACAGGTTATGCTTGTGGAAGATAAACCCCATCAGTATGGACACCCATACCACAATAAAAAATGTATAGCGCAGGATTTTAAGGATTGGGTACATCTGCCATCTGAACAGCAGCTTGGTTCCGAATGTGAATATGCTGAATAATATGGCAAAGGAAGCAATGCCGAACCATTTATGAATGAACAGGTGTCCGAACCAGGCGCCTATATATCCCATCATGTTGGCCGCTCCTTTGGGATTATTGGTTTTATACCATTTCCAGCTGTTGCTTTGCAACAGGTCCTGATCGGTTTCAAATCCCCATAAATTGATAATGTGAGATATAAAAGAAAGAAAAAGGAATAATGAAAACAGCACAAAAAAAGCGCCGGTTATTTTTACCGTGCGTTCATCCTTCAGCCATGCAACCCGGCCTCCGGCGGCCGGCTTTTTGGCCGATTTTACCTCCGGTTGGAAATCATCACTTGCGTTGCGGAAACTATTACCCTTTTGCTTAGCCATCAGTTTTAGCAGTCTTGCAAAGTTAAAACGCAACAATGATAAACTTTCTTATGTGGACCAAATGAAATCCACATAAAAGGCAGATTGTTTAGATAAATGGAATCGCTCTAAACCCTGAGACCGCAACCGTTTTACAAGTGGTTAAAAACAAATTGCTTAATCAAAATCCATGCGTCCAAATTCATCGGTTTTGAAGGTTATGGCTGATGGTCAGACTAAAAAATTTGACTTGAATCATTAATTTTTGCCTTCAAAATGGGTTAAAGAATTTATTTTTTTGTAAATTTTTATTTTCAAGTTAAAAGATATATTCCTTAGCTTCTCAGAATTATAATTTTTTGTTAATTCTCTCAATATTAAGCTTCCATAAAGTCATTTTAAAATGATGGGATTTTTTAGGCTAAGTCTTTATACTTAACCTGTTTGAGAAATTCTGACGCATAAAAGACACATATTTTTTAAAATGTTGAAAAATGATACAAAAATGAATATTGAAATTTGGTTATGAGGGCATTAAATCTTACTTTTGAACGCGAAATAACTCTTTAAGTTCTCACATGAAAACAATTTTTACATTCATTTTATCTTTGGTTTTAGCTGTGCCGGTAATTACCGCTCAATCATATTATGATGATTTTGAAAGCTACAACGTAAACGATTACCTCGCTAATTCTTCTTCAGTCTGGACTACCTGGAACAATGCTCCCGGTACATCAGAAGATGTGCAAGTAACAAATAGCGATGCCTTCAGCGGCCAGAATTCGATTTATTTTGAATCGATGTGGGGTGGAGGTCCCCAGGATGTGGTCCTGCCATTCGGGGGATTGCATACCACCGGCCATTTCAGATTCACTTCAAAATGGAAAGTATCCAGCAACACCGGTGCGTATTTTAATTTCCAAGGTGGTGCCAGCACCGGAAGCACATGGGCTCTTGATGTTTACATGTACGATTGGGGATACCTCGACGTGGGCGGATACATTTTTGTGCCTTATCCGCAGGATCAATGGTTCGAACTCGTGATTGACATTGATCTCGACCAGAATCGCTGGGAGGTTTTCCTTGACGGTGTATCACAAGGGTATTTTACCAATTGGATAAGTGCCGTTTCGTATCTAGATCTTTACAGCCTGTTCGGGCCAACTGAATTCTGGGTGGACGATGTGGGATACTGCAAAGACTATGCTTGCAATCCTGATATTTCAATGGATGAAGTGTCGATTGCCCCAAGTCCGCTTTGTTCAAATCATCCTGCAGATGTAACTGTAAAACTCACCAACAATGGTCCTGATGCGGCAAAAAACATTGTTCTCGGACTGGATCTTGCAGGTCAGCCAAGGATCAGCAGAACCCTGGAACTGAACGGCCTGGGTGTCGGAAGAGACACAACCATTACCATACCGGGTTTGTTCAAAACCAACAGGACAGGAAGCAATCTTCAGGTTTTTGCCGTGAACGCCTCAAGAGACCGTTTTGAAGATAATGATACGAATTTTGTCAGTCTGGACGTATTGCCTTCGCCAAGCGGCTTCGATCTTGTGCAGGGCAGTGTATTCCAGGGCAGGTTCAATTCCGGTTCGACCCCTGACCTGATAGAGGCGGGTAAAACCAATACATACCGTTTAGTACCATCAGGAAGCTTCTCAAATTCAAATTACGGAAGCGCATGGTCGATACCGACAGTTGAAGCATATACTTCAGGAGGTGTACTGGTTCCATCTTCAGATTACACCGTCACGTATCCGAACGGCAGCACCAGCGGTCAGATTGATTTTACCGGTTCTGACACATGGATGGACAGCGTGATCACTTTTAACCTCAGCGTAAAAAATGTGCCTAACGGATGTGACAGTACAGTTACCCGTGTCATAAGGGTAGTGCCTACACCTAAGGTAAATTTTGCTCCTCCGGCCACCATATGTCTCGGTGATGAGGTCAATTTCCAGAACCTGAGCACCATTCATTCCGGGAACAATACATATAAATGGTATTTCGGTGATGGAGACAGCTCTGACTTCGATAATGCATTCCATGAATATATGACCGAAGGCACCTATAATGTCAAGCTCGTTGCAACCAGTCATCCATGGGGCATCATAAAAGATACTATCATTACCGTTACGGTAAATGAAATCCCTGATGTGAAATTCAGGGCCAATAACAAGTGTGAAGGTACTGCAGTCGAATTCCAGAACCAAAGCACAGTAGGAAACGGTACATTAACGTACGATTGGGATTTCGGCGATGCCTCAGCCCACAGTAATGCACTGAACCCAACCCATATGTACAGTCTTGCGGGTGGTTACAAAGTAACTCTGCTGGCTGTTGCCAACGGCTGTTCAGCAATATTGACAAAGAACGCTTACTCATTCGCAAAACCAGTGGCCAACTTTGTGGCTCCTTCTGTTCCCGTATGCGCCAAATCAGAGGTAATACTCGATAATACATCTACCCTGGCTTCCGGTAAACTGGGTGCTTTATGGACATTCGACGATGGCGATATCTCAAGTATGATAAATGGTGTTCACCGCTTCAAGACTGCCGGCACTTACAATGTCAGGCTGCTGGCAATCTCCGAATTTGAGTGTAAAGATTCCATTATAAAACCTGTCATTATTAAGGCTAGTCCTGAACCTGACTTTACAGGCAATCAGTATTGCGGAAAGATGCCAACCACGTTCACCAATACCACGGTTGAAGATGTTCCGAACCCTGTTTACACCTGGACTTTCAGTGATAATTTTACCTCCAATCAGAAGAATGTTACCAGGAGCTGGCCATATGAAGGTCCGTTCAAGGCTACGTTGAGGGCTGACTACAGCAACGGTTGCAGTGGTACCACCACAAAAGATTTTACCATCTTTATACAACCTAAAGCCGACTTTAATGTCGTGGACATCTGTTCCGGTCAAACTGCCCAGTTTGTTAACAAATCTAGCGGCGACAGGGCAGGTATGGAGTTTGACTGGGATTTCGGAAACGGTCAATTCTCCAATATCATGGCTCCGTCTAACCTCTACAATCCTGCTCAAACGACCACATACACCATTACCCTTGTAGTTTCTTATCCGCAGGCTTGCAGGGATACCGTCAGGAAGAATATCACTGTCAGCGAGTCGCCAATCTGTGATTTCACTTATAAAAGCCTCGGCTTCCTCAATACCCAGTTCACTCCTGCGAATACTTCATATTCCAAGTATGAATGGTTCTTCGGCGAAGGCGGAACATCCGAGCAGACAAGTCCTCTTTACAAGTATGATTATACAGGTAATTTCAGTGTGACCCTGAAAGCTACAAATGCAGCCGGATGTATATGCGAAACAACCAAAAAGGTAAGCGCTAACACCGCTGTGAATACTCTAAGCATAGCAAACGGCATCAGCATATTCCCTAACCCTAACAACGGCGTGTTCACAGTAAGGAATTCGGCCGAGCAGGGAATGAAAGTGGAAGTGTTAAGCGTGCTTGGCAGCAAAGTGCTCAGTCGTACGTCCGACGGTCCGGAAATGGTGATCAACCTGGCAGATCACGCCAAAGGCATTTACCTGGTGAAGGTAACTATCAATGGCATGACCAGCACAACCAAGGTAACAGTTAACTAATAAATTAATCCTTAATATAAGTAAAGGGCGCTCTGATGAGCGCCCTTTTTTTGTTATCGGCGATGGGGCCTTAAGGTTACGATGAGCTCTTATGCCCTTTCAGGATGCGTTTCCTGTGTTTCATGCCCCAGTCCTGTAGTTCATCAATAAGCCTTTCCAGGGTTTTTCCATAAGCAGTCATTTCGTATTCCACCACCACAGGCACAGAATCATAGACCGTGCGTTTGACAAGCTGGTTCATCTCCAGGTCGCGCAACTCCTTTGACAGCATCTTGTCTGTTATGCCAGGGATTTGACGGGCCATCTGGCTGAAACGCTTGTTGCCAAAACTAAGCGAAATAATGATAGGAAGTTTCCATTTGCCGCTCAGAATGTCGAGCGCGTCCCTTACCGGGAGTATAGCCTTTGTACATTCCTCATGCGTCCGTGGTTTTTCTTCTGTCTTTTTTGCCATGACTGTTGAATTTAAATATACTTTACTATGGTATAGTGCTATATAAATGTATAGTACTATAAATAGTATAGCAAAGTTAGGTAATTTTGTGGTGTAAAAAAAATAAAAATTCAAATCGTATATGACAACTTCAAAATGGGTCGTCGACCCTACACATTCAGAAATCCGGTTTAAGGTTAAGCACCTTATGATTACCAGTGTCACCGGGCAATTCAACAGTTTTGGCGCCTCTTTTGAAACGGACGGCGATGATCTGACTACCGCCAGGGTTCAGTTCAGTGCTGATATTCACTCCATTTCCACTAACAATGAACAAAGGGATGCGCATCTCAGGGGCGGCGATTTTTTTGATGCGGAGAACCATCCCAGGGTGCTTTTTGAAAGCAGCCGTCTTGAAAAGACCGGTGAAGAGCATTATAAAATGCACGGCGTACTTACTATGAGGGGTACAAGTCGTCCTGTGGTGCTGGATGTAGAGTTCGGCGGCCGGACGGTTGACCCATGGGGCAATGCCCGTATGGGTTTCTCGGTTAGCGGAATCATTAACCGCAATGATTATGGCGTAAGTTTCGGCATGGTGTCAGAAACCGGGGGCATCCTTTTGGGTGAAGACGTGAAGATACTAGCAGACGTGCAATTCATCAGGCAGGAGGTTTTGCAGGAAGCATAAACAGGTCATTGAAAGTTCAGGCGTGTTATCATTTTAATCCGCCATAAACCCGGTTAAGGCAAACAACCGGGTTTTTTTATGGGTTGAACCTGCCGCCTGCCTCACAACTGCCAATCAATATAAGAATAATGAAGAGTTTACCCTTAGAGTTCCCACAGGGGAAAGTTATTTTGTCTGCATGATTTACGAAACTGCGAATTTTCCAGCCGCAAGAGTGTTATGACCCGGGCATCTTCTTACCAAAACGAATATAAGAATTGATTTCAAATAAGCAATAATTTTAAAAAAATAACGACGGGTTCCTGATTGTCAGGTTATAACAGCCGGTGCTTCAGATATAACCACTAATGCCGGCGCAACATGGTTAAAACCCGTTTTTTATTACCACTATTTTTAATCAAATTTGCCCACCGAATCAAATATTAATCCTATCAGGTATTTAGTACATATAGCCTTATTCTCCGTATCGCTTATTTATGCCGTCACGTTTAGTCTGGTCAAAGACATCATGCCGTTCTATATTCAGGGGTTCGGGTTTATAGTCATTCGTGTGGGAGGAGCCATGCTGCTGTTCCTCGCCTGCTCGTCCTTTTATAAAAAGGAGAAGGTCGACTGGAAACAGCACGGCCCGAGGTTCATTCTCTGCAGCTTCCTGGGCGTAACGGCCAATATGCTGATGTTCTTCAAGGGCCTTGAGATCACCACACCGATCAATGGGGCTGTGCTCATGCTGGCCACACCTGTTTTTGTATTCATTCTGAACATTGTGATCAACAAACAACAGCTGATCCTGGCGCAGATGTTAGGTATTATTGTGGCATGCTTAGGCTGCGCGATCCTGATGGCGGGACGAAATCTGACATTTTCATCGCAGACCCTGCCGGGTGATATCTTCATTATCCTGAATGCCATTTCATATGCAGCGTTCCTGGTATCAGCCAGAAAATTACTACAGCATTATCACTCCCTTACAGTATCCAAATACACGTTCATTTTCGGTTTTATCATGGTGATTCCATTCGGGTGGAAGGAACTCACTGAAGCAAGGTTCCACCTTATGGATACGAAAATAGTGGTTGAAATACTGTTTATCATCATCTTTACAACCTTCCTGACTTACCTGCTGAATGCTTGGGCAATTGTTAAAGCAGGACCCACTCTTGTAGGAGCGTATATATACCTTCAACCCATACTGGCCACCATTATTGCCATACTGCTTAAAAAAGATGAGCTGAGCATGCATAAAATATTGGCAATTATGTTGATTTTTGCGGGTGTATTTATAACCTCAACAAAAAGCAGATGGTACAAATTAAAAGCATGACGGGTTTTGGCGCGTCGGAGATGGAAAATGAAAACTGGCGCATCCGGACTGAACTCAAATCCTTGAATAACAAATTCCTGGAGATGAATATCCGCCTGCCCAAATCCTTCAAGGATAAAGAAATTGAGTTGAGGCAGCTTCTGACATTCAGAGTGGGAAGAGGATCTGTTTCGGTGTCGGTTGTGGGCGAAAAAAAGGACAACAGCAACGGCGACGCGCTTAATATCAACCTGGCGCTGGCAAAATCATACAAGGAAAAACTCGAACACATGGCCAGGGAATTGCAGATCGATACGCCGGATCTCTGGTCGGCGGTAATGACCCTGCCTGATGTCATAAAATATGAAGAATCCGAAGGGCTTGAAGAAGACTGGCAGCTTGTAAGGGAAAGTGTGGAAGTGGCCTTTCAGCAGTTCGACCAGTTCAGGTTGCAGGAAGGGAAAACCATAGGTCTGTACCTGAAAGAATGCATCCAAAAGATAAGACTCAGCCTGGAAACTGTGGAAAAGGAAGAATTGGCAAGGAGAGAGAATATAAAAGGAAGGCTTATGCAATCCCTGTCGGATAACAAGGAAGACGTTAAGGTGGATATCAACCGGTTCGAACAGGAAATCATTTATTACCTTGAAAAATATGATATAGCGGAAGAAAAAAGCCGTCTCGGTCATCATCTCGATTTTTTCCTTGAATGCCTTGAAAAGGAAGCAAACGGCAAAAAACTGAGTTTTATTTCGCAGGAAATGGGCCGTGAAATCAATACTCTGGGAAGCAAGGCATATTTTTTTCCTATACAGCAGGCCGTGGTCTTTATGAAAGAAGAACTTGAAAAGATCAAGGAGCAACTTTTAAACGTCTTGTAACAAGGCATGTCAGGCATGGCAGAAATCAATAACTCAGGCTGGCGCTCGGTAAAACCTTTGTTGTTCGCACTTTTCCTTGCCGCAGGTATAGTCATGGGGTTTCATATCAACCGTGAGAGGCAGGATAAATTCTCGCAGTTATTTGAGATCATCAGCAAGGATTACGTGGACAGCACCAATACCGAAGAATTGCAGGAAGAGGCCATTGAGTTTGTCCTGTCACGGCTCGACCCCCATAGCAGCTATATCCCTTCGCAGCTTTCTGAAATAAACGAGAGACAGATCAGGGGGAATTATGAAGGCCTGGGCATTGAATACATCAGTTTCAGGGATACACTGTTTGTCTTTAACGTCTATCCCGGGGGCCCTGCCGAAAAGGCGGGGATCAGGGCTGGTGACAGGTTGATCGTTGCCAATGGGGTTAACCTCACGGACAGCCTCAGTACAGCCGTGATTCACGAAGCCATGCAGGGAAAGGAGGGAAGCGCCATAAGCCTTACCGTGTATCGCCGGTCTACCAACCAGTTTCTGAACATGAGCCTGTCAAGGGCCCGCATTGTCATCAACAGCACAGAGGTGTTCTACATGGTCAATAATACACTCGGCTATATACAGATCGAACGATTCAGCGAACAAACCCATGAACAGTTCTTAAATGCCCTGGGCATGCTTACCAGGAACGGCATGCAGGATCTGATACTCGATCTGAGGAATAACGGTGGGGGCCTGCTAAGCGAAGCGGTTTCCATCGCAAATGAATTCCTTGAGAAAGGGAGGGTGATCTCTTATACTTACGGGTTGCACAGGAGAAGGGAAGATTATGTAGCTGACGGCAAAGGCAAATTCAGGGATGGCAAACTGATAGTGCTTATCAATCACAACACGGCTTCGGCGAGCGAAATCCTTGCAGGAGCGCTGCAGGACAATGACCGGGCCGTCATCATGGGAAACCGTTCTTTTGGCAAAGGCCTTGTGCAGCAGCCATTCCGCCTCTCGGACGGTTCGATGCTGAGACTTACCATTTCACGATATTACACACCCAGCGGCCGAAGCATTCAAAAAACTTATAACAAGGATATCGAGTTGTACCGCAATGAAATTTACAGGCGGAATTTAGCCATGGACACGCTTGATCCCATTTATGATTCGACGATAAGAAAGGAATTCTTTACGGGAAACGGACGTCTGCTTACCGCAGGTGGAGGAATACGCCCTGACATTTTTCTGCGCGATACCTTAAGTGACAGCACCGAGATCGAAACACTCATGCCCGGGTTATTCTACAGCCGTATTTTTGATATTTACCTGCTTGACTATATGGCTGCTGAGTTGCCGGACATACGAAACCGCTACAAGAATATAACAGGCTTTCACAGGCATTATAAAATTGATGACAGGCATATCAACAGGTTCCTCAACATTGCCAAAACCATTCCCTACCTGCGCAATCTGAAATTCTCTGCCAAAACCAGCCATATCATACAAAAATATCTGAAAGCGGCCATTGGATACAGGATATTCGGAGAAATAGGAAAATCGCAGATCATCAATCTAGAAGAGGATGTTTTCTCGAAAAGTTTTGAGGTTTTGAAGAAATACAACCGCATTTTAAATATTGATCGTGAGAAATCGCGTATCTTTGATTATTAAATAATGTTTCATTCTGTAACATCTGCTTTTCCCATGCTGATGAGGATGATCCTCACCGTCGGGCTCATCCTTTTATTTGACCTGTACGCATTTCAGACAGTGCGGACAGTGACTATGGATATGCGCGTGTCATGGCAAAAAATATTCAGGCTGGGTTTCTGGATCATCAGTCTGATAATGTACACCCTGGGAATATTGGCAATGGCAGGTTATTTTGCACATACAAGCCGCACTTTCCTCGTGATGCTTACAGGTATCTTTTTTGCAATGTTTTTTGCGAAAATACTGATGCTTCTTCCTTTATTACTGGAAGATGTCTACAGGGTATTTCACAAAATCGTTTCGTTTTTCAGTTCCATCAGCGACAAGAGCATTGACAGCGATAAAAGCACCGGGTACCTCTTATCGAGAAAAAAATTCATTTCGCAGGTCAGCGCGGGCATAGGGGGATTGGCGTTCGGGGGCCTGACCTACGGGGTGGTGAAGGGAGCGCACGATTATAAGTTGCACAAAGTCAAAGTATCCCTGAAAAACCTTCCTTCTTCATTCAAGGGTTTGAGGATAGGACAACTGAGCGATATACATTCCGGAAGTTTCTGGGATAAGAACGCGGTTGTGAAAGGCGTGGAGAAACTTATGAAGGAGAAGCCCGATGTCGTGTTCTTTACCGGTGATCTCGTCAACAGCATTGCAGATGAAATGACAGATGAGTACATTCACATCTTCAGCCAGGTTAAAGCACCTTTGGGTGTCTACAGCGTTTTGGGGAATCACGACTACGGCGACTATTTCAACTGGCCTGATAAAAATCAGTTCCAGATGGGCAATGCCTCATTCGGCAGTAAAAAGCATTTTTCACCCATGCAGCATGCCAATCTTGAAAAACTGATGCATGTGCACAAACGCATGGGCTGGGACCTGCTGATGAACGAAAATCGTGTCTTGCAGATCGGTGATGAAAAAATTGCAGTGATAGGTGTCGAAAATTATGGCGCAAAGGGCAGGTTTGCCAAGTACGG
>CALMKH010000192.1 GCA_937867025.1 uncultured Bacteroidota bacterium | reverse complement strand
ACCATCGGGGCTACCCAGCGCGTACGCGAACTCATGCTGATGGAAGGTGAAGAAAAAGAATCGGGTGACCTTAAAAACCCGATCGAAGGATCCATCGTATTCCAGGATGTGGACTTCAGTTATGCGTCGAGAAAAGAGATACAGGTACTGCACGGTCTTTCGTTTTCAGTGAGGAAAGGACAACAAGTGGCCATTGTTGGTGGCAGCGGGGGAGGCAAAAGTACCGTGGCATCGCTTATCATGCGGTTTTACAAGGTGGATTCAGGGCATATTCTCATCGACGGAAAGGATATCAACCATTACGATCTAAAATGGCTCAGGAAACATATCGCCTATGTGCCTCAGGATGTGCTGCTGTTTGGCGGAACAATCTATGAAAATATTCTGTACGGCAAGCCTGATGCCAGCAGGGAAGAGGTAATGCTTGCGGCGAAAAAAGCCAATGCCTGGCATTTTATCGACTCCTTTCCCGACAAGTTCGAAACCGTCGTGGGAGAAAGAGGCATACAGCTTTCCGGCGGACAACGCCAGAGGATAGCTATTGCACGGGCTGTTATCAAAGACCCGGCCATACTGGTCCTGGATGAAGCTACCAGTGCCCTTGACAGCGAAAGCGAACTGCTGGTCCAGGAAGCGCTTGACGACCTGATGCAGAACCGGACCAGCATTGTCATAGCCCATAGGCTGAGCACTATCAGGAATGCTGATAACATCATTGTACTTGATAAGGGCAGGCTTATGGAACAGGGTACCCACGATATGCTTATACGCCGCGAGGAAGGCCTGTACAAGAATCTGACGAGCCTTCAGCTGGTGTGATAAACGTCACGCAAGGGGTAATTGCTACCTGGAACGACAGCATGCAGGCTAATATGTGTTAAGCTTGGTTTATACATTCTAATTCTTGAATTTTCCTCCTACCTTTGTCGTAATGAAGTATTCCCTAAAATTCCTGTGTGTTATTATTTTCATATCGGCCGTCACAGCCTGTAAACCCAGAAAACCCGTCGTCGCCGAAGCCCCTGCCACTCTTGACGTGCCTGTTTACAGGGCTTCCGTGAAGCGGATCAACGACCTGGTGCATACCAGCCTGATACTGGAACCTGATTTTGAGAAAAGGGAAATGAAAGGAACGGCAACGATTATACTTCAGCCCCATTTTTACCCCACTGATTCACTGACTCTTCATGCAAAGTACATGCGCATTGAACAGGTGGGTATCATACAGGATACCGCAGGCCTGAAGGGTAACGAGAACCATGGCACTGTCCATCCTGCCACATTTACGTATGACTCGTTATTTCTGAGGATCAGGTTGGACAAAACCTATACGAAGAATGAGACGTACGCCGTCAGGATAACCTATGTGGCCCAGCCGGAAAAAGTGAGATCCAAAGGCAGCGACGCGATCAATGATGCCAAAGGCTTGTATTTTATTAATCACGACGGAAAGATAAAAGATAAACCCATACAGTTGTGGACACAAAGCGAAACCGAGTCGGCGAGCTGCTGGTTTCCCACCATTGATGCCCCCAACCAGAAAAGCAGCGAGGAATTGCGGATAATTGTCCCCGATTCCTTCAAGACTATTTCGAACGGACGTCTTGTGATGTCAAAGGGAATGCCGGGAAACAAGCGCCTCGATTACTGGAGGCAGGATTTGCCCCATTCGCCTTACCTGTTTGCAGTAATTGCCGGCAATTTTGCGGTGGTCAAGGATCAGTGGAGGAATAAGCAGGTGAATTATTACGTAGAGCCGGCTTATGCGCCATATGCGCGGATGGTATTCGGGAACACGCCGGAAATGATCGAATTCTACAGCACAAAACTTGGCGTAACCTTTCCCTGGGACAAATATCACCAGGTAGTGGTCAGGGATTTCGTAAGCGGTGCGATGGAGAATACCGGTTGTGTCGTGCATTATGGAAAATTGCAGCACGACAGCCGCGAACACCTGGACAATACGTACGAGGATATTATCGCGCATGAATTGTTCCATCACTGGTTCGGGGATCTGGTGACCTGCGAAAGCTGGAGTAACCTACCGCTCAATGAATCATTTGCCACATATGGCGAATACCTGTGGAACGAGCACCGGTACGGCAGGGATGAAGCTGACGTAAAGCTCGGCGATTTTCATGAAGCGTATTACAATGAATCGGAATATAAATCGGAGAACCTGGTTAGATATTTTTATGATGACCAGGAGGACATGTTTGACGCGCATAGTTACCAGAAAGGCGGAAGCATATTGCACATGCTCAGAAAATATGTGGGGGATGATGCCTTTTTTGCGTCCCTGAACCTGTATCTGACAAGGCACGCCTATAAAACCGCCGAGATACACCACCTCAGAATGGCCTTTGAGGAAACAACCGGAGAAGACCTGAACTGGTTCTTTAACCAATGGTTCCTGAACAACGGGCATCCCGATATCAGGGTTTTTCACCAGACCTACAGCGGCAGCGCAGGCATATATGGCATTACAGTTGTTCAGCAGGGCGATGCATTCAGACTGCCGGTGGATGTAGATGTGTATACCGAAGAAGGCATAGAAAGGCACCGCCTGATGATCGAAAAAGACTCGCAGACCTTCGGCATACCATGCGCGGCAAAACCGCTGTGTGTCATATTTGATGCGGAAAACCAGTTGTTATCGCGTATAGAAGAAACAAAAACAGTGGAAGGCTGGGAGTCACAGATGAAGCATGCCGGACTCTCATCACAAAAGCTCACAGCCCTGAATCAGCTGTTGAACATACACCATGATCGCAAAAGGAATATTGACTATTGCAAGGGCTTGCTCAGTGATGCATTCTGGAACACGCGCGCAACGGCTTTAAATAAATTGTATTCCATGACGTTATCAGAAACCGAGTTACAGCCCCTGATGGAAAAGATCAGGGATATTTCGCTGAACGATCCCAAGGCGGCGGTCAGGAGACAGACTGTCAATTTTTTCAGGGACAAGGGTGATGAAGAACAGCTCAAGGCGATGCTGAAGGACTCGTCTTATGAAGTAGTCAACAAATCGTTGTCGGCGCTTTCGAGTATAAACAGGAAAGCCGCTTTTGCTTTTGCCGACAAGCACAGGGATGAACAAGCCGAGCAGTTCCAGCAGTCTGTGTTTATTGTGATAGGACGGACAAGCACGAAGGATGAGGTGGATTTCTTTATAGGCAAGATAAAGGAGGGGAATACTGAAACAGCTTATAACAGCGGATACGCACTGGCATTTTATATATTCGGCAACAATACGGATAAAACGGATGAGGTACTTTCCAGGCTGGAAACTATGGCAAAGGATAAATCCTCACATGAAGGAAGCAATGCCATCAGCGCACTGAACATGATGCAGGGATTCTATGCTTACCAGTTATACCTGTACGGTTTGCTGATGAATGATAAGGAGGGGAAAAAACTCTACAGGAAGAATAAGGATGAAGCTCAACTGGTGTACGACAGGATAGAGAATATCCTTGAGACCAACAAGTAATGCAGTGCCGGCTACGGGACCGGTTATAGTGTGATCCGGAGGATAGCATGCAGCTATTCCTTATCCAGGAATTTCAGGTTGCCGTAAACGCTGGAAAACATCAGCCATCCAAGCGCCGAGCCGATTATATCCGCCACCAGGTCCCAGCGGTCCGCCATCCGGTCGACAGTAAAGAAGTGCTGAAACAATTCAATCCCGCATGCGTAAAGCACAGATATCAGGAAAGCGATGATGCGTATTTTTTTGAGCAGGAATGAAAAGCGCCAGTATTTGATAAGGCCGAGCATGATAAAAAAGACAAGCACGGCGAAGATGAATACGTGTCCGAGTTTGTCGGTCTGAATGCCAAAGAGGTATTGACTTTTGAATCCTCCATGGCTGGAAGTGCATAATACAAATATAAAAATTGCCCACAAACATGCGGGCAATTGAAATTTTAATATAGAGAACCTGAACCTCAAGGGTTACATGGATTAGTGCCCTACCAATGTTTTATAAGCAGCAACATCGAGCAGGCTGTCCAGCTCTGAAGGGTTGTTCATTTTTATCCTGATCATCCAGCCGCCTTTATAAGGATCCTGGTTCACCAGTTCGGGATTGGATTCCAGTGCGGGATTCACTTCTGTGATTTCGCCTGAAACCGGCATAAACAGATCACTCACGGTCTTCACCGCTTCCACTGTGCCGAAAGTGGCTTCCCTGGCAAGCGTCTGACCTTTTGTTTCTATTTCTACGAACACGATATCACCTAATTCGCTCTGTGCAAAATCGGTAACGCCAACTGTTGCCATATCGCCTTCAACACTGATCCATTCGTGTTCTTTCGTGTACTTTAAATTTTCTGGAAAGTTCATTTTTTTTATTGATTAATAATTATAGATTTTTTTATTGATTTCTAATCCCATATCATGCTCAGCAGCAGGCTGATCTTGTCTTTCAGTACATTCCGGTGGACGATCATGTCCACAAAGCCGTGTTCAAGCAGGAACTCCGAACTCTGAAAGCCTTTCGGCAGGTCTTTTCCGATAGTTTCCTTGATAACCCTTGGTCCCGCAAACCCTATCAGTGCTTCAGGTTCCGCCACGTTAAAATCGCCGAGCATGGCGAATGAAGCGGTTATACCTCCTGTAGTAGGATCTGTAAGCAGGGAGATATACGGAATGCCGTCCTTAGCCAGCAATGCGAGTTTTGCCGAGGTTTTGGCCATCTGCATCAGGGAGAACGCGGCCTCCATCATGCGTGCACCCCCGCTTTTGCTGATAATGATAAGTGGCAGCTTATTCTCTCTGGCAAAGTCAATAGCCCTGGCTATTTTCTCACCAACGACGCTTCCCATCGAACCTCCTATAAAACCAAAATCCATGCAGGCAATGACGATTTTGCGGCCGTTCGATTTACCATAGGCTGTTCTCACGGCGTCTTTCAGTCCGCTTTTATTGATACTGTCGGCAATACGTTCGGTGTAAGGTTTGGTATCGGTAAAAGTAAGCGGGTCGTCGGAAATAAGGTTGGCATCGAGCTCCTTGAATTTGTTGTCGTCGAAAAATATCTCGAAATATTCTTTTGAGCCGATCTTGTAATGGTAATCACATGACGGGCATACAAACCGGGCTTCAACAAGTTCCTTATGGGGAGTGATGGTTTTGCACCTCGGGCATTTATCCCACAAGCCATCAGGAGTTGCTTTTTTTTCCTTCGTTTTTGTGGTAATACCCTCAGATACGCGTTTAAACCAACTCATAATGCAAGTACAAGATTAGTGGAAAGAAATGAATTAAGCAATAGTTACTTCTTTTGCCAGATATACGTCCTGTATGTGGTTTAACAGGGAGATACCTTCATTCATCGGCTTCTGGAAAGCCTTTCTTCCGCTGATCAGTCCATGACCGCCTGCACGCTTGTTGATTACAGCCGTTGTTACTGCTTCTGCAAGGTCGCTTGCTCCTTTGCTCTCACCGCCGCTGTTGATCAGCCCGGCGCGTCCCATATAGCAGTTGGCCACCTGGTACCTGGTCAGGTCGATCGGATGCTCGGATGTCAGGTCGCTATAAACTTTGTTATGTGTTTTGCCAAAATTGATGGCAGTGTATCCGCCGTTGTTGGTCGGAAGTTTTTGTTTGATGATATCGGCCTGTATGGTTACGCCCAGGTGATTGGCCTGTGCGGTCAGGTCGGCCGCTGTATGATAGTCTGTGCCGTCTTTCTTGAAGCTGTTGTTCCTCAGGTAGCACCATAGGATAGTGGCCATGCCCAGCTCATGCGCTCTTTCAAACGCCTGTGCAACTTCTACGATCTGGCGGGCGGATTCCGGAGAACCGAAATAAATGGTGGCTCCTACTGCTGCAGCGCCAAGGTTCCAGGCCTCATCAACGCTTCCGAACATGATCTGGTCGAATTTGTTGGGGTAAGTCAGGAATTCGTTGTGGTTGATCTTTACGATAAAAGGTATTTTATGGGCATATTTCCTGCTGCAGGCAGCGAGAACTCCGTATGTGGATGCCACTGCGTTACAGCCGCCTTCGATAGCGAGCTTAACGATGTTTTCCGGATCGAAGAATATAGGGTTGGGTGCAAAAGAGGCGCCTGCGCTGTGCTCTATTCCCTGATCTACCGGCAATATGCTGACATAACCTGTACCGGCAAGTCTGCCATGGTTGTAAATGGCATTTAAGTTCCTGAGTACCTGGGGAGAACGGTTGGTTTGTCCGAAGATCCTGTCAACGAAATCGTTGCCGGGTAAATGAATACTGTCTTTGCTGATGGTTTTTGACGTGTGGTTTAAGAGATTATCGGCGTCTTTACCCAATAATTCCTGAATTTTTGAAATACTCATACTTTTAATTGAGGCTGCAAAAGTACGATTTTTTAAAATACCAGAAAATCTTTATTTTAAGATTTTACCAGAAGCCTTTTCAGGTATGTCTGACCGCCGGTTTCAATTTTTACAAGGTACAGGCCGTTATGCAGCTGGAGTGGGGTCAGGTCAATGTCAATACTCTCATTTTCAGAGAATTCTATTGTTTGTATCTTGTTTCCAAGGATATCGCTGATGCTGACTTTAACAGCATCTTTGACAGGGTTTGAAAAGGATATATGAATAGTTGTGCTGGCCGGATTCGGGTACAGGTTGATGTGGTTAGGCACCTGGGAAAACATCCTGAGACTCAGAAAAACGAACAGGGAAAATAAAAGTATCTTTTTTTTCATATAACACTGGTTTGGTATAATAAGTCCAAAAAACATGCCAAAGGTCCAACAAAGAAGAATGAGGATTTGAAGGTTTGGCTCACCAGTCGGCCCTGTCCTGAAGGATCGCCCTTGTACTCAGGACAATTCAGCGGAAAATTCGCCTAGATACCGAACATCACCGACAGTTCAGCGTGAATGTTCCATGCTTTATGCGTGCCATCCTTAAAGGTGGGAACAATGTCCCTGTAATCGTAATTAGGATCGTCCGGATCTGGCCTGTCCACCCTGTCCTTAAACCGTCCGTTATAGATATTGAGCAGGCCGGGCTTAACGGAGAACTGCAGCGACATGGCGGTTCCTATTTTTTTCCTGATACCGACGGAAGGCGCCAGGTCAATGCGGTTGAACGGGAGATTGGTCTTGACTGACCCATATTTTCCGTAGCGTTTGTCAATGCTGCTCCTGAACATGTAGCCGAATTGCGCTCCTATCAGCAGGTGCATGGGTAACTGTTTTTTGGTATTCAACACCTGCACGCTGAAATATGCGGGTACTTCCACGTAAAAAACAGAGATATCGCTGTAAGAGGTGTCGTTCACCTTTCCGAACTTGCTGCCTTTCATTGTGAAGTTAAGCTCCCATTGGAGGTTGACGGTTTTGGGTTTATTCAGGTTAATCACATTGTAGATGCCTGCTCCGAAACCGCGTTTAAGTCTTGCGTTGTCGAAGGCATTGCCGGTAAAGGTAGACACACCCAGGTTGATTTTTACACCGAGTTCCGACTTCATTTTTTCCTCCGTGTCGACATTCTGCTGCTGCAAAGGGGCGTCAGGCTCGGGCTGGGCATACAGACCGCCAATTCCGGTGAAAAAAAGGCATATGATATAGATCAGTTTACAGCGCATCCAGTTTTTTGCCAGTTAAAGCTTTTCCAATAGCATCATCCATTAATTTTTCGGCAAACGGCCTTGTCATGTCATTTAAACGATCAATTTGTTTATTTATTGTTTCCCTGTCATCGCCGTTGCATGCAAGTTCGAGCAATTCAATCATGTCCCTGATGGATGCAAGTTCGTGTTCCGTCAGTAAATCGCTGTGGCTTCCTGTCAGCTTGCGGCAGTAATAGATAACTTGTCCTGCTTCCGCCTTAGCCTCTGCCAGCATGCGCTTCTGCATATCGGTTTCGGCATTCTGCATGGCAGAAAGCAGCATGTCTTCCACCTGTGCGTCCGTCAGGCCGTATTGAGGCTTTATCTCAATATCCTGCCTGACGCCTGATCTCAGCTCGGTGGCTTCTATTTTAAGAATCCCGTCGGCGTTCAGTATGAAGTGTATGTCTATTTTCGGCAGACCTGCAGGCATGGCGGGAATATTGCCCAGGATGAATTCGCCCAGTTTCCTGTTGTCATCAACCAGCTCGCGTTCGCCCTGGTAAACCGCTATCTTCAGTTTCGACTGCCCGTCGACAGAAGTCGTATATTGCCTGCCGGCCTGAAAAGGCACTTTAGTGTTGCGGGGAATTATAGTATCCATCATTCCCCCGACCGTCTCGATGCCGAGGCTGAGCGGTGTAACGTCAATCAGCAGCATATCCTTGCGGTTTCCGGCCAGGATATCTGCCTCGATGGCGGCGCCGATGGCCACTACTTCATCCGGATTGATACTGTTATTGATATGTGTTCCATGGAAAAATCCGCTGACCTTCTCCACGACATAAGGTGTGCGCGTGCTCCCGCCTACCATTACCACTTCGTCGATTGCAGGCACTTCAAGACCGGCATCTTGCAGCGCCAGGGCACAGCATGCCAGGGTTTTTTCGACCACAGGCTTAATGAGGCTTTCGAACGTATCCTTTTCAAGTGAAAGCTCCAGATAGGAGTCTTTTACCTTTATCTGCCTGCTGTAGCTTTCGTTGCTGCTGAGGTATTTCTTGGCTTTTTCCGCTTCGAGCCTGAGCGTCTGGTACAACTGCTGGTCGGCCTCCGCTTCTTTAAGGTCGAGCTGCATCTGCAGGCACCAGTATTCAACAATGGCCCGGTCGAAATCGTCGCCACCGGTATAGGTATCTCCATTTGTCGACAAGACTTCGAACACCCCGTCCTGTATGCTTAGAATGGTGATGTCAAATGTGCCGCCGCCGAGATCGTACACGGCAATGGTCTTTGATTCATGTTTGAGCAGCCCGATGCCATATGCCAGGCTGGCGGCTGTAGGTTCATTAATGATGCGCATGACATCCAGTCCGGCGAGTTTGCCAGCATCGCGTGTGGCCTGCCGCTGACTGTCATTAAAATAGGCAGGAACAGTGATCACTGCCTTGGAAACAGGTTCACCTATAAGTGTTTGCGCTTTTTCCCTGAGAGCTTTCAGAATGTATGATGAAAGTTCTATGGGGTTGTACATGCGGCCCCGGATGTCGATGTTCACCATGGCTTTTGTCTGGTCTTCGACAAGGGCATATCCATAGCTGGCGGCATGACCGGCTATGTCGGTATAAGATCTTCCGAGCAGGCGTTTAACCGAATAAACGGTGTGTTCGGGTTCAACTGTCAGGTATGCGGCGGCCTTTTTCCCTATGGTTACAGAATGATCGTCGCCGATATGAATGACGGACGGCACGATTTTGTCCTCCGGTTCGCCAAGGCAGTATGCTTCCCGTGTTACGGGATCAACAATAGCCACCAGGCTGTTGGTAGTTCCGAGGTCTATGCCTATAACCCTGTCGGATTTTTTGATGGTGCCATCCTTGATATTTATTTTGATCTTGGTCAAAGCGACTGCAAAATTAGTTAAAAAATGGCGCATTTTTAACTCAATATGAGCTAAATTAGTTATTGGGAATTTCTTTTCCTTGGGGTCATAACGAACACTTAAGTGCATGACCTGCAATCTATTTGCAAAAAAAACATATATTTGCCGTAGAACCTGTTTCAACGCACTGGAAAACATACTGTGGAAGTCAGTTGAAATAGGCAAAAAAACTAAACCTGGCGATCCGGCAGCGGACCGCGGAAAACTATGAATGTAACGTTAACAGATATGTTTAACCTGGACTTTTATCGTCCGCAAATCATCATATTTTTCCTGATTCCTGCCTGCATTAACCTGGTGATGTCGTTTTACGTGATCTTGTCATTGCCACGGAACCGCACCAACCATGCGCTGGCTGTCTTTTTGCTGTTGCTTGGCCTCTGGCAGCTCGCAGACGGGCTGGTGCGCCTGAGCGTTACCGCTGAAATAGCCTCCGAATGGTTCAGGATCGGGTGGATCATTTCGCTATTTACCCTTCCTTTCGGCATGCTTTTCATTATTAACTACACGCACAATGTGAAAGGCTTTACAACCGCTGCGCTGTTTCTCACACAGTTTATGCCCTCGCTTTTTTTTATGGTAGTGCTGGTGGCGAGACTGGATGAATATACCATGCAGTCCTCCGGGTATTGGTACTGGATATCGCGGCCAGGCAATGGGTTCATAACCTCTCTTGTGCATCTGTGGTGCAGTTTTCAGGCCTTCTTCATGGCCGTGCTGCTATGGATCAATTACTTTACGGAAAAAGATCGCGGGAACAAGAAAAAACAGGCCATTGTGCTGGCCATAGGGTTCACGGTGCCGCTCGCCGGGGGCATTGTTGCCAAACTGATCATGCCTTATGTGCTGAAAGTGGATATAGTTCCTGTCACCACGAGTCTTTTTACAGTAGCTTCCATTGCGGCCCTGATAGCCATGAACAAATACAAGCTGCTGGAATATTCACCCGGACAGCAGTGGGAGAGTATAGTCGAAGCCATGACTGAGGGCCTGCTGATCGTCAATACAAATGACGAGATCATGTATGCGAACAGGAGGTTTTGTGAATTGACCGGGAATTCCTTTAAGAATATCCGCGGAAGAACAGCCGGCGATTTTTTAAAGGCCGACGAGATCAGCAATATTTCCCTGAGTTCGTATATGAGCGTTCAGGATAAGCCTGAAAAATACGAATTGCAGCTAAAGGCATGGAGCGGCGAGACGATGTGGGTCAGCATGAGCGTTTCACCTTACCTTGATGTGGATGGCCAGATCGTTGGGTCAATCGGCATATTGACCGATATAGATGATCTGAAAAAAGCCGAAACAAAATTCCGCAAGCTGATAGAAAATTCAAGCGACATTATACTGATGACAGCCGGGGATGGCAAGCTGTTGTATACCAATCCGGCGTTTACGAGGATTACCGGATATACGATGGATGATTTTGATGGGCGTAACCCGGCAGAAACGGATATTAAGCAGATGGAAGAGGCTAAGATCATTCAGCAGAAACTGATGGAAAATCCCGGTATTCCCATTCCGCGCACCGTTAATTTCCGGCATAAGGACGGACGCAATGTATGGATGGAAGGCACAGCGATCAATCTTCTCCATGACCAGAATATCAGGGCCATTGTTTCCAATTACAAGGATGTAACGGAGAGCAAAATAGCAAGGGATCAGCTTGAACAGAATGAAAAACGGTTCAAGACCCTGGTGGAGAACGGCAACGACGCCATAGCCATATTGGATCAGAACTTAAGTATCACGTATCTGAGTCCCAACAATAAGCGCATATTCGGATACGATCTGGAAGAATTGCAGTCAAACCGGGAAATGAAAGGCACGCACCCCGAAGATAAGGATATGATCAGGGATGTTTTCAGCAAAATTGCCAGAATGCCCGGAGCCACTATCAGTTTTGAGTGGAGGCGCTGGCATAAGGAAGGCAGGTGGCTGTGGCTGGAAGCGCAGGCCACTAACCTGTTCGATGATCCGAATATCAACGGGATCCTGATAAATTACCGCGACATAACCGAACGTAAAAACTCTGAAGAGCAGTTAGGGCGCAGTGAAAAAATATACAAAACCATCGCTTCAAGCATCACCGGTTCTGTCATCATCATGGTCGATTCCGATTATCGCTACCTGCTTGTGGAAGGAGATATGCTTGGAAAATTCGGCTATACAAAAGAAGCCCTGCTGGGGCAGGTCATATATGATGTGATTCCTCCTGACCGCTATAAAGAGATTCAGCCCGAACTGGAACGCGTATTCAGGGGTGAGTATTTTACGACGGAAACAAGCCGTGACGGCTATGATATAATCACCAGGTTCGTTCCGCTCCTTGACGAGCATAATAAAGTTTACTCTGCGCTGATGGTGAGTATCGACGTGACACAGATCAAGCAGATACAGAGAGAGCTCGCCGAATTGAACAAAGATCTTGAGTTGAAGGTCATGCATCGCACGGAACAGCTGGAGGCAGCCAATAAGGAACTGGAATCGTTTTCGTATTCCGTTTCGCACGACTTGCGCGCCCCGCTCAGGGCCATACATGGTTACACGCAGATACTGCAGAATGAATACTCTCCGCAAATCGATGAAGAAGGCAACCGCCTGATGAAACGCGTGCTGGCGAACACCAGGAAAATGGGACAACTTATTGATGAATTGCTGACATTTTCCCGGCTGGGGAAAAAAGAGCTTGCAAAACATTCATATTCCATGAAGGACCTTGTGAATGGCATAGTGGCCGATCTCACTGCTGCCGAGAACGGACGCGACATAGACATACGGATAGGTGATCTGCCGGATGTACTTTCAGACAGTACAACTATCAAGCAGGTTTGGACAAACTTAATTTCCAATGCGATAAAATACACCAGGCTGAAAGAAGAGGCAGCCATACGGATTGAGGCGGAAGAAAAGGTAGATGAAGTGATATATGTTGTAAAAGACAACGGGGCGGGTTTTGATATGAACTATGTCGACAAATTATTCGGCGTTTTCCAGAGGCTGCACTCAGAAGAAGAATTTGAAGGCATAGGAGTAGGGCTGGCCATTGTCCAGCGGATAGTGGCCAGGCACGGCGGAAGGGTATGGGCTGAAGGAAAGGAAGGTGAAGGCGCCACGTTTTATTTTGCCCTGAAAAAAAACAATAAGCAATTCTAATTACATATGATAAACAATGAACTGGAAATCCTGTTGGTAGAGGACAACATGAATGATGCGGAACTAACCATACGGGCATTAAAGAAGAACCACCTTGCAAACCGCCTGGTCCATGTAAAAGATGGAGAAGAAGCTTTGCAATTCCTCTTCTCCGAAGGTCGTTATGCCGGCAGGGCTCAGGAGGAAAATCCGAAAGTGATCTTCCTCGACCTCAAAATGCCAAAACTTACGGGCATAGAAGTATTGCGCAGGATCAAATCTGATGAACGCACGCATAAGATTCCGGTGGTGGTGCTCACCTCGTCCAATCAGGATCCCGATATTCAGACCTGCTACGATCTTGGAGCCAACAGTTATGTCGTTAAACCCGTCGAATTTGATACCTTTGTCAAAGCGGTTTCTGATCTTGGAATGTATTGGATGATATTGAATAAATCGCCTTTCTGATGGATGATCTTCTGAGTATATTGATACTTGAGCATGATGCGGATGACATCGAGCTTATTCAGTATGAGCTCAGGAAGGGCGGCATCGTTTTCAACGCCTGCATTGCCCACGATCAAGGGTCCTATGAACATGCATTGAAAGATTTTTCCCCGCAGATCATACTGTCGGATTATTCTTTGCCTTCATTTGACGGCATTCATGCGTTCCGCATAAAGCAGGAGATATGCCCGGATATTCCTTTCCTGTTCGTTTCGGGTGCCATTGGGGAAGAGAATTCGATCGAACTGATAAAAAGCGGTGTGACGGATTATGTGCTGAAAGACAAGCTTTTTACCCTGCCTCTGAAGATTGACAGGGCCATGAGCGAATGGCGTGAAAAACAGGCCAAGCGTGAAGCGGAACAGAAACTTATAAAAAGTGAAAAGCTGCTGGCGGAGGCGCAGGCCATTGCGAGAATGGGTAACTGGGAGATCGATATGGTCGGCCATGTGCACACCTGGTCGGATGAGTTTTTCAATATATTCGGCATTGACAGGGCCAGGCATCAGCCGTCCCGTGAGCTTTTTTTATCGTATGTGATTGAAGAGGACAGGGAACAGGTTGGTAATGCGATGCAGCAATCGCAGGCAATCATTAAAGACTCGTCATTCAATTTCCGTTTCAGGCGGTCTGACGGTGAGATGCGGCATGGCCGTTCGGAATGGAAATTCGACCTGGATGATTCAGGGAGGCCTTTAAGGCAGTACGGCATCGTCCAGGACATTACAGAGAGCGTGAAGGCTGAACAGGAAATACTGCGAAAGAACGAAGAACTGCGGAACCTTTCGGGACACCTTCAAAACATCAGGGAAGACGAACGAAAACATATCGCACGGGAAATACATGATGAACTGGGGCAGCAGCTTACGGCACTTAAAATGGATATAGGCTGGGTGATGCACAAACAACCCGGGGCCGACGAGGCTGTAACAAATAAACTGAAAGACGTGCTGAAACTGTGTGATGACGTGATCAATACGGTCAGGCGCATATCATCTGAATTGCGGCCCGCCATCATTGACGACCTCGGGCTTATTGCTGCGCTGGAATGGAAATGTAATGATTTTGAGGAGAAGACCGGCATGGCCTGCCAGTTCATTTCCGAGATCAAGGAAAGAAAGTTTGACAACGATATAGGCATCAATATATACCGCATATTGCAGGAAACCCTCACAAATGTCAGCAGGCATGCCGAAGCAAAGGCTGTATTCGTTTACCTGAGCGAGAGTCCCGAAGGCTTGGTCCTTGAGGTGCGCGATGACGGCAAAGGCATACCTGATGAACGTGTGAATAACGGAAAAACCCTCGGCATAATAGGGATGAAAGAAAGGGCGAAGCTGCTGGGAGGTACGCTGGAAATAAGTGGGACTGAAGGAAAAGGAACATGCACAAAACTAATTTTACCTAATACAAAATGAATATTATCATAGCAGACGATCATGAATTGGTAAGAAGCGGTCTTTCAAGGATCGTTACTGAAGAATTCCCTGCTGCGAATGTACAGGAAGTGCCCAACGGCACGAGCGCTGAAAAACTCATACGCAGCGGCAAATGGGATTTGCTCATTATGGATATGTCCATGCCGGATAAAACGGGACTGGAAGTACTGAAGCAACTCAGGGCGGAATCCATAAAGATCCCGGTGCTCATTATCAGCATACATCCTGAAAACCAGTATGCGTTAAGGGTTTTGAAGGCGGGAGGGAACGGTTATATAACCAAGGATTGCCCGCGGTCGGAATTTATAAATGCCCTGAAGATCATTCTTACAGGGAAAAAGTATATTTCGCAGGGGGTGGCCGAGAAACTTGCCTCGAGGTTCGATGACATCGAAAAGGAACAGCATGAACTCATATCCGACAGGGAGTTACAGGTGCTCAAGCTTATAGCCTCGGGGAAGACCGTTTCGGAAATTGCCGAGGAGCTTTCACTGAGTGTCGCCACTGTAAGCACATACAGGAGCCGGCTTCTGGAAAAAATGAATATGAAGAACAATGCCGAACTGACCGTTTACGCGATCAACAATAACCTGAATTGATGCATAACTATACACCTCCCCGTGAATTCCTTTAAGGGATGGTGGGTAATGGGCGAACACAAGACCAGCCACCTGGCAAATCAAGGCGGTCTTACACTCATTAAAATTTTATTTGATTGATTTTAAAGACATTATATATTAATTGTAAAAATTCTTGTTAAATTATTTTGCGCAACCATGTAGTTGCGCATATATTTGCAACCAGATAATTGCACATTAACAGATGGAAACAAGAAGAGATGTGTTTCAGGCTATAGCCGACCCAACCCGAAGGGCGATACTGGTACTGATAGCGTCACAAGCCATGACTCCGAACGCACTGGCCGAGCATTTCAATACAACAAGGCAGGCCGTATCCAAACATTTGCAGATATTGACGGAATGTGATTTAATACATCAAAAACATCAGGGCAGAGAAATTTATTATCAATTGGAAATAGAAAAAATGAAAGACATAGACAAGTGGTTGGAACAATTCAGGAAAATCTGGGAAACCAAGTTCAATCAACTGGACAAAGTATTATCAATCTTAAAAAACAAATAAAAATGACTACAGCTGCAACACAAGTCGTAAAAGACTTAAAGGAAAAATCGATCCTCGTATCGAGGGAATTCAATGCACCGGTGGAACTGGTGTGGAAAGCATTTACTGAAAGTGATATTCTGGACCAGTGGTGGGCTCCGGAACCCTGGCGGGCCGAAACGAAATCACAGGATTTTTCGGTGGGGGGCCACTGGCTTTATGCCATGGTAGGCCCTGAGGGAGAAAAACATTGGGGCAGAATGAATTATTTATCTATTGAAACATTTAAGAACTTCCACCTGGAAGATGGTTTTTGTGACGAAAATGGCATCATAAATCCCGAATTGCCTGTATCCAGGGGAAGCAATGTTTTTACAGAAACTGCTTCAGGTACGAAAGTAGAATTTAAAATGACCTATTCAACCGAAGAGCAATTAAGACAAATTGTGGAAATGGGCTTTGAGCAAGGTATCACTGCTTGCCTGGAACAATTAAATCAATTGCTTGTTAATGCAAAAATTTAGACTATGCAGGATTCAAGACGGAAAAATTTATCAAGCCTGGTAATAACTGCTTCGGGTATTTCCTTGCTGTGCTTATCAGCATTGCATTTCGCAAGTCCGGAGTTTGAACCCAGCTGGCGCATGGTAAGCGAATACGCTCTGGGAAAACACAAGTGGTTAGTTTCATTGTTCTTTGTTTTCTGGGGGTTGAGCTCGCTGCTGCTCGCCGCCGATCTTTGGAACCACGTTACTTCAAAGGCTTCTAAAGCAGGGGTTACTTTATTATTCATTTCAGGTATCGGCGCTTCATTAGCGGCCTTGTTTGATGTAAGTCAGCCTGCAGGACACGGAATAGCCGGTTTATTGGGCATTCCCACTGTGCCTGTTGCCACACTGCTGATCGCGAATCACATAAGTAAAAAACATGAATGGAGTTCATTCGCAAAGCCTATAAAATTTTTTGCTCACTGTACCTGGATAGCTCTTGTATTAATGGTAGTGACAATGGCAGTGATGATGACGGGATTTAAGGACGCGGGGATTGAAACCGGACCGGATTCACCACCACCTTCACATGTTCCCGAAGGCGTAATTGCAATGGCCGGTTATGTAAACAGGCTGATGATCCTGGCGGATATTGTATGGCTTATCCTGGTAGCAAAAGCAATCAAAGACATTTCACATCTTAAACCCTCACTTCAATAATCATGGAAACCATCGCAACATTATCAATTATTGCATGTGCAATATCTTTATTAAGTTTATTGGCCCTGCATGTTATGAGTCCTGAATTTAAACCAAGCTGGCGCATGGTGAGCGAATATGCACTTGGGAGACACAAGTGGGCGATCACTTTGTTTTTCCTTATGTGGGGAACCGGCTCTATCCTCCTTTCCATCGCCTTGTTGGGGATAGTTAGTGGTTTCCTGGCTTATCTGGCTGTATGTTTACTGGCAGTTTCGGGGATAGGCGCCATTTGCGGCGGCTTGTTTGACGTCAATCATAAAAGACACGGAATGGCATTTGCCCTCGGTGTGCCTACATTGCCCGTTTCTGCGGTTATTCTTACATATCATTTGCTGAACGCTGATATTATAACTCAATCCCTTGCCCTTATTATTGCGCATTCAACCTGGATAAGTTTACTGTTGATGGCTTTGACAATGATGCTCATGTTTTCAGGATTTAAAAAAGCCGGTCTCAAATGGGATAAAGACTCTCCTCCGCCTGCTGAGGTGCCAAAAGGTGTTATAGCCTTAGGGGGGTATGCAAACAGGCTTTTAGTTTTTTGTTATATTTTCTGGGTCATATATATATCATATTTACTGATTAAAATCTAAACCAGCACGATCATATTGAGTGTTTCAGTATGATACAGAGCTCTTTTTGCCGGGAAACCCCGGCAAAAAGAGCTCATTACATCTGATCCGATTGGAAAACGTTGTGTTCAGTGGCCGGAAAATCCCTGGTAAAAATACTGCCATGCAGGGTTCTTTTTTTTTGACAAATATTTGATTATCACAAGTTTGT
The DNA here is from genome assembly GCA_937867025.1 of uncultured Bacteroidota bacterium. Classification (GTDB taxonomy): domain Bacteria; phylum Bacteroidota; class Bacteroidia; order NS11-12g; family UBA955; genus JABMMZ01. The sequence goes on along the minus strand of CALMKH010000192.1, from coordinate 4,253 downwards.
GTGCATTGAAAGCCATATCGTCATGGTTTGTATGACATGACTTTCAGCTTTGTAACTATCAATGCCCGGAAATGGCCTTAGTAATTTTGCGGGGCATAACATTACACATATATGGGTCTAACTATTACACAAATTCTTTTCAAACCCCGGCCTGCGGTCTTTCGCCAGGCCGTACCCGCACCTGACAGGTTTACAAACTTAAACGCATGACAGCCATGGAGAAGATAAAAATACTGATCCTCGAGCATGACCCCAGCGACCTCGACCTGATTATTTACGAGATCAAAAGGAGCGGAATACCGTATCTGGCAGAGATAGTAAATACTGAAAGGACGTTTGAAAAGGCACTGATAGAATTTGCTCCGGACATCATCCTTTCGGATTATTCGCTGCCTACATTTAATGGAACGGCAGCTTTCTATATCAGGCAGAAACTTGCACCGGCCACGCCCTTTATTTTTGTTTCGGGGAATCTTGAACAGGAAAGCTCAATAGAACTGATCAAGAACGGACTGACCGATTATGTCATGAAAGACAAACTCTCATCCCTTGCATTTAAGGTGCAGCGCGCGTTAAGGGAGTCGAGAGAACAGGCCAGCAGGATGTCGGAAGAATTGTACATGCGCCGTAACGAAGCCAGGTTGAAAGAGGCGCAGAGGATTGCTGCACTTGGAAGCTGGGAAAGGGATTTCTCAACAGGAAAATACCTGTGGTCGGAACAACTGTATTTGTTGCTTGGATTTAATCCCGAACATACGGGCCCATCCCTTGAGAATTATTTTTCAGTCATTCACCCGGAAGATGCGGATATAGTGAAGAACCTGATCAGGGATTCCGAAGTGTACGTCAAGGATATCAGTTTTGAACACAGGATCATACGTCCGGACGGTGAAGTCCGTTACATGTATTGCGAGACCCGGAACGAGGTGAATAAGGAAGGAGAGGCCATACTCAGAAGGCACGGAATCATTCAGGACATCACGGAAAGAAAACGTGTCCAGCAGCGTATGGAGATGGATGGAAAAAACCTCAAAGCACTCATCAATAATACAAAAGACCAGATGTGGAGTGTGGACAGTGATATGAAACTTATCACCTCCAACCAGGCATTCGAATTTTTTATCAGGGACAGAACCGGGGTGCAGATCGAGCAGGGAATGAGCTTTTTTTCCATGGGGCTGGAGGAGCAACATGCAAGATTTTACGAGCGGCTGTTTGCCAGGGCCCTGGCCGGCGAAACATTTACGGTGATAGAACATGGTTACAGCGATCATGAATTCTGGAATGAAATATCGTTCTATCCCATTTATCATGAAGACAGCATTATCGGTACAGCGTGCTTTTCAAGGGATATTACGGAAAGAAAACTGTTCGACAGGGAACTGAAGGAAAGCACTCAAAAGATCATTAATTTCAAGAACCAGCTTGAGCGGAGCGAAAAAAGCCTGAAACAGGCCCAGAAGCTTGCCCGGCTCGGCAACTGGGAAAGCAATTTGATCACCGGCGAAGTGATATGGTCGGACGAGGTGTTTGATATACTGGCGATCGACAAACGATATGAAATCCCCGCTGTAGATGTGTTCCTGTCATGCATCCATCCGGATGAAAAGGAGCATGTGAGATCCCTGGTAGCAAAGGGTGAGGAAACGCTTGAGGGATATTCATTCAATTGCAGGTTATACAACAGGAAGGGTGAAGAAAAATATGTATACTGTACATGCAGGTTCATACTGAATGATGAAGGCAAGCCCGTCAGCATGAGCGGTATTGTGCATGATATAACGGAAAGGAACCTGGCCAGGATTGAAATTGAAAAAAGCAACGAGCGCTATGAGCTTGCCACAATGGCTACCAATGATATCATCTGGGATTGGGATGTGTCCAGCGGACATATATTCAGGTCGGAAAACTACCTGAACCATTTCGGTTACACATCTGAAACCACGGATATGGACGGGGATACATGGTTGCTGAATATTCATAAATCGGACAGGGACCGCGTTATGCGCACGTTGTTCGAGCACCTGGGTTCGACCCAAACCGATGTCTGGGAATGCGAGTACAGGTTTTTCAAAAGTAATGGAGATATGGTGCATATCAGGGATAAGGGCCATATTGTGCGCGATTGCAATGGCAAGGCCATCAGGATGGTCGGGGCCATGAGTGATATTACAAGGGAGAAACTGGCAGAAGAAAGCATGTTGCGCAAGCAGATGCGATTAAATGAAGCTCAGGCTCTCACTCACGTGGGCAACTGGGAAGTAAATTTCAACACGAATGAATCCAAATGGTCCGATGAGGCATACAGGATATATGGCCTTGATCCGGGCAGCGATCACAACCTCTCACCGCAGGAATGGCTGCAATTTACACATCCGGATGACAGGGAAGCCGTTTATGCTGACATGGTCAGATCCAGCGAGACCCTTTCAGATTCGGTTTTATATCACAGGATAATACGAAAGGACGGAACCGAGCGGTACCTGAGGTCTGAAAGCAAATATGAATTTGATGAGGCTGGACAGCCGGTCGGCTTGTATGGCGTAGTTTACGATATTACAGAACAGAAACAGGCGGAGGAAGAATTGAAGAACCTTGTAAGCATCATGAAAGAGCAGAACAAGCGGCTTCAGAATTTCGCCTACATCGTCTCGCATAATATCCGCTCGCACAGCGCCAATATGGTGGGATTGATGGAAGCCATTATGGAGGCAGGAAAGAATGAAGACAAGGAAATATTCTTCAACATGATGCATACCAGCACGGCCAAACTTTCCGAAACGATAGAAAACCTGAACGAGATTATCACCATACATTCCGATACAGACAAGGAGCGACGTGAGCTGAACCTGCGGCTGGAAGTGGACAAGACCTGTGATGCCATTAATGCCATGATATTGCAGACAGGCGCCAGGATTATCAATGAAGTGGATGAAAACATTCGCCTGGAAGCAGTGCCTTCTTATATGGAAAGCATCCTGCTGAACCTTATCAGCAACAGCATTAAGTACAGGTCGCCCGACCGCATCTGCGTCATCCGGATCACTGCTGTTGAAGATCAGGGCCATATAGAATTGTCGGTCATTGACAATGGCATGGGAATAGACCTGAAGAAAAACGGAGGCAAGATATTCGGCATGTACAAAACATTTCACAATAACAGTGACGCCAGGGGTATAGGCCTGTTTATGACCAAGAACCAGGTGGAGGCGATGAATGGAAAGATAGACGTGGAAAGTGCTCCCGGAGAAGGCGCCACATTCAGGATATCTCTCCTTAAAAAGTCCGCACAGGTATAGGGTTTTCCTGTCATTGTTTGTTCGATGAAAGAATCATAATTCCCACTATTTTGCAGCATTAAGACCTGTAGTACTTCTGTACTGTTGATCAGGACCAACAACCGGAAATGATACAGTGATTGGAGAAATATAGAGAGTGTTTTCATAGTTTTAGAGCAGGGGGTTAAACAACAGTTTAACCCTTTTCTTTTTCATACCAGGTACTTTCAGGGACGGAATCCGGCATCATTTATCATCATTAAATCGGATACCTTTTTGTCATATTTTGTACTATATCAATTTCATCATCTGCACTATTTACATGACCTGAGGGGCGCTTTATCTTTGCACTGTTGATCATAAGGTCAACCCCGGTCAAGATATCAGCAGGGAAGGGATGTAGAGTTTTTTTCATAGAGTTAGTTTTTAAAATGGTTAAGCGAAAGTTTAACCATTTTTTATGACCGGCGCTGAGGTAATAGTCACCTGCCATGTCTGTTATTCCACCGTCATCATGATTCGTGAACCGCAAATACCTTTTGTCATTGTTTGTATGACAGGAATATCATTTTTTTAACTATTCAGGCTTTTGGGAAGTGCTTGTACCTTTGTACCGTTGATGAAATTCGACAACCGGAAACGATACCAGTGATTGGAGAAATATAGAGAGTGTTTTCATAGTTTTAGTTTTAGAGCAGAGGGTTAAACGAAAGTTTAACCCTTTTCTTTATAGGATAACCTGTCTTAAAAGTTCCCTTTATGCTTTTTAAAATGTTCGTCTTTTTCCCTGAAGTGTCGTTGCTTTTTTCATCCAGACCTCCTGTTCGGGTATGCATTTCAAAAAGCGCCTAACCTCAGGGAAAAATACTCCGAAAAATTCATAAGAGGAACTTTTAAGACAGGTTAATGGTTTTCAAAAAGTCCCTTTATGCTTTTTAGCCCGGAGGAATGGGAAAAAAATGTTCGTCTTTTTCC
>CALMKH010000191.1 GCA_937867025.1 uncultured Bacteroidota bacterium | reverse complement strand
ATCCAGTCGTTGGTCAGGAGATTCAGGGCGTAGTTAATATTCATCAGCTCAGGGTGCTGGCTTACCATGCCATAGTTTGGCAGGGCCGAATCGATGTCCTGCACAATGTGATCGAAAATATCCCATTGCCATACTATCTCAGCGCTGTCCTGTCCTATCGGCTTCAATTCCAGTATACGTTCACCCCAAAGCTCTTTCTGACCTATTCCGAAATTTGCGGCGGATCGCCCGTAGCTCATAGCTTTGCTTTTCGGTATCTGGTGCCAGGCGAGCACTAGTATGTTGCCGTTTGCCATTGGAACGATATCGTGATGCTGACATAATGAATCATTAAACAGCTTATAGCGCCATACCAGCTTGTTGTTCCAGTCGAACTCTTCTATAATACCTCCCCTACCGCCCGAGAAACCGAAAACAGTGTCGGTATATGTTCCCGTTTTAAGCAGGTTGCCGTTCGGCCTCAGGTATACTGAAAGGCCGGGGGTATATTGGCTACGCCATGAGTGAAGCCTCTGACCGCATTTATTGATGAGGAAAGTGGTATCGGTGGACAGCGGGGTAAATAATATGTACCCGTTCTCATCGTTACCGTTTAATTTTTTTGTCAACCCGACGGTTTTGATCTGTGCCGAAATTTTTAATACCAATAAAAAACACAAGGGCAGCAGAAGTATTTTTTTCAGGAATGCAGGCGACGCATGAGAGGGGAAAGTCATAAAGGAATGAATCGGTTATATTGTTTTGTTGGTTGGCGAATATACCACAAAACCTAATTTTCCAAATTTTTCCTCAATTATTTGACAAAAAAATTACTTACTCCCGGAAAGGGGTGACAGGCGTATGACCGGGTAAAGGTTTATTTCCGGGAACTTTACTGGATTGTATATCTCAGCTTGAAGCCAAACGTGGTCAGTGCAGTAGGGAAAGCGTTTGAAGCGTGCGGCTTTGATGCCCTCCGGTCATAGAACATGGTCAGGTTGATGTTGTTATTGATCATGTAATTGATATTCGGCTGGATGGATACGACGCGTTGCCCGTTCGCCACCGTATTGCTGTTCTGATCAATCGGCCTTATAATGGTAAAGTTGTTCTGTATACTGATACGCAGGTCCATCAGCAGGTCGTTGGCGAGGTATATCTTCTTGCCGTTGAATTTAACCGGAAGCTTGACGCCGCTGGTCCTGTAGCCAAGATTGAATGAGAATTCCTTCTGGTTCATCTCGGTGAGGTTGGCGTTAGGCACGAATAACGAAACATTTCTCATCCTGTTGATCTTGAACCCTCCGGTAACGCCGCCCTTGGTGGTGATATCCACACCGATAAGCGGGCTGAACTGCTCCCGTATGGTAATATTGGTGATATTGTACTGGCTGACAAGGTCCCGCCCTTCCTGGGCCGTCGAATCAGGGCTGTACTGCAGGTTGCTCGTGTACCCGCCTATGTTATATGTGCCCTGGTAGCGGTGCTGCAGGGTAATGTTGCTGAATATTTTGCCTATGGCCTTGATCTTGCTCAACCCGTTGTAATTGATATTCCAGTTGGGCAAAGGAATGTTCCTGAACGGACTCAGGGATACTTTCGACTGGTTGGTTCCCGTATAAGCCGCAATGAAAGCCGGTATCAATGTATTCTGCGCCTTTGGACCGTATCCCATATAGTACTTGCCGCCCCTGTTTGTATCTATACTCTTCTCCAGTACCCTCGGATCGTCAAACGCCTGCCTTTGCGAGATCACAAACCTGAAGTTCTCAAAGTTTTCATAATTCTGGCTCTTCCAGTCGTTCTTTTCACTGAGGTTCTCGTTGGCAGTCCTGATAAAGATGGATGACATCGAGAAATTCCCTGTTTCGCGGATGGATAAATCCCTCCAGTCCTGTTCGAGCGTGTCATAGGCGAAGAGCGACTGGAAATTGCTTGCGCGGCTCAGGCTGAAATTCAGCTGTATCCTGAAATCCTTGAATGGCTCGACAGTGGCGTTACCCTGGATATTCTTGCTGCTGTTCTGCGTATAGAAGTTATTCATCCTCCAGTCGTTGGTAAGTGATCCCTGACGTGCAAGATCATAACGGATATTGCTGTTCTGGCTTCCGAGTATAAATGGGAATCCGGGCGCGTCCTGGGCGAAGTTCTGCCCGAAATAATCGATGGCGTGCACAAAACCGGGGAGCATGATACCATCCCTGATCGTATAATTGACGCTGATATTCCTGAGCATCATGATGCCCCTGAGCAGGCCTGTACCAAACTGTACTTTTTCCTTTTTGTTCTTGCTGGTGGCGGCCGATCCGCTGGAGTTCTCGGCGGGTGCTTTCTTTGGTGCGCCCTGGTTGATCCTTCTCAGCAGCGGTATCTTGTTGTAAAAGTTCACCATGTTAAGCTGTGTATTGATAGCGATCTCGCGGCTGTTCTGGATCGTGTTCCCCAGCGTGCTGAATGACGGAGGTGCCTGGGTCCAGCCGTAATTGGCGCCATATCTTGCAGTGGTAGTGATCCAATTAAGGATGCCTATCTTATCGAAAGGTACTGTATAATTGAAATTTGCTATCTGGTTGAAATCCCTCATGCGGCCGAATGCCCAGAAATCCTTTCGCACCGAATCCTTCTTTTCCTGCGTGTTCAGTTCGCCGTAAGGCTCCTGGATACGCGCATTAACCGTGGCGGAATAATCCAGCTTCAGGTTTTTAGTGATCGGATAGTTTACGTTATACACCCTTTGCATGGTGAAATTCTTGTCATAAAGACGCGGGGTAAACTGCTTGAAAAGGTCGTTGTTTCGGTTCAGCGTCTCAGAATAATACCTGTCTATATCATAACGGACGGAAATGTTCTGGGGCAGCGGCCTGATATTGAATTCCTTTATAATAGCCAGGTGCTTGCTTTTGATAAACCTGAAAGGTTCCCACGGCTTGGATTTCGGACTGTACATATACCCGATGCTTCCGTGGTACGTCTTGCTGAAATGCTCCTCAATCTGGATATTGCGTTTTTGCGCATGAATGTATGAATATGTAAGGTTAAAATTGGAGATGCTCCAGGGCATGATATTTCCGGTTCCCACGGCATTCTTTCTCACATTTGTAAAATTAATGCTGTACCGGGAGTTATAATCTTCAGCCGCTTTGAGAACAGCTGCTTTCTGGTCGTCGGGCAATCTTGCAACAGAGCTTTTCAGTTCAATATCCGGGTTCAGCGGGTTGAATTTCGGCCTGATGATAGTACCGCTGTAGCCAATAAACATCGGGATATTCACACCGGCTTTCTGAGGGAAAAATTTACCGAGCTCAAAGCTTGACGCGAGGTCGAACTGGTAATTATCACTGAGGTTCCTTTCATTCAGGCGCTTGTCGATGCCGCCGAAACCTATGGTTGAAATATTTCCGGAAGCCGACAGCGTGGCAAAGTCCGCCATCTGCGCCACTATTCTTCCGGTGGCAGCCCATCCGCCCTTATTGGTTATTTCCGTTACGCGAAGTTCATTGAACCATACCTCTCCGCATTTAGGATTGTCAGTATTGTTCCTGACACCAAGCATAATGCTCCTGATGTTGCTGAGATCCGGCAGACCGAGCACTGTTACCTTATGTCCCTTTGCATTAAAATAGAAGAACGGCCTGTTGAGGGCGACATTGCTCTCGCTTCTCAATGTCTTGGCATTAAAGAGGTCGGCGAGCTCAAAATCGAATTCGTTCTCCGTTTTCCATATGGCTGAAGCAGGATACGTTCCGTCAGGGGTTATCTTCAGGGGGATTTCATACTCGTAATAATTGCCTACCAGGTCAGTTCCGAGCCTGATAAAGGCCGATATCTCACCGTCCTTCAGATCACTGCCTTCGGCGTGCACAAACATTTTCAGGTATTTATAGTTCCTGATGTCGAAATTGGTGGTTTTATATGCGCCTCTTGAATCGCCGCCTTTCAGGTTGCAGACTCTCAATGACAGGGATTGTTCATTCTGCTGAACAACATTCTGTGAAGCCGGATCCCTCACGCGGTCAATACCCGGAGGCTCGACATAGCGCACAGGAGAGCGTTTGCCATTCTCTTCGATATTGACGGTTGACACCACAAACGTGGTGTTATCGGTCGGATCGAGGGGAACGACAGCCCCGGGAGTGTTCAGGGAGTTGAGGTACCTTCTCCAGTCGGCCCGCACAAGCTGGAGCTGGGCAAACCTCAGTATGGTGCTGTCGCTGAATCCTTTCATGTACATCCTCATGAAACGGATGGATTTAAAATCCGAAATATTTCCAACGGCCCTTGTATATTCTCTAACCGGCACTTTCAATTGTATCCACCTGATCTTTTCGGTCTTGCCGTTCTTCAACAGTTTATTGACCTCGGAAATATCGGTTACGAATCCCTTCCCTATCTCTATGTCCTCCGGGCTGAGACTGATTTCATAATTGAAATAATCTTCAGTCTGGTTCATGGTAAAATCGCTGTTTATATCTTCGTTGTCGGGAACGGTGGTAGCGGCTTGTGGCGTACCGTCACCCAGTTTATCCAGCGTGGAATTTCCCTGGAGGCTGTTGTAAAGTTTATACCTGGTAACTACAGATGCCCGTGATCCGTCATAGGTCGGCATCCTTGTATGAATATAATTGTCGTTTGAAGGATCGTTGACGGCATTGAGGTAAATATTGGATGTCGCTCCGAAATTATCCCTGAGCGCCTTCAGGTAGCTTGTATCAAAGAAGCTTCTTTCAGCGTCATCGTTTAACCCGTCAAGACCCAGGTCCTGGAATGGCCTTGATGCAGGGTCGTTGTCAAATGCATTGTTCAGCTGCGGCAAGGTGGGCACCCTTCCGAACGTGGAGGTATCCAGGTCGGCGAGGTCGCCCTGTGGATTGAAACCGTTCTCGAACGTTTTCCTCCTGTCGGGGAGTATGTCTTCGCTGATGTTCCCGAGATCCAAATACAGCTTACCCCTGTTGGAGCCCGACTGGTTATATACGAACGGATCCATCATCCATATTTCTATGTAATCGATATTGGCTGCTTCAAAGTCATTGCTTTCTATCCTGCGCATGATACCGCCCCAGGTCCTGACAGGGTTGCGGAAATATCCGTCAGGGGTAAAATCATTTGTCGCATTGTAGTTATACTGGCCTCTTTCCCTTGGATAGAGTGCCATATCAAGAGTTGGAAGAATGTTAGGAGCGCCTTGCTGGATCTGCCTGTTAGGGAACACTTCATTGACGGACACTTCCCTCATAAAGTGATTGCTTTGCATATCCACGTCATTGGCGATATGTTCCGGTGTATACTGATCTTTCCTGTAGAACGTAGGGTCGATATTGTACCAGGCCAACCTGGCCCTGTAATCACCCCATGATCTTTTGTCCAGGAGGGTATTGTTCCACTCCGGAAACACGCCGGGCTGATTCTGGGGAAGACTTGCCAGTTTCCAGCTTGAAACAAGCCTGAGGTCGAATGTGGTTTCAGCGCCTTCGAAATCATCGAGGTAACTGACGCCCCTGGTCTTGTTCTGGCCTCTCGCCATTCCGGGGAAAATCCTCGCGTATTCGCCCTGCACATTCAGACGGCTTTCAGCTTTTGTCTGTATGAATGGCAGCTTGTCTACCAGTTTTGTCATGAAAAGCGATGGCGTTGCATAACTTCCGTCGATGCCGATGATGGTATTCAAAAGAGGTTCATCGCCTATGTTGGTTTTTGGTGTAAGCGCCCGCTCATACATATGCAGCACGGTACCGCCCAGCAGGAGTTTTTTGCTGACGGCATAATCAAAACGCGCGCCGAGCAATGTTTTCTGCTGGATGTTGAACATACTGTTGCTTTCTGCAGACACCTTGATGACTGCACCGGATTGAAGTATACCCTGGTTGATAATGGTTACCTTACCGGCATTGTAATCCACTATAAAATCCACATTTTCAGTAAGTTTTGTGCCATTGGCCGTAACAACCACCGATCCCTGGGGAACGTTCAGGGCGTTCAGCGATATTTCATTGCTGCTCGTTCCCTTATAACTGCCTTTCAGGAAGAATTTATTGTGCGCCACGTCCTGCTCCGCGAGCCATTTCGTACTGTCATAAAGCGCGTCGAACACATAGCGGTTGGCCAGGAGCGAATCACCCCGGAACTTGCTCCTTAGGAAATTACCGAAAGGCTCCCTTACGGGGAAGATTATACGGCCGTTCCTGGACTGGAACGTCACATCCTCGATGGCATCAAACACACCGTCCGGCTTGCTTTCACCCTGCCTGTTGATCCTGTCCATGTTCAGCACCCTTATCAGGGGAATACCGCCGCTCAGGCCCGGAATATTCTCAACCGGCATGTAATTAAGATCGGCGCCGGAAGGGTCGTCATTGTATATCACATTCAGGTTGAGGTCACTTGCATTGATATTGAAAGAACCAAGTGAATAGATGTTTTTCATCATCAGTTCCCACATAGGAAGCCTGGTCCTGATGATATTGTTCTTCAGCATCTTCACCATCAATATCTTGCTGTTATCGCGGGTGCTGCTGATCTCGGATGCAAATTCACCAACCTTATAGACTTTTCCGTTATAGCTGTATTCAAATGCCACGGCGAGCATTTCATCATTATTAAGCGCTGTGTTCAGGGATATGTAACCCAGCCTCTGGTTCAGGGTGAAATCATTTTCATTCAACTGCCTGGCATAGGTCAGAAGCTCAAAATCAAGCCCCTGCTTCAGGTTTGTCAATGTATTTACCGCATCAATAGTAAATTTTGATTCGCGGATGGCATCTTTGTTCGGGCCAGTGGTAAGGTCGGCATACAACCTGTTGGCATTGTTATCGGTCCTCGGATCAAAACCGCCGGTACTCAGCGAGGTATTGTAAGGCCTGCTTTCACCAAGGTCCATAAGGGTCAGCACATCGCGTGTATTCTCAAAATTACCGCTTTTGTTGGTGACCCAGACTTCCACCCTGTTAATCACCACGCTTGAAGACACGAGAGGCAATGTAGACATGGCGGCATCAAACTGGTCCTTGAAGAACTGTGACAGGAAAAAGTGCCTGTTCTGATCATAATTATGGGCCTGTATGCTGAAATTGGTGATCTGCGCCCCGCCGTTAACAGTGGTTTCCGTCCTTTGACCTTTATTCTGGGTGGCAATCACGGTCATTTTCAGCTTTCCGAACTGCCATGCGGTCTTTATGCCGAACAGCGACTGGCCGGCCTGAATAAGGCTTCCGTTCAATGGAAGGTTGACATTACCCAGCTCCACTTTTTTCAGCATGTGGTCCTCTTTGCCTACCCAATCCAGTTTGGTCTGATTATCGAAGTCGAATGTCGCATCGGTGTCGTACTTGATACCCAGGTTCAGGGCGTTTCCTATTTTTCCGTTGACGTTCAGCTGTATCTTCTGATCGAAGTCAAACTGTCCTGTCCTCTGTTGCCTGGCACTAAACTGTGGGTTTCTCACCGTATTGAATATCCCGCCAAAAGTGAGTTCGGCCGAACCGCTGGGCTGTATATCCACCAGACCACCCCTGAAGATCTTATCCAGAACCGGAGGTGTCTTTACAAGCTCTATTTTCTTATTGCTGTTATAACCGCTCTGACCCGCATTGCTTTTTGAGCGCTGATCAAAGTACCTTTTGCGTTCTTCCTTTGCGCTTTCTTCAATATATTCCTCCCTGCTCATGCTTCTCAGCAAGGTGCGCGTACCCGCTACTTCCCTATACTCATCATATCTCTTGGTTTCCGGATTATATACGACCACCGTCTTTACACTCGGATCGTTAAGATCGATATTATTCTTATACCCTGAATTGTCCCTGCCCTTATTGTCCTTGACAGGATACACCAGGCTGTCTTTAGGTCCTCCCTTGCTTGTATCGGCGGGCATGGCCGAAACTGCTGCTGATGCGGCTTTCTTTTGCGGAGCTGCAGTCTTTACAGGCTCCCTGCGTTCAAGCTCGCCTATTTCAAGCTCTTCCACGTCCGGAATGCCCATCCATCTGACCAATGAATTGGAAACACTGAATAAAGGCAGGACCAATGCTAAAACAAGTAGCAAAATAAATCCCCCTGACCAAAGCCTGTTTTTGTGACGCAATGATTTCACTGAAAAAAAATACTAAAACAATTCAACTAAAAAACAATTGGTATGCGTCTTTTCTATAGGCTTATTTTATTTTGAACTTGCGAATATAACGAACTTCATTAAAAAAAATTGCTCTTAAAAAATTTTATGACCCTAAAATTACATTTTATCTCGTTTTCCCTTAGTTTTGCAGTGGTTTGAAGCGTCCTTTCCTTATACTCGTTTCCTTCATTTCGGTGGCTTTAAAATCACAGGATTACAAAGGCTGGCAAGCACATATTTTCCCTGGTTTCCTGGTGGCCCACAGGGAATACATGGCTAATATGGAAGCACATGCCTGGGGACTTGAAGTCGTCTACAGCAGCAATTTCACCGGCTGGACGCAGGCCGATTCGGGATACCGGCACCTGCGTTGGGGCACCGGCCTTTCATATTTCAATCTCGGCGACAGGGAATTGAACGGTGAAGTGTACGCGTGGAACATACATGTTGAAGCCAATCTTAAAAAAAGGGAGCGTTTCCAGTCCACCATCCGTTTCGGATCGGGCGTGGGCTATCTTACCAAACCATACAACATCACCAGCAACCGCAAGAACAAGGCTATCGGATCCAGGCTGAATGGCAATATGCAACTGCTTTATAAAGCGTATTTTGACATGTCGAAAAGGACATCCCTTGTGCTTGGGTTGGGTGTGACCCATTACAGCAACGGGAATTTCAAAAGGCCCAACCTCGGCATCAATATCATGCACCTCGACCTGGGCGTCTGCCGGAAAGTTCGCTTTATTGAAAACAGGAAATCCAAACTTCTGCCCGAACTGTTCCCGAAAAATGGTTTCGAGATACTGGCAGGGTATGCAAATAAAGAAATCTCTGTGGCAGATACCAGGCGATTCAACATTTTCACAGCCAGCCTGCTGTATTATTTCAGGCATTCGCCGACGAGGAACTGGCGTTTCGGGACAGAATTTTTCTTTGACAAAACTTACCCTTACAGCCTGTTCCAGCCAGCCACCCTGGAGAATGTCACGCTGCCCGAAATGACTGAGATAGCCTTAAAGGCAGGACATGAATTCATTTTCGGACGGGTGGCGATTGTCACCGATCTCGGCACCTATATCTACCGCCCCAATGCATATAAGAAACGCGTTTATTTTGCCATTGGTTTCAATTACCATTTCAACAGGGGGGCAGTGGTACAGACCCGGCTCAAATCACATATGGCCGTGGCCGATTATTTTTACTGGGGAGCGGGATACCGCTTCAGTGATAAATTCCTCAGAGGCAAATGAAAAAGCTGGCATTTATATCGCTCCTTCTCCTGGCCGGATGTTCGCATGGTGACGATTTGTTCAGGTCATACGGGCCCGAGACGACCGAGACCCGGTCTGTCGGCGATTTCAGGAAGATTGTGGCGGGCGAGAAGTTCGATATTGTTCTTGTCCAGGACTCTGCCAGGGCAGGCACTGTAGAAATGACGGCAGGTTCGAATGTGATTGACGGATACGTCACCACAGTGGTGAACGATGAATTGCAGATCAGGAATGAGAACAAGTTCAACTGGGTGCGCAGACTTAACATCAGGCAGAAGGTTGTGGTTTATTTTAAAACCATTGATCATTTGCAGATAAACGGTTCCGCCAAATTCACCTCCAGGGATTCCATCATTCACACCGGCACGCTGGAAATCAATCACGGGGGACTGGAAGATGCGGAACTCACTGTCAGGGGGGATTATATTTTTGCAAACTGCAGCAACACAGGCGGGGTGAAGCTCTCGGGCTCATGCTTCCTTTTTTCGGGATCCGTTGATGATATAAGCTTTGTCGACAATCGCAGGCTGAATGCAAAAAAAACCTTCCTGACAAGCTACAGCCGCGCAGACAGTTATGTGAACGGCCTGGAAGAGCTTAATCTCCGCTTATTCGGCGTCGGCAACCTGTATTACAGCATTCCTCCTTCCAATGCACTGCACATTGAGGATACAGGTGAAGGAAGTGTCATAAAATATTGAAGTGCCTGCTCCTCAGAAACAAAACGGCTGTCAGGCATTCAGGCCTTCCCGTATGGCATTGAGAAATTTCTCTTCTTCATGAAACAGTACATGCATGTCTATCGGCAGGACAAATACCTGGTTGGAGGGCAATACGCTGTACAGATTTTTTTCCTTCAGCTTGACCGCGTCCTTTTCTGTTGTCAGCACCACCGTATTCTGATCAATGAGCGATTCAAGCTTTTTTAAATCATCAGTTGTATAATCATGATGATCCCTGAAATTCAAAGGAGTTACAGGCCTGTTGAATTGCCTGCACAGCATAATGAAAGAATCCGGGTTGGCAATGCCGCTCATGGCGACAATCTTCGTATAGCGCAGCCCGGCATAGTCAGCCTGACCTTTAAGCGCATAGGGTTTGCCGGGTCTTACACTGCAGAAAAACACCCACTGATGATCGTAGGGATTGATTTCCTGTATCATCTCCACTTTCTCCTGTACCGTAAGTCCATCGGGACATTTGGTCACGACAATGATATCAGCCCGTTTGTCAGAAGTTCTGTATTCCCGGAGCCGTCCTGCCGGCAGGGGATAATCCTTGTAGTAAGGTTTTGCATAGTCGGTAAGCATCAGGTACACATCGCCTTCCACAGCCCTGTGCTGGTAAGCGTCGTCTAGAAGCACCAGCTCCGCCTGTTTGTTTTCGAGGTATTTCAGCCCTTTTTTCCTCTTTTCGGACACCACGACTGTCACTCCCGGCAAGGTCTGCTTATACCAGAGTGGTTCATCACCAATGGTGGCAGGAGTTTCATAGTCGCCTGCTTCCCGCAGTCCCCTGGTTTTCCTCCCGTATCCCCTCGATAAGATGGCCGTGCGGAATACCGCTGAGAATTTTCCGTACAGGAACGCCGTCAGGGGTGTTTTACCCGAACCGCCAACCTGCAGGTTTCCAATAATGATGGTTTTAAGAGGTGAATGGTATGAGGGCAAAATGCCCCTGTCGTACATTTTGTTCCGGATGAAGGTCATGGTACCATATATCCAGGACAGGGGCAATAAAAGGTATCTGATCAGCAACGGGAACAAAAGTAATATCTAAAAATCAGAATTCGATGCCTACCAGGTACAAGCCATGTGCGGGAACCGAGACTCCGGCATTCTTCCTGTCCTTGCTTTCCAGAATATCCATAAATTTCTGCTGGTCTATCTTACCCTCGCCGACCAGCACCAGGGTCCCCACCATGGCTCTCACCATATTCCTCAGGAAACGGTTGGCCGTCACTTCAAATACCAGCAGGTCGTTGCGGTAATACCAGCGGGCCGACATCAGGTTGCATGTATAATGTTTCACATCTGTGTTCACCTTGCTGAAACTGCAGAAATCCCTTTCACCCAGCATGCTGTTGCATGCGATATTCATGGCTTCGATATCAAGGGCCAGATACCATCTTGTCGCCAGCATATGGTAGAACGGGTTCTTTTCGAACGTTATCAGGTACTCGTAAGTCCTCGAAACGGCATTAAACCTGGCGCTGAACTCGCTGCTAACCGGTCTTACATGGTGTACTGCAATATCATATGGAAGTATGCCGTTAAGACTCCGCAGAAAATTGGAAGGCAGTTCCTGATCACAATCGAAATGAGCGAAGTATTGCCTGGCATGAACGCCGGTATCCGTGCGACCGCAGCCCACGGTTTCCACCTGCTGCCTGGTAATGACACTTAAGGCATTGTTCAGCACTTCCTGCACAGTCGTCCCGTTGGGCTGGACCTGCCAACCCTGATAATTCGTGCCGTTAAAGGATATTTCGAGGAGGTATCTCATTATACGGGACAACGGCCTGTCGTCCCTTTGTCTTAATCGACGTAATCGCCTCCCGCCAGATACCAATCCAGGATTTTCTGCTTTTCACCGGCATCCAGGTTACCCATGGTTCCGTCCACCGCCTTGGTTTTGATAAGCTCTTTCCTGGCAATGATGCCGCATTCAGTTGCGAATATACCTTTGGGCGCATTGGGGTCCGACTGGCTGGTGCCTGTACCATGGCAGAAGGGCCCGGCGCATTTGGCGCCGACAATAGAGGTCACAAACGTGAACATTGGTCCTTTGGTGCCTGTTTCCGTCACTGTAAACGTAGCAGATTTCGTGCAGCCGTCGGCATCCTTAGCCGTGATGGTGTAAGTTCCACCCGCCAGGTTATTGAAAGTGGAGTCCGCCTGAAAAGTGCCTGAGTTGAGCTGGAAGGTAAATCCGGTGGATCCTTTCGCCCTGGCTACCAGTTTGCCGTTCGATTTGCATTTTTCGGCCGCCGTTGCAGTAGCGGTCAACGTCAGGGTCTTAGATGCGCATTTATCCCCTGAGGGTGCCGGATCTGAAGACTTTTCCTTGCAGGCATAAAACATTATGCCCGATACCAGTGTAACACTTAAAAGTAGTTTTATTTTTTTCATAGTAATTAAAGAATGCGCAAGTAAGCAAATAAAAATGTAAACCGCAAACAATTAGGGTAAATCGGGGTAATATCAGCTGTTACCCCCAGGGGTAACCCTTGCTGGCAAACCTTTTATTATCAATATGTTAACTGCGGATTTGTTATTGTGCTGCGCTTTTATTTTCGCCGCGCTTCATCTCAGCGTAATACGTGTAAAAATAGGGAATGGTTTCGATGCCTTTGTAATAATTGAACAATCCGTATTTTTCGTTCGGTGAATGCAAAGCGTCGCTGTCCAGGCCAAAGCCGAACAATACCGATTTTATGCCTAATTCCGCCTCAAACAGGGCAATAATCGGAATACTTCCTCCGCCCCTTGTCGGCACAGGAGTTTTTCCAAAGGTGGTTTCCATCGCCTTGGCGGCAGCGAGGTATTCAACACTGTCCGTAGGGGTCAGAACAGGTTCCCCGCCATGATGTGCAGTCACTTTCACCTTTACGCAGGCCGGAGCAATAGATTCAAAATGGGCCTTAAACAGGTCGGATATCTTTTGAGAATTCTGACCCGGAACCAGTCGCATGCTGATCTTGGCGTTGGCCTTTGAAGGCAGGACGGTTTTTGAACCTTCACCGGTATATCCGCCCCATATGCCGTTCACTTCCAGAGTTGGCCGTATGCTGGTGCGTTCCATGGACGTATATCCTTTTTCGCCCCACACTTCCTGGATGCCCAGATCTGTCTTATAAGCTGTTTCATCAAAAGGCGCCTTTGCCAGCTCCGCCCTGTCCTGGGCGGTCACTTCTATCACATCATCGTAAAAACCGGGAATGGTAATATGGTTGTTGGCGTCGTGAAGTGAAGCGATCATCTGGCACAGGATGGTGGCAGGATTGGCCACCGCCCCACCGTAGACGCCGCTGTGCAGATCGCGGTTAGGGCCCACAACTTCCACTTCCATGTAAGCCAGTCCCCTTAATCCCACATCAATGCTGGGGGTGTCCTTGCCTATCATGCTGGTATCGCTTACCAGCACAACATCGGCTTCCAGCTTTTTCCTGTTTGTTTTGATGAAAGGCCCCAGGTTGCCTGAACCCACTTCTTCTTCCCCTTCTATCATGAACTTGACATTACAGCTGAGCTTATCCGTCTGCATCATGCTTTCGAACGCCTTGATGTGCATATACATCTGACCTTTATCGTCGCAGGCGCCCCGGGCGTAAATGGCGCCCTCTGGGTGTTCGGGTGTCTGTTTTACCACCGGTTCGAACGGAGGCGAGTGCCACAATTCAACAGGATCAGGCGGCTGAACATCATAATGCCCGTACACAAGCACGGTAGGCAATGAGGGATCTATAAGCTTTTCTCCATATACGATGGGATGACCTGGGGTGGGACATATTTCCACATTGTCGGCGCCAGCCGCTTTCAGCTTTTCCGCAATGAATTCGGCTGTTCGTTTTACATCGCCCGCATAGCGGCTGTCTGCACTTACAGATGGTATCCTGAGCAGGTCGAGCAACTCGTTGAGAAAGCGATCTTTATTGGATTCAAGGTAAGAAACGTGGTTCATGATATAATTGAAATTTTGGATTGCAAACCTACGGATTTTTGGGATAATATAGTTGTAAAATTGTTTGTTAGAGATGTGTACGCTTCCCAAGCACATTATGAATAGTCGCTGGAAGCAGTCTCAATAGTCTTATTATTATGATGTTTGACGTTCACTGCCCTGTCTTAGGCTTCAATTTTAAATAAAAAATGTACGTCATGGCCGCAGCCATCTGTATCAACTTCACTTAAAGTCATGTATATGCCTCACTCGATAATTTTTAAACATTTTTTTTGTCCAAATGATTATACCATTCTTTCTGAATGTATTCTGTGCTGTAGATTATCATCCTAGCATGAAAAATGTTCACCTGCTTTTCTTTT
>CALMKH010000190.1 GCA_937867025.1 uncultured Bacteroidota bacterium | reverse complement strand
TGGCGGGGTTGTGACACATTTTGGCGACAATCTGTTCCAGGCTGATGCGTCCCTGTTCATGCAGGTCAAACATGGCCTGTATGCTGTGCTGCACCAGCGGGCCCCCGGAAGGAGCCTTCAGGTACGCTTGCTGTTTCTCCTCCAGGGTATGCGGGGCATGGTCCGTTGCAACAACATCGATACGGCCTTCAAGCAGGGCTTTCCATATGCCTTCCCGGTCATGGGCGGTCTTAATGGCGGGATTCCACTTGATGAAATTGCCTTTTTCGGCATACGCGCTGTTGTCGAACCACAGGTGGTGTATGCAGGCTTCAGCCGTGATCTTTTTCTTCTCCAGCGGAATGGCCTCAAAAAGCTCTGTTTCCCTGGCTGTGGATATGTGCAGTATGTGCAGCCTTGTGCCGTGCTTTTTTGCCAGCGCGACAGCCATGCTGCTGCTCAGGTAACACGCTTCGGCGCTCCTGATCCGGTCGTGGAAGGTGGCGTCGAGCTTATCGCCGTATTCGGCTTCATATTTCGCCATATTGTCCCTGACGGTCTTCTCGTCTTCGCAATGTGTGGCGATAATGCAGGGAGCATTCGCAAATATCTTTTCAAGCGTATCGGCGTGGTCGACCAGCATATTGCCTGTGCTGCTGCCCATGAAGATCTTGATGCCGCAAACCTTCAGCGGGTCAGTCCTCATGACTTCCTCATAATTGTCGTTGGTGGTACCCATGAAGAATGAGTAGTTTGCCAGCGAGCTCTTCGATGCTATGTCGTATTTATCCTGCAGCAGGTCCTGTGTAACAGCCTTGGGTTCGGTGTTGGGCATCTCGAAGTAAGAGGTGACGCCCCCGGCAACGGCAGCCCGGCTTTCACTGAAAATATTTCCTTTGTGGGTCAGGCCCGGCTCCCTGAAATGCACCTGGTCATCTATCGCACCGGGCATGGCATACATGCCTTCGGCGTTGATCTCAATGGCATTGGGACTTTCAATATGTGTGCCTATCTTTTCAATGCGTTCGCCTTTTACAAGTATATCGCCTGTAAATATCCTGTTTTCATTGACGATCTCGGCCTGCCTGATGATATAGGAGTTCATTGTTGCAAATTACGCGGAAAGATGTCAGGAATGCAATTTATCGATCCGGATAATGCTCAGTATGCCTTGCAGTCCGTATTCCCGGGAGCGTCCTTAACGGGCATCAACAAAGAGATTCCTCTAAATTTGAATTGCCTGTTTTCTATTGTCAAATGTCCATTATCTTTGCGGCTTATTTATGAACCAGGAAGAACTGTTTAAAAATATTATTTCCCATAGCAAGGAATACGGTTTTATTTTTCAGTCAAGCGAGATATACGACGGGCTGAGTGCTGTTTACGATTATGGCCAGATGGGCGCTGAACTGAAAAAGAACCTTCGTGATTTCTGGTGGAAAAGCATGGTGCAGATGCACCAGAACATTGTCGGTATCGATGCGGCCATCTTCATGCATCCGACAACCTGGAAAGCCAGCGGCCACGTGGATGCGTTCAATGACCCGCTTATTGACAACAAGGACAGCAAAAAACGTTACAGGGCTGATGTGCTGATCGAAGAGCACCTGGCCAAGATCATGGCAAAAGCCGACAAGGAAGTGGAAAAGGCAAAGACCAGGTTCGGCGAGGCATTTGACGAGGCATTATACAGGAAAACCAATCCGCGGGTGACAGAATATGTTGCCAAGGCTGAGGCAATAGAGAACAGGTTTAAACATGCGCTGGAAGCCAATAATCTTGAAGAGGTGCGGCAGATCATCATAGATTGCGAGATCGTATGCCCTGTTTCAGGAACAAAAAACTGGACCGAGGTCAGGCAGTTCAACCTGATGTTCTCCACATCCATGGGTTCGGTTTCGGAAGAAGCTTCGACGATTTATCTCAGGCCGGAGACCGCGCAGGGGATTTTTGTCAATTTTCTGAATGTACAGAAAACAGGCAGGATGAAGATACCTTTCGGTATCGCCCAGACCGGGAAAGCCTTCCGCAATGAGATCGTGGCGCGACAGTTCATCTTCAGGATGCGTGAATTCGAACAGATGGAAATGCAGTTCTTTGTGCGTCCGGGTACGGAAATGGAATGGTACAATTACTGGAAGGAGACACGCATGAAATGGCACAGGGCTCTTGGTTTCGGGGAGAATAAGCAGAAGTTCCACGATCATATCAAACTTGCACATTACGCCAATGCCGCATGCGATATTGAATTCGCTTTCCCGTTTGGGTTCAAGGAACTGGAAGGCATTCACAGCCGCACGGACTACGACCTGAAAAAACACGAGGAATACAGCGGTAAAAAGCTGCAGTATTTCGATCCGGAACTCAACCAGGGGTATGTGCCTTATGTGGTGGAAACATCCATTGGACTCGACAGGCTGTTCCTGGCAGTGCTTTCCGAATCGTACAAGGAAGAAACACTTGAGGATGGCAGCAGCAGGGTGGTGTTATCGATCCCATTCCCTCTGGCCCCGGTGAAAGTGGCGGTTTTGCCTTTGGTGAACAAGGACGGGCTGGCAGAAAAAGCCGAAGAGATCGTGGATATGCTGAAATATGATTTCAGGGTGTCAACCGAGGCCAAGGATGCCATCGGCAAAAGGTACAGGAGAAACGACGCTATCGGTACCCCGTATTGTGTAACGGTCGACTACGACACCATGGCAGATGGAACGGTGACGCTGAGGCACAGGGACACCATGGCCCAGGAAAGGGTGAAGATAGACGACCTTCGACAGATACTGCTCAAGGATCTTCATATGTCAACCTTGCTGAAAAAATGCTGAAACCCTGGCAGTATGTCCTTACTGCAAGAACTGTGTAAAACATCTGTTTCATTGTGAATATCCGCAGATAACCCATCGCGATATTTGTCGTTTCCATGTTGGCGAACTACCTTTACAAGAACACCATTGAAGCAGGTTGCGATGAAGCCGGCCGTGGTTGCCTTGCAGGGCCTGTTTTTGCAGCAGCGGTCATTATTCCCAAAGGGGTTAAGATCAAGGGCCTGAATGATTCCAAACAGCTGCCCGAACATGTCAGGAAAGAGCTCCGCCTTGAAATAGAAGAAAAATGCTACTGGGGTGTAGCCCAGCTGGACTCGCGGGAAATCGACCGCATCAATATTCTCAATGCATCCATCCAGTCCATGCATTTGGCCCTGGAAGGCCTTTCACAATCATTTGAACATATACTGGTGGACGGCAACCGGTTCAAGCCGTTCCGGTCCATACCGCATACCACAGTCATAAAAGGGGATGAAAAACTGAAATGTATTGCAGCAGCTTCCATATTGGCCAAGACGCACCGTGATGAATACATGGAAAACCTGTCGGTGCATTATCCCCATTATCTCTGGCACCAGAATAAAGGTTATCCAACCCTGGCGCACAGGGATGCCATTCGCGAGCACGGCATAACCGAATTTCACAGAAAAACATTCACCTTACTCCCTGAGCAGCTCGACCTGTTCGCAGATGTTTTCTGAAAAGCCGCGGACTGTTTGCGGTCTTTCCTGAAAGGATTCAATAA
>CALMKH010000189.1 GCA_937867025.1 uncultured Bacteroidota bacterium | reverse complement strand
ACACAGGCAGAGCAAGCCAGAAAGAAAACAATTATCGCGATTTTCGTCTTCATATAACAAAATTAGAACGCACGGATTGAAAAAATAGTATGTACCGTTATGATTTATATCACAGTACGTTCCATTTCCTGCGGAAATGAAAATGATACAGACCAATGTCATTTTTTTTGTAAAAAACAAATATTTTATTAAACAGTTTTTGAAACAAAAGCTTAATGTATTATTTTCGCACCCTTAATTTTCAATCGAATTAATCAAAATAATGAAAAATAAAGGATTAGTAATTTTTATTGCTGTATTGTTGGCACTCAGTTGTGTTTACCAATTATCATTCACTTACGTTGTCAGGAAATTTGAAGCCAAAGCCAAGGCCTTTGCTTCAAAAGGTGGAAAATATGACAGTGAGAAATACAGGGCATACATTGATTCCCTCGGCAATAAGGAGTTATTGAACCTTGGCATAGTCAAGAAAAACTACTTCCAGTGCAAGGATGCGGAACTCAAAATGGGTCTGGACCTGCAGGGTGGAATGAACGTCATTCTTGAGGTATCGAAAGGCGAAGTGATTAAGGCCCTTGCCGGACAGATTAACAGCAAGGACCCGGCGATCAGGCGTGCCATCGAGGAAACACAGGCGGAATACCAGCAAAAGGGCGGAGACTATGTCGACATATTCGTTTCAAAGTTCAGGAGCGCAGCTCCGGGCAGAAGCCTGGCATCCGTTTTCACCGGAAAGGAAAACCAGCAGATCAAATCGACCTCAAGCGACAATGACGTAATAGCGTACCTGAAAAGAGAAATAGACAGCAAGTCTGACAATACGCGCCAGGTAATTGAAGCCCGTCTTAACCAGGGCAATATCAGCCAGCCCAACATCCAGGAACTCGAAGGAGGCCGGATATCGGTTGAATTACCGGGTGTGGATAACCCCAAACGTATAAGAACCCTGCTCGAACAAAGCGCCAGGCTGGAGTTCTGGGAAGTTTACGGCAGTAACAGGAAAAATGGATACGAAGGCTTCAAGAAGATCTTCGAGCCGATGAACAAGATATATGCCCAGAAAATGAGGCTGGCTAAAGGCAATGCCGATGTGGATTCTTCGAGGATCAGGGAAATTGCCGCCATAGCAGATTCAACACAGAGGGACAGCGCCAGGAAAGCTTACGATGCAGAGCTGGCCGCCAAGGATTCAACTGCCATGCCATTTATAGTTGCAGGTTTAATGCCAATGGCCGATCAAAAGAGCGGTCTGTTTGAAAATCCTGCGATCGGTTACGCGATGAAATCATCGATGACCAAACTCAACAAAATGCTTGAAGATGAGTATTTGTTGAAGAATCTTCCGAAGGATGTGCGTTTTGCATGGGGATCTCAACCCATGTCAAAGGAGTCGGAAACATACGAACTTTACGCTTTGAGGGCCAATAAGGAAGGAAAGGCCGGGCTTGGAAGCGGTGAAGAGAATATCATTGCCGATGCTGCTCCGAATAACAGCACCACGAGCGGTGAAGTGGAGGTGTCGATGAGCATGACCACCCAGGCCGCCAAGGAATGGAAAGCAATGACTACCAAAAACCAAGGCAATTACATAGCTATCGTCCTGGATAACAAGGTATTCTCTGCTCCAAGGGTGAACGAGCCCATCCCGAATGGTAATTCCTCTATCCAGGGTAATTTTTCTGTAGAAGATGCAACTGACCTTGCGAACGTGCTTAAGGCCGGTAAACTTCCTGCTCCTGCAACCATAGTGGCAGAAGAGGTGGTCGGACCAACGCTCGGACAGGAATCCATAACCAAGGGTATCAACTCCATGATCATCGGATTTATTGCCGTTCTGGTCCTGATGGTACTTTATTACCAGAGAGGCGGTATCATTGCTACGGTTGCTGTATTTGCAAACGTATTTTTCATAATAGGCATCCTGGCCTCTTACGGCGCCGCTCTGACGCTTCCGGGTATTGCCGGTATAGTGCTGACAATCGGTATGGCGGTCGACGCGAACGTACTGATATATGAACGTATCAAAGAGGAACTGCGGGAGGGCCGGGCGCTCAAAACAGCGGTCAACAATGGATTCTCCGCCGCGTTCTCGTCTATTATAGATGGTAACCTGACCACCCTGATTGCGGCCATTATCATGACCTTCGTTGGTGCAGGACCGGTATATGGTTTCGCCATCATCCTGATCATAGGTATCCTAACCTCATTGTTTACATCGATCTTTATTACCAGGATACTTATTGAAGCCAGGACCAACAAAGGAAAGGACATTTCTTTCGGCGGAAAGTTTACCAGTAACCTTATGATAGGTGCCAACTACAATTTTATCCGCAACCGGAAGAAATATTATCTGATTTCCCTTACCATCCTGGTAGCCGGGTTCTCTGTGCTGATCAGCAGGGGAGGTTTAAGCACAGGAATTGATTTCAAAGGTGGTTACGGATACACCATGATGCTGAAGGAAGGCCTGTCAGCCGAAGAGGTGAAAGCAACCGTCGACAAGGGGCTTCCCGGAAGCAGCAACGAAGTAAAAACCATCGGTTCGGAAGGCCGGTTCAAACTCATAACCACTTACAGGATCAATGAAAATATATCTCCGGATAGCATTGAAGGCGATATAGTAAAGGCTCTTTCCAAATATAACGTCACCAAAGCAAGCATATTGAGCAGTGACAAGGTAGGACCTACCATTGCGGCAAATATCAGGACGAAGTCCATGTGGGTGGTACTCGTCTCCATCATAGCCATCTTCATTTATATCTTTATCAGGTTTAAGAATATCGGTTTCTCTATAGGTGCAATCATAGCATTGATTCACGATGTACTGATGGTATTCGCCATATTTGCCCTGCTGGATGGCATAGTGCCATTCGCCCTTGAATTGGACCAGAACTTTATCGGTGCAGTATTGACGATCATCGGTTACTCCATCAACGATACGGTGGTAATCTTTGACCGTATCAGGGAAAATATGAATGAATACAAGTCGGAACATGATAAGGGCAAGATCATTAACACCGCTATAAATCAGACACTTAGCCGTACTATTATGACATCCGTAACGGTTATTGTGGTAGTGCTGGTACTCTTCCTGTTCGGCGGAGCTACGCTGAAAGGATTCTCACTGGCCCTTCTGATCGGTGTGATCATGGGTAGTTACTCAACCATCTGCATTGCAGCGCCGATCGTACTCGACCTGTTTAAAAAAGATAAAAGCGTCATCAGCTGATAATGGGATAAACGTATATAAAACCCCTGTCCGAGACAGGGGTTTTTTTATGTAGAGTTTTGTAGAAAAGACAGCGCTTTTCATGGTAATGAAGATAAGTTGTACTTGTTAAATTTTACCTTTGGCCTGTTAATTGTATTCACATTTACGTTATAGTGTTTATGGACAGTCAAAGAAATTATTCCAATCAGTCAATGAATGAAATAGTCTTTGAGTCGAGAAACAAGGAATACGGAGCTTTTCTTCACAGGACCCAATATCAGAAGTATCTCGCCAAAGCCCTGGCATGGTCTATCGGCATCTTCGTTTTATCCGTCGTTACCCCCCTGGTTATAAAAAAAATGGGCTGGATTAAAGAACAGCCCGTACCTGTACTGGATACTTTTACGCTTATGCAACCCCCGCCTCTGAATCCGAAGGCACAGGAAAAACCCGAGGTGCCGAAACTGGAAGAAACCAGGCAGGCGAAGGACCTGGAGCTCGACGCAGCCAAAAAGGAGGACGTGCAGGATTCCGTTCCACTCACTAACGATAAAAAGAAAAACGATCCTTCAAAAACGGGTTCCGATACCAGTGGGAAATCCAATGTCAATGGTGACGGAGATAATAACATATATAGTGGCCGCAGCCTGAATACCTGGCCGCAATTCCCTGGTGGGGAAGAAGCATATTTCAAATTCCTGACCGATCATCTGAAATATCCGAAAGAAGAGGAACAGGACGCTATTGGGGGAAGGGTGGAAGTTTCTTTTGTTGTTAACAAGGATGGCAGCCTGGAACAATTTAATATCCGCAAGTCTTCCGGAAATGAGAATCTGGACCAGGAGGCGCTGCGACTGATGAAGATGCAGCCTCATTATATCCCCGGCACGCGCCAGGGAAAACCCGTCAGGGCTGTGATCATCATACCTGTGACATTTAATCCCTGACCTGGGTATTTCGTACAGATAACCTCGCTGTTTTTAATGGAGAGCGGGGCTTACTTTATAAGGTTAACCAATATTCCATTTGGCTAATTAACCCAAAATAGTTTATTATTGAAGACTAATTAAATTCTTACATGTCAGTTTGGAGAAAAAAACCTATTCATGCGTTTCATGCAGATGCATCCAAAAGCGAACTTAACAGGGTACTGAGCAAATGGGGGCTTACATCTCTCGGTATAGGAGCTATCATAGGAGGAGGAATATTCACCCTTACGGGTATTGCGGCTCATAATTTTGCAGGACCTGCGCTGGCAATCTCATTCGTTATTGCCGGTATAGGTTGCACATTTGCCGCACTTTGTTATGCCGAGTTTGCTTCGGTCCTTCCGGTTGAGGGATCGGCATATGCATATTCATACGGCACGGTAGGAGAACTTTTTGCATGGTTCATAGGCTGGAATCTCATACTGGAATATATGATGGGTGCTACCACAGTGGCAGTAGCCTGGTCGGGTTATCTTGAAAAACTGCTGGGCCTCTTCCATATCAAACTTCCCCTATGGCTTGCTAATGATCCGGTCACTGCTGCTGAAAAACTTCATGATGCCGGTGTGATGACAAGGTTATCGGAAATGATGACGCGCTTTACCGATTTTGCGGCCCTTAAAGTTGAAGCCATCAGGGCAGGAATAGACGAAGTGTATTTTACAAGCTGGAAAACAATGGAAGATGTAAGCGGGGCAGTAGCAGGAAACACCACTGCAGACCTGGCAAATCACTATACAAGCATTGAATTGCCCAAGATCTTTGGGATGAATTTCGCATTTAACCTGCCGGCTGTTATCATTACCATTATTGTGACAGCCATATTGGTTAAAGGTATAAAGGAAGCTGCAAGCACAAACAACCTGATCGTGATATTGAAAGTTGCAGTAGTGATTTTTGTGATAGTGGTAGGAGCGTTTTATGTGGATCCGGCTAACTGGTCGCCATTTATACCCGAGCGTGTTTTTGATGCGAACAATGAAGGGCATTTTGGTTGGGCTGGTATAACAACAGCGGCTTCCATCGTATTTTTTGCATATATTGGTTTTGACGCGGTTTCGACCCAGGCCGGCGAAGCGATTAATCCGAAGAAGGATGTTCCTTTTGCGATCGTGGCATCGCTGTTGATCTGTACGGCTCTTTATATACTTGTTTCACTGGTGCTCACGGGGATGATAAAGTACGACCAGCTTGATCTGAAGGCTCCCGTTGCATCAGCCTTTTCCGGGGCAGGTCTTACCTGGGCAGTGTACTTTATCACCATTGCAGCGGTTGCAGGCCTCACGTCTGTTATGCTGGTCATGATGCTTGGCCAGACCCGCATATTTCTGGGTATGGCTAAAGACGGGCTGCTTCCGAGGAATGTCTTTGGTTACGTGCATCCGAAGTTCAAAACTCCGCATAGGAGCACCATGCTGGTAGGAGCCATTATAGCCGTTGTTGCGGCTTTGACGCCGATCGACAAAGTGTCTGAAATGTGCAGCATGGGAACGCTGCTGGCTTTTGCCATGGTGTGTGCAGCTGTCTGGGTACTCAGGGTAAAAGAACCTGACCTGGAGAGACCGTATAAAACCCCTGCGTTGCCGGTTGTCGCCCTGTTGGGGATTGGTTTTAACCTTTTCCTGATGTCCAGGGTTCGTATAGGAACCTGGTATACATTCATCTGCTGGGGAATATTGGGCATACTGGTGTACTTCCTTTACAGCAGGCGCAGGAGCAATCTGCATCCGGGTAACGAAGACAAGAGGGCTTAATAGCCTTTGAGCATACGAATAAACAGGGATTATATCGTCTATAAAAAGTATTGCTTATTAAGGTGAAGCAGTTACGGATTGTATGGGCATTGCATATTTATCTCCACGAGTTGTGAAATCACCGACAGGTTGTACATTGTGAATTGTCTCTGCAGTACTAGTCCTGTACGTCAGGAATCTGTTTCTGTTCTTCCTTTTCCTGTTCTTCCTCGATATCCTCAGGATCAATTTCAATAAGCGTGACACCGAGTTCTTTCCTGGCATTGATGCTTTTTTCAAATGACAGCAGAATGCTGGGGAGCAATAAGAGGTTCATGAACATGCCGAACAACAACGACAGTGAGGTCAGCACGCCAAGCGCAATGGTGCCCCCGAAATTGGATGCCGCAAAAATGATGAATCCTGCGAAAAGGGCAACAGCTGTGTAGATAATGCTTGGTCCTGCCTCCGAAAGACTTTCAGGAATGGCGATCTTCATATCCCAGTTGTGTTTTTTCAGGGAATGACGGTATTTGGCGAGGTAATGTATGGTGAAGTCTACCACAATACCGTAGGCAATACTGAAAATGATAATGGTGGAAGGTTTAAGCCTGATGCCGAAAAAGCCCATAATGCCAAAGGTCATGATAAGGGGGATAAGGTTTGGTATCAGGGAGATCAACACCATCCGCCAGCTGAAAAACAGGAAGGCCATCATAATGGAGATGATGACCAGTGCGGAGATCATGCTTTGAATAAGATTGTCTATGAGGTAATCATTGCCCTTCAGGAATATGGCGCTTGTTCCTGTAATCTTTACATCGTATTCCGCTTTTGGGAAAATGGAATCAATCTTGTTCTGAACCTCCCGGGTAAGGGCTTTCATCTTCTGTGAACCTATATCGGCCATCTGGACACTAATCCTCGCTACCCTGTAATGGCTGTCAACCATGGACTTTATAAGGCTTTTCCCGTATTGTTGCTTAGGCAGGTAGTCCACTATGTTTGAAATATCGACCACATTGGGCACCATGTAATAGCGTTCTTCACCATCATTCATGCCCTGGTTGGCAAATTTGAGCACATCCACCACAGCCATAGGCTTTGAAAACTCAGGAAATTTATGCAACTCTTTTTCAAGCCTGTTGATCTTCTGCAACGTGGCATAATCTTTCACGCCTCCGTTGATCCTGGTATCAATGCTGATTTCGAACGGCAACGTGCCTTTAAGGGTTCTTTCAAAGAATTTCAGATCCTGATAAACGGCATCGCTTTCAGGAAGGTCATCCACGACATATCCCAGATTCTGCACTTTAAAGGAACCGTATACAGATATGCCCAGCAATATAAAGGTGACTATATAAATGGCTTTACGCTTGTTATAGATCAGGTAGTTGCAAAGATCCATCACCTTGTTCAGCCTGATGCCTTCCAGATGCTTGGTATGCTTGGGTTTGGGCGGTGGAAGATAGCTGTAGACTATCGGCAGGAAGACAAGGGAAACGATATAGATCAGCATGATAATAATGCCGGATACTACGGAAAACTCGTCCAGCATCGCGCTGCCCGAAAAGCTGAAAACAACGAAACCTACAGCAGTGGTAACGTTGGTCAGGAACAAAGGAAGGCCGTTTTTGGAGATCAGCCGGGTTATGGCCTTGATCTTATTCCCATGACGCGTAAATTCCTGGTGATAGACATTCAGGAGATAAATGCAGTTCTGTATCCCAATGATCACCATCAGCGGCGGAAGGATACCGGTAAGCATGGTGATCTTATAATCCAATAAAGCCAGGCATCCCAGTGTGGCTATAACTCCAATAATGACAACGACCAGTGAGAGGATGACAGCACTTATAAACCTGAAGAATACAAAAATAAAAATGGCCGTGATGAGGATGGAGAGAAAAGTAAATATCTTGATCTCATCGGCAACCTTTGAACTCATGATGGTTCGCACGTAGGGCAAACCTGAGAAGTGCATTCTGCTGTTGTATTTCTTCCCGAATTCATTGGCTTTGTCTTCTATGCTTTGAACAAGAGGTATGCGCTCCTTGCTGTCAAGCTGTTTTTTCTTGAGCGTTACAGCCAGAAGCGTCACATTACTGTCTGTATTGTAAAGCAGGCCTTCATAAAACATGAGGGTTCCCAGGAATTGCCTGAATGAGTCCACTTCCTGTTGTGTTTTGAACTTGTCGGTCAGCACGGGCTTTATGACCAATTGGTGCAGGGAGTCGTCCCTCACAAGCGAATATGCCTTGGCAATGGAAATCACTTTTTCCACACCTTCTATACGTTCTATATCATTGCTGAGATCGTACCAGTCGTTAAAAAAGTCGAGCTTGAAGATATCCTTGCTCTGAACGCCGATAACCAGGATATTGCCATCCTCACCGAATACCTGTTTGAATTTTATGTAATCGATATAATCCGGGTCGTCTGCGGGTATCACCTTTGCAAAATCATAAGTCATTTTGACCTTAGTGGCAAAATAACCGAAGAAAATAGTCATAATACCTAGGAAAACAAGAATCCAGAAACGGTTTCTAATGCAAAAGGTTGAAAAGGCGCTCCACATTTTTTTTGCAAAAATAAGCAAAACTTACATAGTCCATCCAAATAAACTGAAGTGTTTAAAATATAATGACATAAATCAACTGAATTAAGAATATCATGCGGGAATGATGTTAAAAGAGCTTGACAAGAAAGAAGAAAAGACACCGGCGGGGTTTTCCGGGAAGTTCATGATTGTAGGAAAACACAGTCAAAAACTACACTTTTTCGATCAGAAGTAAACATAAATAGTTGTAATTCAGTAATATATAAATATTTTAAAAAACTTTTTTGCGAATATTCAAAAAAAATTATTTCTTGCATTTGCTACGGGTAAAAAACAAGCAACTTTAAAACGCACTATGTTAGATACAGTTTCAGAAATAAAACCGGGAATGATCGTCAAGACAAAAGGGAGTATAATACCTATGTCGGTGAATGCGGTTGAAGGCATGCAGGTGGCATGCTACTGGTTTGACGGAAATATATTGAATAAGGGTGATTTCAGTTTTTGGGACCTTTCTGCTTCCGAACCCCAGCCCGTGGAAAATTCGATTGCCATGGGAAACACCGTCCGGCTCAGGTCCGGCAGTCCTCTGATGTACGTCGAAAAGATCGAATTCAAGAAGAACAAACCTCATGCTATCTGTTCATGGCAAGCGGGCAATGCCCATTACCTCAAAAAATTCAATGCCCTGGCATTAGTCAGGGTAGACCATTAGTTAATCACCAAAAAGGTCAATACATAAAAAAACCCAGGGCTTTCTGAAGACCTGGGTTTTTTTGTATCCCTGAAGGGTTATTCTTCGGTTTTTTTCTTTGTGCTTGTTTTCTTGGCTGCTGCAGGCTTGGCTGCTTTAGGTTCTGCCTTTTCCTTTTTAACTTTGGCTTCGGCTTTTGCAGGCTTGATTGCGGCCTGGCTGGCTTTCTTGGCTTTCCTTGGCCTGCTCACACCATAACTGCCTATGGTGATCTTGCCTTTTTTGGAACGTTTATCTCCTTTTCCCATAATTTTGATTGATTTATTTTTTAATGATGCAAAACTAAAGCTATTTTGAACATTTACAAAGTGGATTTGAAAATTAAGGGGGTACGCTCTTAACTTGTCTATAAATTCGTGCCGGAGGCATTGTTTACCAAGCTATATACCGTTTTATTTGCGGTATATTTTGATTAGAAGATTATTTGTAAGGAACCTGCTCCTGCTTCAGGGTCTCAACCTCATCATTAAGCCTGTGTGGCTGCTGCTCATCGACCGTGAGGTGCAGAATATGCTGGGTGAATCAGTGTACGGGGAATATTATATTGTTCTCAATCTGAGTCTTATCAGCAATATCATCCTCGATCTCGGAATACAGAATTTTAACAATGCTACAGTAGCATCGGACAACAGCTTTTTTAAGACGAATTTCAGGAATATACTGCTGGCCAAAATGCTTTTATCCATTGTATACCTCGTTGTGGCAGGAGGTATTGGCTATGCTTCGGGAATGGAAAGCAAGCTTCTGCTTATGCTTCTGGTCAACCAGGTGATCATTTCCTTTATATTATACCTGCGGAGCAATATCAACGGGCTACACTATTATACCCTCGACAGCCTGTTATCGGTAAGCGACAAATTCTTCGGCATAGTCCTCTGTCTGTGTTTTTTCTTTACGTCGAGGATCAGCATCTTTTATTTTGCACTGGCCCAACTGCTCGCCTCAGGGTTGAGCCTGCTGATCGCGTTTTATCTTAACCTCAGATATTTTAACCTTCTTCCTGCATCGGGAAGAGTTTCGGGTTCCATCATCTCAATTCTGCGTAAAAGCCTCCCTTATGCCTTGCTGTTCGCCCTGATGGGGCTGTATACAAAAGGGGATGTACTGATGATGGAATGGCTGTTGCCTGATGCGGAACTGCATTGCGGGCTTTATGCACAGAGCGTGCGTCTTCTGGATGCCTCCAATATGTTTGCCATGTTGTTTGCCGGACTATTACTACCGATGTTCGCACGGCAGATATCAAAGGGAGAAGACATAAGACCATTGGCCAATATGGCTTCCAAGCTTCTTATTCTTGTTTCCCTTACGGTTGCTTCAGCTGCATTCCTGTTTGGAAAATCCCTTATGGATATCCTTTATAATTTTGACAATGAAGGGCAATTGGAGGCAAGCACAAGGGTATTCGGCAATATTATGCTCTGTTTTGTGCCGATGAGCCTCATTTATGTGTTCAGCACGCTTTTGACAGCCAAGGGTGATATCCGGCATATGAATGTTTTTGCTGTGATCGCTCTTGCCGTCAACTTTCTTTTTAATATCTATCTCATTCCGGAATATCAGGCCTTCGGCGCATCCGTCAGCTCGCTTATCACACAATGTGTTTTTTCCCTGCTGTGCATTGGCAGGTGTTTCAGGCTGTTCCGCTTCAGCCTGGAATGGATAACCATAGGAAGATGCATGATATTCGTGATCTGTCTGGCAGGGGTTTATTTCGTTATCAGGGGTATTGGCAACATATGGCTGATACTGCTGCTATATGGTTTGGCAGCGTTGATCCTGCCTGTTTTTCTGAAAATGGTGGATATAAGTAAACTGATTCTCATTTTTAACAGCCGGAAGCAATAAAATTTATAGGATTTAGTTGAGCGCATTACATGTGAAAATAACTATTTTTGCAGCCTTACTATAATCATTCAGATATACAACATGCAGAATAAGTTTGAGGAAACAGGCAATGGATTGATCACATTCAAAGATGTTACGGCTTTGGTAATAAGGTGGAAAAAGCACCTTATTATTCTGGGCATAGCAGCTGTCGTGATCTCAAGTGCTGCCTCGTTCATGATCACCCCAAAGTACAAATCCACGGTGATTTTCTACCCCACCACCAACAACTCGATCAGTAACGCCCTGCTTACCGATCTTAATCAAAGACAGAAGGACGCCCTTGAATTCGGGGCTGAAGAAGAAGCGGAAAAGGCTCTCCAGATCCTGCAATCATCAAAGCTGACGGAAAGGCTGGTAAGAAACTACAACCTGATGGAGCATTACAAGATCAACCCCAAAAGCAATCTCCGCAAAACAAAACTTGCCAATAAGATAGGAGCCAATTTCAGCTTTAGCCGTACAAGGTATTTGTCTATCCGTGTGGATGTGCTGGATGAGGATCCCAAAATGGCTGCAAAGATGGCAAACGGGATCCTGGATCTGTATGATTCAATAAAAAATGAGATACAGCTGGAGGTTGCTATCCCTGCCCTTGAAATTGTAAAGCGCCAGATGCAGGCCAAGCAGAATGAAGTTGACAATATCAAGGCGGAGATGTATAAGCTCGGTTTGGAAGGTGTCACCAACTACGAAGAACAGTCACGTGCGCTGTCGGAAGAAATATATAAGCTCAGCGCTAAAGGAACTGATCCCGCAAGATTGACGGAACTTCTGGAACAGCAGAAAAAACTGTCACAATTCGGCGGGCAATTCGTTGCCTTGAAGGAAACACTCGAACTGGAGCTGGATAAACTTTCCGACCTGAAAGCAAAATTTGAGCGTGCCGAAGTGGATGTAAAGGAAACGCTTAACAATAAGTTTACCGTCAGCGGGGCCGATGTAGCTGAACAAAGGGCTTACCCCGTAAGAAAGCTGATAGTGCTTATATCGCTCCTGACAACATGGTTCTTCGCTACAATCTTCTTCGCCCTTTACGAAAGAATTAAACTAAAGAGGTAACATCATTGGATTTTTCCCCAATCATATTATCAGGGAGGGATGAAAAGGTCGTTTATGCCTTTGGATTTCTCGCCATTATTACCGGCCTGGTTGGGATTTATCTTGAATTTTATTATATAGCCCTGGTGCCGCTGGGACTGGGCTTGATATTTCTCTGTTATTATAAACCGGCCTTCTATGTCCTGCTGGTGTGCTTTGCTGTTCCCTTGTCCATTTTTATCAATGACGTCGGGGGAGGCTTGGGATTGTCCCTGCCAACAGAACCGCTTATCTGGATACTCTTTCTGTTCATTGTAATTCAAACGGCTATTGATGGAAAGGTCGATATAAGGTTGATCCGCATGCCTTTAATGGCCTTTGTGTGCATTAACCTGTTCTGGATGTTCATTTGTACATGGACAAGCTCCATGCCTTTTACATCATTCAAATATTTTCTTGCCAGGCTTTGGTTCGTGTCCGTGTTCTTCTTCTTTATGATACGGATCTTCCGCGATCAGAATTTTATCAGGAGGTTTCTCTCCTATATGCTTTACGGCACTTTCCTCGTAGTAGGCATTACGCTCTATAAACACGCCGGGGAAGGTTTCGCAAGAGGCTATGGTTATGCTATCATGCAGCCTTTTTTTGAAGACCATACCATTTATTCAGCATATATTTCTTTTTTTGTTCCGGTGGCAGTAATGTTTGCCCTGAGGGGAAACTGGTTTAAATTCAGCCTTGTCCACCGTTTTCTTTTCTTTGTAATAGCCTGTGTTCTTATTGTAGGCATAGTGTTCTCCTTTACCCGCGCGTCATGGATCAGCCTGATAGCCGCACTTGTGTTTTACGGCATTATCAAACTAAAGGTAAGGTTCAGGACTATGATGATATGCATCGGGCTGGTCGCTGTCATAGGATTCATCAAACAGGACCAGATACTTTACAGTCTTGAAAGGAATAAGCAGGGAAGCGCCGACGACCTGGAATCACATGCGCAGTCCGTGTCCAACATCACTACGGATCCGTCCAATCTTGAAAGACTAAACCGTTGGCACTGCGCCATTCTAATGTTCAGGGAGCGTCCCGTCTTCGGATTCGGACCGGGGACCTATACATTTCAATATGCCCCTTTTCAACGACCTGAAGACCTTACACTTATAAGTACGAATAGCGGTGATCTCGGCAATACTCACAGCGAATACTTTAACGCCCTTTCTGAAACGGGGCTTATAGGTTTTTTGAGCTGGGTGGGGGTATTCCTTGCTTCTGTCGCCACGGGCTTGCAGATCATTTACGATCCCGGGAAACAGCCATGGAAACGCAGTCTCGCCACGGCTGTGACACTGGGCCTTATTACATATTATGTACACGCCTTTCTCAATAACTTCAGTGATTTCGACAAAATAGCCGTGCCTCTCTGGGGATTTATGGCCGTACTGATAGCATTGAAATACTATGACAAGCAGGTAAGCTCATAATACTTTTATTTCACGAGTGTTCCGGATCTTAATACGCTACCCTTCTGATTAGGGGTTGTTTAGTTTTATTTCACTATGTTTGTCATCTCAATAATAATTTAAGTATATGCAAAGACATTTACTCGCAGTTTTCATGTTATTGGTTCTGGACATTTGCGCTCAAAACCTGGAACAGAAACTTAAAGCCCTCCCGAATTTAAGAAGACCACGGCAATATTATGGTTACAGCGTTTCGATAAGTGGTAATTATGCCATCATGGGCGGTTATGGCGATTCGCGGGATACTGCCGGAAATAATATTATGAGTACCTCAGGCGCAGCTTGCATTTATGAAAGGGATGTAAACGGCAACTGGAAGTTCAAGCAAAAGATTGTGGCTCAGGATAGAGAAGCAGATGATGTCTTTGGTTTTGATGTTGCTATCAGCGGCAATTATGCCATTGTTAGTGCTTTTTCGGATGGGCACGATGCAACTGGCGGAGCATTTATGCAAAGTGCCGGCTCTGCTTATATTTTTGAACGGAACTCTTCAGGTATCTGGGTCCAGGTGCAAAAAATTGTGGCATCCGACAGAGGCGCTGATGATATTTTTGGAGTTTCAGTTGCGATCAGCGGAGATTATGCAATTGTCGGCGCGAAGCACGAGGATCATAATGCTTCAGGGTTTTTCCCTTTAACAGATGCAGGTTCAGCATATATTTTTGAAAGGAACAGTTCAGGGGTCTGGCAGCAGGTAAAGAAGATCGTACCAAGTGATCGGGCCGCCGGTGACAATTTCGGGAACGACGTAAGTATTAATGGAAAGGTAGCTGTTATAGGAGCACATTATGAAGACCATGATGCGTTCGGGAATAATCCTAAGTCAAAGGCAGGATCTGCTTACGTATTCGAAAGAGATGTAAATGGTTCATGGACCCAGGTGAAAAAAATAGTGGCTTCCGACAGGGATGTTGACGATCTTTTCGGAACATCGGTATCTGTTGACGGAAATATTATTATGGTTGGTGCAAGGACTGAAGACCATGATGTAGCAGGGAACAAAAAGATGGAGAATGCAGGAGCAGTATATGTTTGCGAAAAGAAAGCCGGTACCTGGTCGCAGGTACAAAAGATTGTAGCCTCGGATAGAAAGCCATTCAGTATTTTTGGAAATGTGTCCTTAAGTGGCAATTTTGCTGTGGTTTCAGCATATTATGAAAGCATGGATGCCAATCAGAGCGATTCTGTTCACCGGGCGGGTGCAGCCTATTTGTTCAAAAGAAATACCCAGACAGGTGTTTGGAGCCAGGTGCAGAAGTTTACTGGCCAGCACCGGAGAGAATATAGCTATTTCGGCTGGGATATTGCCATGAGTGGCAATCACGTCATTGTGGGCGCACAGGCAGACGACCTCGATGCGAACGGGACGGATTCGCTTGAGTACGCAGGTGCAGGATACATATTTTTCAATTGTGTGGGTAGCTTAACACAGATTAGTCCGGTTGCCTGCAGAAAATATACCTCTCCCAAAGGTAAACTGTATACCAATTCGGCAGTTTTCAACGACTCTTTTGTCAATAAAGACGGATGCGACAGTATCATCCAGGTAATGCTTACTGTTGTCAATATTGATAAAACGATCATCCAGGATTCGGCGGAACTGTCAGCCAAGGAAACCGGGGCTGGGATTACATATCAGTGGATCGACTGCAACAATGCGAATGTTCCTATCCAAGGCGCCGATTCGAGAGTGCAGAAATTTACTAAAAACGGGAGGTATGCCGTTGTGATAGAGAAAAACGGCTGTTTCGATACTTCGGCCTGTTATGAGGTAAACACTCTCTGGCTGGAAACGGTAGAAGCGAATGACAAGTTCATGGTCAGTCCTAATCCCGGGTCAGGCGTATTTGAGATCGGCTGCCGCGAAAATTCTGTAATATATTCCATTAATGTGTTCGATGCGTGCGGGCGAATTGTTTTCCGTTGGAACGGAACAGAAGAAAAAGCGATGCATTTAGATATTACTGCGCAGGCTCCAGGACTATACATGGCAGAAATACGTGGCGGAATTTACGTAAGCCGCGTAAAGCTTGTAAAGGAATGATTCAACTGACGGGAGAATAGCTTAGGAAGCGTATTCCCACTGCGTCTTGTCGATACACATGTCATAACAGGTCCGGCACGCTATGGCACATTTTTTACAGTGATCATGATGGTGTTTTTCACACTCTTCAGCACACTGCAGGCAGATATCCGCACATAAAGCCACTATTTTCTCTACGTTTTCCGATCCCCTGGCAAAATAAGAAGCTGTGAGCAGGCATATGTCTGCGCAGTCGCGATCCAGCTGTATGCACCTCGACATCATTTTTACGTCTTCTTCGGCCAGGCAATTGTAATAGCATATATTACACAATGCCGCACAGGCGTTCAGTTCTTTTAAAATTTTATGGTGTTCCATGATTCATTAAATTCAATAAGAGTGATATCATCCGGTTTTTCAGGGATGTCCGTATGATGCCGTTTTGAATACCCGACAACCACCGCAATCAGCAGTAGCAGCAGAAGTATCCATAAAAGCAGGCTTATTACCACCGCGCCCTGAACACTCCTGTCATTTTCCGTTTCTTTAACAGGGTGCTGCCTGGGTGAAGGCGATGCAAACAGTAATGTCACTATCAGCACGATAAAGAGAAGAGGCATCCATGATACACCCCAAAGTACAGGCCCGAACGGTATGATCCAGTATTGTCCCGCTATGCCGGCCATAAACAGTATAAAGAAGAATACCAGCGCCTGAGTGAGCGAAGCGCCTTTGCGGCTCCTCACGGCAAATAGAAGGGATACAAGTAAGGCTAATATAAATGCGGCAACGAATTCCATGTCATACTGTTATTAAATACCGGATTCCTATAAGGGAAAAGACAATACCTATAATGAGTCCTGAAAGTGCCAGACCCTTATAAGGCCTGCCCCCGCTTAAACCTATGCCGCTGAAAACGATTGCCATAATGCCCACAGGCCAGAACCACGCAAAAAAGCTGAGAACAAAACCTGCGATGCCAAGCCCTCCCGACGTATGGGACTCCTCGTCCTGCCGGGGGGTAAGGGGCTGATGAACGGACAGGCGGTCTTGTGTTTGTTCTCCATGCTTCAGCGTTACCACCCTGCGATCCGGTTTTTCTTGAGAATCTGATTTCCTGAATCCGGTCGTTTTTATAGTAGCAGGGGATGCGCCCAGGGAATCAGGCGGCACTGTACTGGTGGGAAGGGAAGGTCTTGCTTCAGAGCCGGGGATTTCTTTCTGTTTCCAGGCTGCATCCTTTGTGCCGGGTTTAGCCGCCGGCTGATCCGGGGCCGACCATGGAAATTCAATATGCAGCCCCCTGTTGTAGCGGGTCCTGGTTATACTGCACGAAGACAGCAGTACTAAGCTGAAGCACGCATATATACAGGTTTTGAAGATCTGTTTCATAGATTCTCATGTTATTTTTTGGCCTCTTCTTTCTCATATGCCTTCACTGCCAGTTTTTTTTCCGTTACCAGGCGTTCTTCCTCCGTCAGCTTGATCCTGATGGCATCGTGTTTGGGAATAATTTTACGGCCGTAATGCAAGGCGAACTGTTTGGTGAATTCAGCGCCGAAAAACACGATCATGCACGAATAAGAAACCCATAACATGATCAGGATGATGGATCCGGCTGCGCCATAGGTCGACCCTGGGTTTGCCTTTCCGAAATAAATGCCTAAACCCGACTTTCCCAGAGTGAACAGCAGTGCAGTGAAAACAGCACCGACCCATACATCACGCATCTGTATTCTGGCATCGGGAAGTATCTTGAACATCAGCGCGAATAACACCGAAACAATGGCTAAGGAAATAACAAAGTTCAGGCCTTCGAACACCACCAGCATAAAATCGGGCAGGTGAGCTTTCAGCCAGCCGGACATAACCGATATGGCAGCGCTTAACATAAGCGACACCAGCATGAGAAAAGCGATGGACATGACCAGGCCGAAGGAGAACAGACGGTCTTTCAGCGTTTTCAGCCATTTTTTCTTCACATCAGCTTTCATTTCCCATATCTGGTTAAGCGAAACCTGCAGTTGCGCAAATACGCCTGTTGAACCGAAAATCAATGTGATGACACTGATAATCGTGGCTAAAACACCACCTTTGGTTGCACTGGCCTTTGCAATCATGCCCTCTACCTGTTCAGCGGTTTTCTCGCCCATGATGCTGCTGATCTGGCGCGAGATCTCCCCTTGTACGGCCTCTTCGCCGAATGCAAATCCCGCGAAGGTAATGACTATCACAAGCAAAGCCGGAATTGAAAAAACGGCGTAATATGCAACTACTGCGCTCTGGCGGAACGGATCGGCTTTATTCCAGGCAACGAATGTTTTTTTAGTGATCTCCCAGTAATTTTTTAAATGTGTTTTTAACTTGGCCATCCGTAAAAATTTACTTTACCGGAACATGATCAATAATTTTTCTTGCCCCGCTTATCCTCGGGAATCTTCGGGAGGATGTCCTTTGTCTTGCGGCTATCCATATCATCCCTTATCTCAGGACGCGGTTTGTTGGAAGGCCCCTGTTTGCTTTGTTTGGTGATGTTGCTGTTTCTTGTGGATTTCATAAGTATTTGTTGTTTAGTTGCTGCTTCCGGAAGCATCTTCAAGCGAAGCTTCCATCGTGATTTTGATATTCAGGGCTTTTGAAACGGGACAATTCTCCTTGGCATTTTGAGCGCATTCTTCGAATTTTTCCCTGCCGATGCCCGGTACGCTGGCTTTCACTTCGAGATGAGAGCCGGTAATTACCCCGCTTTCAAGGCTTACCTCCGAGCGTGTTTCAATGTTTGTTGGGGTAAAACCTGCCTCGCCAAGTACAAAGCTCAGTTTCATTGTGAAGCATCCTGCATGCGCTGCTGCGATCAGTTCCTCCGGATTGCTGCCGGGTTCGTTTTCAAATCGTGTGTTCCAGGCATAAGATGTTTTGTTGAGTACTCCGCTTTGAGTGGTCAGATGTCCTTTGCCTTCTTTTCCTGAACCGTTCCAAACGGCTGTTGATGATCGTTTCATAATGTTTGTTTAGTTATAAATCTTATGCAAAGTTGAAAGAATATAAAAAAATAGCTCTTATAAGAATGCAGTAAAATGTTATACCATTCCAATATGGCATGTATCAAATTTGCAGGCATTTAAGCTGCACATAAAGGTTTAATGTTTGAGAGGACGTTTCTTGATCATGCCTCCCTTGGTATCCTTGATACTGCTTGTAACGACGAATGCATTCGGGTCTATCTTTTCAAGTTCCGAATTCAGCTTGTTAAGCTCCAGCCTTGTGATAACTGTATAGACGATATCCATTTCGCGTGTTTCACCTTTTTTGCCAAACCCGGCCTTTCCCTTATAGATGGTAACCCCGCGGCCTAGTTTATTGATGATCATTTGACGTATTTCTTCGTTATGCGAAGAAATGATGGTGACCCCTGTATATTCTTCTATGCCTTCAATGATAAAATCAAGGGTCTTTGAGGCGCTCAGGTAAGTGATCATGGAGTATAGGGCGATTTCCGGGGAAAGGAGATATGCGGCCGCCGAAAAGATCAGCACATTGATGAAGATAATAATGTCGCCGATGGTTGTGCCCAGCTTGCGGCTGAGGTAAATGGCCAGAACTTCGGTGCCGTCTATAACCGCGCCTCCCCGGACTGAAAATCCTATGCCGGCGCCCAGGAAAACCCCTCCGAAAACGGATACAAGCACATTGTCGTTTGTTATATTCGGAAACTCCACCGTGGCAAGGCAGAGGGCCAGTCCTGATATAGCCAGTGCGGTCTTGACGGCAAACCCCTTTCCGATGATTTTATACCCCAGAAAAATGAAGGGGATGTTAATGCAGATGATAAGGATATACAGGGGGATATCTGCCAGGGCCGAAATCAGCAGAGATATGCCGGTTGCACCGCCGTCGATGAACCGGTTCGTAAGAAGAAAACCCTTGAAGCCGAACGAAGCGGAAAAGATACCGATGGTGATGAGTGCAAAATCCTTGAGCAATCTTAACCCTGTCACCCGCATTTCCACCAGTTCCTTCCCGATGGCATAGTCGGAATAATTCTTGTTGACAGTGCCGGCCTTTTCCCTAAGCGAATATAGAATCAGTTTTTTCAATAATTTATTCATATGTGGGGATTAGACCTTGCCGCAAAGATATCCCCATTGTACTAAAACAAAAAGCCCTGCATGTATGGACACTGATATGCCATACAAATCAGGGCTTCTTTTTAACGGTTTCAGGTAAACCTGATTACTTGACCTCTATCCGCTGACCCTGTTTTCTGTCGGGTCCGGCTTTTTTGGGTATGGCAAGCGTCAGAACGCCGTCCGTGTACCGGGCATTGATGCCTGAAGGATCGGCAGTTTCGGGAAGTGTCATTGAACGCGAAAAACTGGAATAGTTATATTCACGCCTCCAGTAATTCTGACCTTCCTGTCCATCTTCCTTGTTCTCAGATTCTTTCTCGCATGAAATCGTCAGAACGTTTCCTTCCAGCTGCACATTAAAATCCTCTTTCTTCAGGCCAGGCGCGGCCATTTCGACATTGAAGGCGTCTTTGGTCTCCGTGATATTCACGGAAGGTACCGTGTCAGATGAGCGTTCATTCAAGAGATCAAGAAAATCGTTCCTGAAAAAATCGTTCCTGAGGAACCTGTCAAACGGACTTAAAAGCGATGAACGTGTCCTGTTGCTTCGGGTAGGAGATTGAGTGTTTGTTGCCATAATTGTTAATGTTTTTTATTGTTGTAGTTAAACCTGATAATATACGGGGTCAAGCGTATCCCATGATGCAAAATTGCATGGTACGGCCTAAAGGTTGCTTACGCTGAAATAAATAAATATTATATATTACCAACCGGTTCAGCCTACCACAGGAAAGTGAAGCCGATATACATGGAATTGGTTTTCAGTCTCGACTTTTCAAGGATATAATAACTGTCGGTCGTACGGGTGCCGCTGTTGTCATTGATGTTCACCAGGCCGTATACGCCTCTGTAACCGAGGTCGAGCCGGAAATTGCCTTCCTCATTGAGCTTGATGTCAAGCCCCGCACCGTAGGCAAATCCGAAATCACCTTTCCTT
This sequence comes from uncultured Bacteroidota bacterium, assembly GCA_937867025.1. GTDB lineage: Bacteria > Bacteroidota > Bacteroidia > NS11-12g > UBA955 > JABMMZ01. Next base: position 8,710 of record CALMKH010000189.1, on the reverse strand, counting down.
ACTGCCAGTACAGCCTGTATGGTATCCGCTTCGGGTCCGCCCGAAGTTTCTACCCGCGAACCGATGTTGTAGCCGATCTGTGGACCGACGACAAAATTCAGGTTCACCGGACGCGATTTATCCGTGTTAAGTGATAAGAGCAGAGGAAAATTGATATAACTTATGTCAATGCGGCGCTCAAGTTCCCTGTCCCTGTATTTCTGGGTCAGCGAATTATAGATAATTTCACCCTGGATGCCTGCATGCTCTGTAAAGTTCCATGCAAGGAGCCCGCTGAAGCCGTAACCCATGATCACCTCGCCTTTAACGGTGCCTTCATCTACTGTCTGGAATTCAAGCGATGTAAAGGTAGGCAGGAAACGGAAGCCAAGCTCACCCTGGTAAAATTCATCATCATCATCCGTATCTGCCGGAACCGGGGCGGTCGCCCGTCCCCTTATGCTGGTGTCGCTCGAACGGTTGATAATAGTGGTATCCCGGGTTTCAGTCGATCTTTTTCTGATGGTTGTGTCGGTCTGTGACTGCAGCTGCTGTCCTAGACAAAGGCTAAGTCCCAGCAACAGGAATGTTGGTAATTTGAATGTTGATTTCATAGGATGTTTTAAATTTAGTTGTGTAATAAATTATATCCGCAAAATTGGCATCGCAACCTAAACCCGGCATTATAGGACTTGATAAAAAGGTTGTATGATTCACATCTGGAAGTGATTAGGGAAAAAATATGGAAGCATTTGTCCTTTTACTACAGGGGCCTTTTACCGGCTGTACGCTATAGCGTCGCCATGCAGTGCCGGCGTTTGTTATGCCGCGTAATGGTTTGCTCCGCGCCACCTTGCCCGTGCATGCAAAGCGCCCAGCATGCATGTCGCCGGCTGCCGCTGCCATCCGGAGGCCTTCCGGTAAGCCGTGGGATAATAAAAAAGCCCCGGAATGGCCGGGGCTTTTTTATAGTGTCATAGAATATGCTGTTATGGTTTTCCTGCAGCAGCCTTGTTGGCCGAATCTGCAGCAGTTGAATCCTGTGCAGAAACCGGATCTGCAGGAGCAGGGGCAGAAGGCATTTGTTCCATAATGCCTTTCAGGTTGTTCAATCCGGTCGAAAGGTCGTTGCCGAGCATCTTGTCCATGTTCATGAACAGCAGCATCAAGTTCATGGGGTAAGGCATGCTGCCTTTGAATGACCATTTGACCCTGGTCTGGTTTTCACCTGTGGCTTCTGTGGACATTGATGCGCTGGCAGTGCTTTCAAATGGTTCTTTGAAACGCAGTTCATAATCGATCCTTTTACCTTCCTCAATAGCCTTTATTTCTTGTTCACCGGCACCGACGCTATCTCTATCGCTTTCCCACGCTGAAACAAAACCTACTGTTCCGTCCGTCCCGGTATAGGTTTTTTTCATGCCCGGATCCATTTTAGCCCATTTGCTAAAATTATCCTGGTTCTTCAGGAGTCTGAGGTAATTAAAAACCTCTTGACTGGGCTTGTTGATCGTAACTTCACGTTCTACAGTGTACTCTTTTTTCACAAACAGCCCGATAAGTAACAGCAAGGCAATCAAACCAAGCAGTCCGAGCAGGATTCTTTTTAGGATTTTCATATAATGTTAATGTTTAATTAGGGGTCAAAAATAAGAATATAATGCAGATTTCAAAGTCATGCATTAAAAAAATTTAATAAGTTTTGATATAGAAAATTAAATATGCTGTTGTCCTTCTATGCTAGCAGGCCCCGGGTACTTTCCGTGTTGACGATTAAGTGCATCACTGCGGAAAAACGTCGTCTGAATCCCGGAAAACTGCCGGGCGCACTGTCCGAAGCTTAAAATCAGCAATGTTTTTTTTTATTCATTGCAGCGTTCCCAAATCACATAGTGTCTAAATGAAAAAACTAACCGGATAATTCCACGCCTGATGACAAATTTTTTTAATGATAAATCTCAGCAAATCAGGTCGTGTGATGTTAAATTTAGGTTAAGAAAAAGGCCTGCTTCACGCGCAGGTCTTGGGGGTCAGATTTTTTTATCCGCCGGATTTAAGGTTTCAACAAAAAAAATTGCGGTAATTTAAAATAACTCTTTTACTTTTGCGTTCTTAAAATTAATTTTTTATAAAAATGAGTAAAGTACATGTCAAAAAATCAACGAACTGGGTAAGCATACTTACCATTCCATTAGCATTCATAGTTTCAGTATTGCTATATCTGTTTGTCTTTGGTGATCCGGGTAATTTTAATGCTGATGGTTCTCCGAAAGCAGGCAATTATTTTGCCTTGATTTATAAAGGAGGATTTGTGGTACCTGTTTTGTTAACGTGTTTTCTGACGGTTTTTACAGTTGTAATAGAGCGTCTCTTTACCGTATATTCAGCAAAAGGTAAAGGTTCTATGGAAATCTTCCTGCAAAAGATCAAAACCAACCTGAGCAATGGAAATGTGACCCAGGCTATGGCTGACTGCGATAAACAGAAAGGCTCTGTGGCCAATGTGGTAAAATCAGGATTGGTTAAATATTCCGAAATGGAAAGGGATACCACCCTTGAAAAAGAGCAGAAGGTGCTTGCCATCCAGAAAGAAATGGAAGAGGCTACATCCCTCGAATTGCCAATGCTTGAGAAAAACCTCTCAATCCTTGCAACGATCGCCTCTATTGCCACACTGATCGGTCTGTTCGGAACAGTATTGGGTATGATCAGGGCGTTCGACGCACTCGCTACAGCGGGTACTCCTGACCCTGCCGCGCTGTCTTCCGGTATTTCCGAGGCGTTGATTAATACAGCCATTGGTATCGGAACATCGGCCCTGGCAATTATATTCTATAACGTATTTACAGGCATGATTGATAAGCTGACTTACGGTATCGACGAGATCGGATTCAGCATTTCACAGACCTTTGCATCAAAAAATAAATAACCCTTTTTTGGTAATTAACCTGAGATTATGCCAAAAATTAAAATTCCAAGGAAGAGCACTTCAATAGACATGACCGCCATGTGCGACGTGTCATTCCTGCTGCTTACTTTCTTTATGCTCACCTCCAAGTTCAGGCCGCCAGAAGCGATTCCTGTCGATGTGCCCAACTCAAGGTCTCAGATCAAGCTTGACAAGATCATGACCATCACTGTTGATCGCGAAGGCGCCGCATATTTTGCCCTTACCGAAACCAGCGACAGGGAATTGCTGCTGGAACGCATGTTGAAGAAACATCCGGAAATCAAGCTTTCAGAGAACCAGAAAAGGGCTTTCAAGGGGCTTGACATGTTCGGATTCTCATTGCGCGAAATGCCGGCTGTTTTGAACCTCAACCCCGAGCAATACAAGGCGTACAAGCAGCGTGGCATACCCAAGGATTCAGCCAATAATGAGCTATACGAATGGGTGCTGCAGTCGCGGTACGTTGATCCTCGACTCAAAATTGCCATCAAAGGCGATCAGGATGCGAGCATCAAGGATATCAAGCTGGTAATAAATACATTGACCGAGCGCGTGAAAATTCATAAGATGAACCTGATCACCACGCTGGCCGGAAGTTCTGAAGACAGAGTAACACCAAGAGAAGAAGAAGAATAAGTCATGGCAGAATTAAATACCGCGGAGAGCGGCAGTAAAAAGAAACACGGCGGGAAAACCCGCTCGAAAAAAATGTCAACCAAGGTGGACCTTACACCCATGGTGGACCTCGCATTTCTTCTGATCACCTTTTTTATGCTGACCACCACATTGAACAAACCCAATGCGATGGAGCTGAATATGCCTGTTAAGGATGAAAAGGATATAACAAAGGTCAATGAAGAACTGTTGTTGACCATTCTCCTGGACAAGGAACATTCGGTCTGGTATTATGAAGGTGAAACGGCGGCGAACCTTAAAAAGACAGGTTTTCAGAATGAAGATGGAATAAGGGATGTCATTTATAAAAAGCAGGAGGCATTGGAAAAAAACCCTGATTACCGCAACAAGGATACCATGATCTGCATTATCAAAACGACTGAAAATGCAAGTTATAAGGATATGGTGGATGCCCTTGATGAAATGGATATTACCGGGGTGAAGCGCTATACCCTGCAGGATGCGCAGCCTGAGGAAATAGAAGCGATAAAGAATGGGGGAAGCGCTGAAACGGTTAACACACCATAAACTTCAGATGAGTAATTTACCTTTTGGAGACAAGGCGTATTAAGATTTAAAAAAGAGCAATTATGGACAATCAACACGAAGATTATTTTAAGCAGTCCATGGACGATATTGTTTTTGACAACAGAAACAAGAAATATGGCGCTTATTATTTACGGGAAACATACAAGAAACACCTGCTGAAAGCGCTCGGCCTGAGCGTTGGTATTTTTGTTTTCTCACTGTATACTCCCAAAATGGGAAAGGCTTTAGGAATATTTAAGGATAAGCCTGAAGAAAAACTGGATACGACAACCATTACCCTCTCCGAACCTCCTTCACTGAAGCCGGATGAGCCACCACCACCACCGCCACCACCACCTGTGGAGGTAAAAAGGCCAACGCAGAGATTCATGGAGCTGGTGGCAGCCAAAAAGGAAGAGGTCACGGAAGATCCGCCTAAGGTAGAGGAAGTAAAGGAAGCGGGCAAACAGGATATTGATGCACCGGACCCTCCGGCTGATGCCCCGCAAATATTTGAAGAAGTAGCCGACGCGCCCAAGGAGCCTACTATCTACACAGAAGTGGATCAGCCCGCCAGATTCAAGGGCGGACCTGACGCGATGCAGGCTTTCCTGGATAAGAACCTGAAATATCCTGAGGACGAGGAAGCCAACGGCGTCGAAGACAAGGTGTGGGTGAAATTCTCTGTGGATATCGACGGAACTGTGGATAACGTATCTATTTACAAAAGCAATAAGTACAAGAACCTGGACAACGAAGCCATGAGGGTGGTAAAAAGGGCTAACAAGATGTTCCTGCCGGGAAAAAGAGGCGGTAAGGAAGTGAAGTCCTGGTGTATTCTGCCAATAGAATTCGTCAGCCAGAGTGAGGAAGATTATTAGCCCGGGAGTTTAGATGTTCAGGCAGCTCATACGGCATCCGGTTTATATTTTCAAGTTTGCGATCTACGTACTCTTTATTTGTTTCGCTGTTATTTTTTACTTCTCGGGTATTTTGCCCGACCTGGACAAATCCGTGAAGAACATGTATGCAGTGATCATTCTCCTGTACGGAAGCTACAGGATGGTCAGGACTTATCAGGATTTCAAGGCGGAGTTGAGAAATGAGAATGAAGAATAAAGTGCATATCGTTATATGGCTTGTCCTTGGAGTAATGTTAACCTCCTGTGGCGGTCCATCGTCAAAAAACGAAAAAACAGCCGATAAAACGCAGGACACCCTTCATATATGGGTGGATACCAGCCTGGCTTTGTTTATGAAGGAACACAAAAAAGCATTCGAAAATACTTATAATGAGCCTTCTATACAGCTGCAATTTTACGATGAAGCTCTAATTGTTGATGGTTTGCTGAAAAACAAGGTCAGCTGCGCCGTACTGCACCGGAATCTCAATGAAAAGGAGGCCGGGCACCTGAAAGTAAAAGAGGATTTCCCGCCCAAACAATATACGTTCGCAAAAGATGCGTATGCCTGTATTGTCAGTTCCTCGTCCGCTGTGGACAAGTTGGCATTATCGGACCTTGAGGCCTATTTCAGCGGGAAAGGTGCCCTGAGTGGCCGGATCGCGGTGGAGAACAGCCATGCACAGGCGGTTCAGTTTATCAAAAACAGGTTTTCATTGAGCAATGAGCAGGTTTCCAGGCTTTATGCCAAAAATAATGTGCAGGAATTGCTGGAATACCTCCGGACCGATCCTTCAACCATCGGCATCATTCCATTTTCTTATATTTCAGATCCGGAATCGGAAAGTACAGCGGCTATGATGAAAGGTCTCAGGGTTTTACCAGTCGTTTATACAGATTCTATCGGAAAAACACAGGCAATAAAACCATCGCAGCAAAGCATTGCAACCCGCCAATACCCCCTGATTTCACCTGTTGTATTTGTAAATTGCAACATGGAAAAAAAATCAGGCACTAATTTTGTAAATTATCTATTTAAACCACGAGGCCAGAGGTTGGTACTTAAATTCGGACTTTGTCCGGCCATCTTCCCAGGCAGAGAGGTGAATATCCATACTGATTAATTATATGAAACGTTTATTTGCACTTATTTGTTCAGCACTTACCCTGAATGTCGCACATTCACAATCTCTGGAACATGCCAGGGGGGAACTTCAAAATGAAAACTTTGTTAAAGCCAGGAAGGAATTCAGGGCATTATACAATACCAGTCAATCTCCTGTTGCCGCATTCTATTTAGGCAATGTGTATCTCCGGATGGGCCAGGCCGATTCTGCATATGTATTTTACCAGAAAGCCACGGCCGCAACAGATGCCTATGGTCATCTGGCACATGCAAGGCTTGCAGTGATGGCCGGCAAAGATACCAACGAGGTTAAAACCCATATCAACAAGGCATTTTCAGCCTCAAAACACAGGAATGCCGAGATTTTCTTTCAGGCCGGGTTCCTGGCATATCAGCCTGAACCTGTCAATGTGGAAGCCTATATACGCTATGTCGATATGGCCCGTCAGCTCGAACCCACCAATATATACTATGGCCTGATGCTGGGAGACCTGTACCTTGCACAGGCTGCAACCGACAGGAAGGCTGGCGGCAGGGCGATGACACAATATGAGGAAGCCCTTGCCCTTGATTCCAATAACGTGCTGACCAATATGCGCATCGGGAGGCTTTATTATTCAGCCACCAATTACGAATATGCCATCAGGTTTCTTGAGAAAGCCAATAAGATCAATCCGGATATAAGCGTCTTGCATAAAGAGCTGGGAGAGCTTTATTTCCTTACCAAGGATTATGAAAAAGCAACTTCCGAATATAAAAAATATGTCGACATGAATGAAAACGACAGCAGGGCAAAAGCGGTGTACGGAGGTTTCCTTTTCCAGTTGAAGGAATATGACAAAGCCATTGATGAGGTGAATGAATTTCTGAAAACGGATTCTACCAATTATATTTTTCACAGGATATTGGCTTATTCCTATTATGAAAAGAAAAAACCAATGGAAGCCCAGCAGTCCATGGATAAATTCTGGAAATATGTAGGTATGAACAAGATCATCGGTCTCGACCTGGGTTATGCCGGAAGGATTGCTTCCGCAAATGGGGATACTGCCAATGCAAACAAGTATTTTAAACTGGCTGTGGAAAAAGATACCGCCAATGCAGATCTCAGGTCGGAGTATGCCAAGGCGCTCTTTTTCTCAAAGCGGTACCAGGAATCCATCGAGCAGTATAAGATAAGGAAGGCTATGGAAAGGCCCATGTTCTCACTCGATTATTATTACCTCGGCAGGGCTTATTATTCATTTGGCGACTATGTAAATGCGGATACCACCTTTGGTGATTTTGTAAGGTTGCAGCCTAAATCGCCGGACGGGTATCTCTGGAGGGGTAATTCGATGCTGATGCTCGAAGACCAGGAAAACCTTAAAGGTCTTGCATCGGCGCATTATCTGAAGTTCATTGAAATGGCATCCACAGATGTGGACAGGAATAAATCCAACATGATAAAGGCTTACAATTATCTCGCCTATGTTGCGCTCACCTCCAATGATAAAGCCAAGGCGAAGGAATACTTCAACAAGATACTTGAGATTGATCCTGACAACAAGGAAGCAACCAAGGAAATTGAAATGTTATCCAATAAGAAATAATTTCAGGAAGCCGGGGAATCCCGGCTTTTTTGTTTGTGACGGCAGCGATTCTTCAGGTTGCCGATAAATTTTGAGTTATTGTTTTTTAACGTTACATTTGCACTCCTTTTTGAGTCAATACGACTCAAAGGCAAGCCCAGGTGGCGGAATTGGTAGACGCGCTGGTCTCAAACACCTGTGGGTTCACCCCCGTACCGGTTCGACTCCGGTCCTGGGCACTTCAGGAATGCCGCTCCCATGCGGCATTCTTTTTTTAAGCCTTTATCATTACCTCGCGATATGAATCCACCCGGATGTGAATTGACTGTGTGTAACACATCTTTGCAATGACATAATTTTGTGACATGAATATCCTGATACTGGGCAGTGGTGGACGCGAACACGTCTTTGCGTCAAAAATCAGGCAAAGCCCCTTATGTGACAAGTTATACATCGGCCCCGGGAACGCAGGCACCGGCGAAGTCGGAATCAACCTTCCCATCTCGCCTATGGATTTTGCGGCGGTGGCCGGGGCCTGTCTGGAATATAAAATCGATATGCTGATACCCGCTGCTGAAGATCCGCTGGTGGCAGGAATTGTGGACTTTTTCAGGAACGATGGCAGGTTTTCCGGCCTCATGATCCTGGGACCTGAGAAAGCGGGCGCCATGCTTGAAGGCAGTAAGGATTTTTCTAAATCCTTTATGCTGAGGCACGGCATTCCCACAGCCGCGTACCTGACTGTCACAAGCGCGAATATGGATGAAGGCATGGCATTCCTTGCATCGCTGAAACCTCCCTACGTGCTGAAAGCTGATGGCCTGGCTGCTGGGAAAGGTGTGCTGATCGAGCCAGATATCGAGAGAGCAAAAGCCTCTTTACAGGATATACTGGGTGGAAAATTCGGTCAGGCCGGCAATAAAGTGGTGATTGAAGAGTTCCTTCACGGCATTGAAATGAGCTGTTTTGTCCTGACCGA